>CAYJJJ010000001.1:0-46236 GCA_964370465.1 uncultured Oscillospiraceae bacterium
ACAGACCTTTTTCACAGGTTACTTCAATTTTTTCGGAATGCACACAGTGCATTCCCTACAATACTACAAGATGAGTTTATAAATAATCATAGCGAAGCGAAGATTATTTATATTCTTGTTTTCTGAAAAGTATTCTACTCCGCAAAAGCGCCCGCCCACAGCCCATACATAAAATGTATGGTGCTCTGCATAGCAGAGCCGGCGACTATAAAGTCGCCGCTGTGGGCGGGCGCCCTATTTCCAAAAAAATTGGTAAAACAGATTAAATATCGTCTTTTTTGAGTATTCTTATTCCAGCTGTTGTCAAACACTCAATTGCTTTTTCGTTGTCCTCAACACGAAGTATCACGTATGCGTGATTTCTATTTCTTGAAACATAAGCATAGAGGTAATCGACGTTAATACCAGCGTCCGATAAAGTTTCAAGCGCCTTGCAGAGTCCGCCTGGATTATCCTGCACCCCAACAGCTATTACCTTTGTTATCGAAACGGTATGCCCATCTTCTTTAAGTGCCTCGCAGGCTTTTTGCGGATTGTCGACAATTAACCTTAAAATACCAAAGTCCGCAGTGTCAGCAAGCGAAAGTGCTTTAATATCAATATCCGCATCTCTGAGTGTTCTTGTTATCTCAATAAGTCTGCCCTTTTCGTTTTCAACAAATACTGAAAGTTGCTCCATTAACATAATCAATACCTCCTATTTTTTTCTATTATCTATAACCCGAACTGCTTTTCCTTCGCTTCTCGGGATAGATTTCGGCTCAACGAGTTTAACCTTTGCAGCTATTCCGAGCGTTGACTCGATAGCAGCACGCAAGCTCTGCTCATTCTCTTCAATCTCCGAAACTTTATCGGAGAAAAATTCTGGCGACATCTCAACCAAAACTTTAATTTTGTCAAGATTGTCAACTCTATCGACAATTATCTGATAATGTGGCGCAACACTTGCCATTGTGAGCAGAACGCTCTCTATCTGTGATGGGAATACGTTAACGCCTCTTATAATAAGCATATCGTCTGTTCTACCGCTCGGCTTCGACATCTTAATAAGAGTTCTTCCACAGCTACATTCACTTCTCCAAATTTTTGCTATATCACGAGTTCTGTATCTAATAAGTGGCAGTGTTTCTTTTGTTATACAGGTAAAGACAAGCTCGCCATACTCACCGTCAGGCAGAACTTCACCAGTATCAGGGTCGATTATTTCCGGTACAAAGTGATCTTCATTGACATGCATACCACTCTGATCGCTACACTCGATAGAAACACCAGGCCCCATTATCTCCGATAGACCATAGATATCGTACGCTTTAATCTTGAGGCGTCTTTCAATCTCCGCTCTCATATCTTCTGTCCAAGGCTCTGCACCGAATATTCCAGCCTTTAAATCGGTATCAGCTGGGTCGATACCCATCTCTTCCATAGCCTCTGCTATAAATAGAGCGTACGACGGTGTGCAACAGAGAATGTTGCTACCAAAATCTTTAATTATATTAATCTGTCTGTTTGTATTTCCAGATGAAACAGGGATAGCAGTTGCGCCGAGTTTCTCTGTACCATAATGAAGCCCTAGTCCTCCTGTGAAAAGACCATAGCCATAAGAAACGTGTATTTTTGATTTGTTATCACCATCAGCGGCAACAATAGCTCTCGCGCAACACTGCGCCCACGCATCGATATCATTTGCTGTATATCCTACAACAGTCTGCTTTCCAGTTGTTCCACTTGATGCATGTATTCTCACAACATCATCCATCGGCGTTGCAAAAAGTCCATATGGGTAGGTATCACGCAAATCCTGTTTGTAGGTGAATGGAAGCTTTGATAAATCATCAATTGATTTAATATCTTCAGGTTTAATTCCCATCTCATCAAATTTCTGTTTGTAAAAAGGAACATTCTCATATACCCTTTTCACCGTATCCGCAAGCCTTTTTGACTGGAGTTCTCGCATCTCTGAAAGCGAGGCTGTTTCTATCTTTTCATCATAGTATCTCAACTTTATCCCTCCCAATTATATCCAAGCTCAAACGCCTTTAAATTAACATCAATAAACTGCTCTTTAACAGACTTTTTAAGACTCTCAACCCAAACATCCAGAGCTATATCCATAGTTTTCGCAAGCACACCCATCATTACAACATTAACTGCCTTTGTATTCCCTGCTAAAACAGCTTTGTCAAGGGCGTCAAGCGCTATTACTTTAATCCCTTTATCTTTGATTTTCTGCACTAAATCTGAAGGATATTCTGCAGCTCCTGTTATAACGGGCATTGGGTCTATCTGCTGGGTATTCACAATTAAAACTCCACCCTCTTTAAGAGATGAAATATATCTCGCACCCTCGAGAAGTTCAAATGCAACAACAGCATCAGCTTCGCCATTTTCAATAGTCGGTGAGTGAACAACGTCGCCGTACTTCACATAGGTGACAACGCTTCCGCCCCTCTGGCTCATTCCATGCACCTCTGAAACTTTAACATCATAGTCTTTGCTTGTAAGCACGTTTCCAAGCAGTTTACTCGCAAGCAAACTTCCCTGTCCGCCAACTCCAACAACCATAATACTTCCCATTAGCGCACCTCCTTTATAGCATTGAATTTACAAACTTTTTGGCATAGCCCACAACCTACACAGAGCGATTTATCAATAACTACACCACTCTCAGTTGCTTTAATTGCGGGACAGCCGATTTTCATACACGCCTTGCAGTTTTTGCAGTCTTCTACAACAAGCGGTGGATACTTCTTAACCGTCTTTAGTAGAACACAAGGTCTACGAGCGATTATAACCGATGGAGCATCGAGCGCTGTTGCCTCTTTAACTGTCTTCTCAAACTCCACTAAATCACAAGGGTCAACCACGAAAACATTCTTTATACCAACCGACTCGCAAAGCATCTCGAGATTAATCGAAGACGCTGGCTCACCTATTATGTTCATTCCGTTAAGTGGATTGTTCTGATGTCCTGTCATTCCTGTTATGCTGTTATCCAAAACTATGACAGTGCTGTTTGTATTGTTATAAACAGCGTTTATAAGTCCTGTGATACCTGAGTGGGCAAATGTTGAGTCGCCAATAACCGCAACTCTCTTGTTCGCACCATCACTATCGCTTAAATTCATTCCATGAAGCGCTGAAACAGATGCACCCATACAGATAGTGGAGTCTATTCCAAATAGCGGAGCGCCTGCACCGAGTGTGTAGCAGCCGATATCTCCAGAAACAGTGTATTTGAGTTTTGATAGAATATGGAAAGCACCCCTGTGCGGACATCCAGGACATAGCACCGGTGGTCGCATAGGCATATTTTCATCGAGAGTTTTAAATGCAAATTTATTACCGAGCACTACATCTCGAACTGCCGCCGCAGTCATCTCGCCTATCCTCGAAAACAGCTTGCTACCTACAACAGAAATATCATTTTGGAGGCAGAAGTTTTCTATAAATGGATCAAGCTCTTCCACAACATAAACAATATCTTTATCTTTGCAGAAATCAGCTATAAGGTCTTTTGAGAGCGGATAAACCATTCCAAGTTTCAAATATGAAACTTTATCTCCAAGCGCTTCTCTTGCATACTGATAGCTTATACCACTTGTTATAACACCTATTTCGCTGTTGTTATCAATAATCTTGTTAAATCTATTGCTTCCAGCAATTGTTTCAAGCTCTGCCATTCTCTTCTCAACAACAAATCGTCTAGCTCTTGCAAATCCCGGCATCATAACAAATTTTGCTGGATCTTTTTTGTATTCTTTTCTCTCTATTTCCACACGCTCTTCGGTAGCTGTCATCGTTTGTGTGTGGGAAATTCGAGTTGATAGCCTGATAATTACAGGTGTATCACACTCTTCTGATAAATCAAAAGCAGTTTTCGTGAAAAGTCGGCACTCTTCAGAGTCTGATGGCTCAAGCACTGGAATCTTTGATGCGTATCCTAAATTTCTCGTATCCTGCTCATTTTGCGAGGAATGCATTCCAGGGTCATCTGCCACTGCAATAACCAGTCCACCGTTAACACCTGTGTACGATACTGTGAAAAGTGGGTCTGCCGCAACATTAAGCCCTACATGTTTCATCGCTGAAAATGCACGTGAACCCATAATCGAAGCTCCAATAGCAGTTTCAAGTGCTACTTTCTCATTTGGTGCCCACTCGCTTTTAATCTCGCTATAACCGCTGATATACTCGGTTATTTCAGTACTTGGAGTTCCGGGATAACTTGAAACGACCTGCACTCCTGCCTCATAAACTCCTCTTGCAACAGCCTCGTTGCCAAGTATAAGTTTCTTTTTCATAATTCCACCTCTTTAGTTTCTTAAATCGACAACACGAACAGCCTTGCCAATAAATCTTTCAATAGTTTTTGGTGCAACAAGCGACACTTTGCAGTCAAGACCAAGCACCGATAGAAGTTTGCTTTTCACCATCTTTTGAACCTTCTCAAGCTCTTTGAAGCTCTCGAGAACCGTTGCGTCAATTAGCTCAACTTTAACTTCAAGCCTGTCCGCAAAGCCCTCTCTTGAAACGATAAGCTGATAGTGCGGACCGAGTTGTGGTATTTTCACAATAACACTCTCTATCTGCGATGGGAATACATTGACTCCACGAATCTTAAGCATATCATCGCTTCTGCCACGTATTTTATCCATTCTGCGGTGTGTTCTCCCACATTCGCAAGTATCGCTATAAAGCTCGGTTATATCTTTTGTGCGGTATCTGATAAGAGGTATTCCCTCTTTTGTAAGTGTTGATAAAACAAGCTCACCCTCTACACCATCACCCAAAACTTTAAGGCTTGTACTATCAATAATTTCGGGATAAAAATGATCTTCTGCGATATGCATACCGCATCTTAAATAGCAGTCACCCGAAACTCCAGGGCCGATTATCTCAGATAGTCCATAATTATCAGTTGCAAAGATGCCGAGATTTTTCTCAATCGCATCTCTCATCTCAACTGAACATCCCTCTGAGCCAAAAAATCCTATTCGCAGCTTAAAGTCCTCTCTCTTATATCCAAGCTCTTTCATTACCTCGGCAATATGTAGAGCGTATGACGGAGTTGAAACAAGCCCTGTTGCACCAAGGTCCGCAAGCATCTTTATCTGTTTTTCTGTATTGCCACTGGAAGCTGGAATGACCATAGAGCCGATATTCTCAAGCCCATAGTGAAGACCGAGCGCCCCTGTGAAAAGACCGTATCCGAATGCAATCTGAACGATATCTTCATCACTACATCCAGCCGCTACTAATAGTCTTGCAACGACCTCTGACCAGTTGTTAATATCATTCTTCGTATATCCTACAACTGTTGGATTGCCTGTTGTACCGCTCGAAGCGTGCACCCTGACTATATCCTTATTTTTCGCTGCAAAAAGACCTGTTGGATAGTTGTCCCTGATATCCTCTTTTGTGGTTACCGGAACATGCTCAATATCCGAAAGGGATTTTATCTTGTCCGCTGTTATGCCCGCTTTATTAAATCTCTCACGATAAAATGGCACATTCTCAGTACAGTATGATATAAGATTTTTAAATCTTTCAAGTTGCAGAGCATCGAGCTCTGCACGCTTCATTGTTTCAACTTCTTTGTTCCAAAACGCCATATTCCCACTCCTCATAAATTATGCAGATATGAAAATTATATCATTTCTGAAAATTTAGTCAAGTTATTAGTGGCATTAAATCGGTTATCAACACAAAAAAACCATTTAAAATCAAACTTGTACCAGCTAAGCAGACAATTGGCTTTATATAAATATCTCCAAGCCTATTCCCTACATACAGCGAAACTACCACAACGACTGTTGTAACCGCAAAGATAGTTCCAAGAAACAGATGCAAGTTACCAAATGATGCACCAACGCTAAAACCCGCAGCGGCACTGTCTATACTTGTCAGAAAAGCTTTTTTTAGAAAACTGCTAAATGAAATGTCGTAAACTCTATCAAAATCCGCTCCTTTGTAGGAATATATCATCGCAGCACCGAGATAAACAAGGACAAAATATGCCACAAAATGGTCATAGTTGTTTATTATAATATATAAATGTTCACCGATGTTATATCCTATGAGAGGCAGTAAAATGCACATACTACCATAGGCGATAACAGCTTTTGCAACTGTCTTTGGTTTTATCTCAGATAGCGACATACCATCCGATATGCATATAGCTCCTGCATCCATCGAAACCGATATTGCTATAAATATTATTGTAATGAATGACATTTTAACACCTACCCACTGGCTTTTTTGTATTTTTTGTGATAGAATACTTACTATATATATAATTAACAAGAAGGTTATAATATGTTTGGATATCTAGTCCCCTATAAGCCAGAGATGAAGTTCAAAGAATTTGAAGCTTACAAGACGATTTATTGTGCACTCTGTAAAGAGCTTGGTGTGAAAATAAATCCTCTTTTTAAATTCACTTTAAGTTACGACTTCACATTTATGGCGATGCTCTTCACAGCACTCAGCGAAAAAGAGCACAGCATAACAAAGGCAAGATGCAGAGCAAACCCACTAAAAAAATGCTACTATATCAATGAAAACAAAGCGCTATCCTATACAGCGTACTGTGCAGCAGCGCTAATTTATCTTAAAAACAAAGACGATATTTTGGACAAAAAATTCCCGGGAAATATACTAAATCACCTTTTGAATCCATACTTTTCTATGGGAAACAAAAAGGCAGTAGCTCATTACCCTGATATGTGCAAAAAACTTGAATCACTTGTCCTAAGGCAGTCTGAATGCGAGAAAGACCCTGCACTTTCAATAGATGCATATGCCGATAACAGCGCTAAAATTTTAGTAGTTATGGCTGAGGAATTTTTTTCTGATAGTTTGGATAACAATTTGAAAAGATTTTGTTATCTGCTCGGTAGATATATCTATTTTTGCGATGCATTTGACGACCTTGAGAACGACAAGAAAAAAGGCGAGTTCAATCCGTTTTTGAGCAGGCAAACCGAAGACAAAGAATATTTTGAGAAACTTATAAATACAACCATCGGCGAAATAATTAACTGCTATGAAAATATGGAGTTTTATAATTTTAAAGATGTTATTGATAATTTTATCTATTTCGGTCTCACCGGCCGAGCAGGGCAACTAATAAAAAAAGAAGGGACACAAAAATCATGAATGAATCATACAGAGTACTCGGAGCTGACAGAGCAGACAGCGACGAAACAATAAAAGACAAATACCGCTCACTTGCGCAAAAATATAGCCCCGATAAATACAAAGGCAATCCCCTCTCAACGCTCGCAGAAGAGAAGATGCGCGCTATAAACGACGCATTCGATGCAATAATGGAAGAGCGCCGTGGAAATAAAGAGGCGGCAGAGAAAAAAGCAGCTTCTGCTGGAAGCACAGATTATGCAGAAATTCGCAAGATGGTTCGAAACGGCCATATTGATGATGCAGAAGTAATGCTCGGCACAACACCAGAAACTGAAAGGAACGGCGAGTGGCACTTTTTAAAAGGAACCGTATTCTATTCAAAAGGCTGGCTTGAAGATGCTACAACACATTTTAGTGAGAGTGTGCGTCAGGAGCCAAATAACCGTGAATATAAAGAAGCATATAACCGCCTAATGCAGAGCAGAAACGGCGGATACAGAGGCGGACCTGGAAATATGGGTGGTTCTTCATGCTCTGTTTGCGATATCTGTGTTGGCTTAATGTGCGCTGATATGTGTTGTAACTGCGGTCCTTGCTAAATGAGAAGTTCAAAGGTAATCTCGCTCTGTGGAATATTTAGTGCAGTGGCAGTTGTCGTTATGCTTTTTACAGGCCTATTCCCTTTTTCAACCTTTTTAATGCCTGCAATCTCAGGTTTTGTGCTCTTCGCACTTTCACTTGAAGTTGGCAAACGCAAAGCTGTTATAGCCTTTTTCGCAGTTGCAATTTTAAGTTTTCTAACAACACCCGACCGTGAAGCTGCTGTTATTTTCATAGCGATACTCGGGTACTACCCCTTGCTTCGGGACCAACTTGAAAAAATCCCGATAAAGCCTGTTTCTTATATTGTAAAAGGGGTTGTTTTTAACCTCTCAGTAGCCGCTATTTACTACCTTGCAATAACCATTTTCTCACTTGAACAGCTTGTTGCGGAGTTTGTGCAGTCCGGCACTGTTATAATTGTTGTCTTTATAATTCTTGCAAACTTCACCTTCTTTGTATACGACTACTCGCTGTACAACATAACGGTATTTTACAACCGAAATATAAGAAATAAAATAAAATTTTAACCTTACTGGGCAGTGCAAATCGGCACCGCCCACTTTGTTTTTTCGTGGACTTTTTTACAAAAAAATGATATAATATTATATCGGACTAAAATTTGGAGGTGAATTGCAAACAAAAATACCGAGAGCGCCTGAGCCATTTTCTGGCTGACGAGGTGAGGAGTTATCGAAAATAATCGGCGGATGCTCCTCCGGGCAGTATTAGGTTACTGCTCGTTAATCGACATACAAATAGTGAGAGAAATCTCTAAACAAAAATGTCGATATTTAATTTGAAAGGTTATTTTTATGTGTGGAATAGTAGGTTACATTGGGCAGAAAAACTGCACCGATGTATTAATAGCAGGTTTATCAAAACTCGAGTACAGAGGTTACGACAGCGCTGGAGTTTCATTTTTTGAAGATGGCAGTATAAGGACGATAAAATCTAAGGGCAGACTAAAACTCCTCGAGGAGAAGCTTCTAAGCGGAAACCTAAAACCATCAAACTGCGGTATAGGGCATACTCGCTGGGCTACCCACGGTGAACCATCTGATATAAACTCACACCCCCACGGGAGCGGAGTTGTTTCTATAGTGCACAACGGCATTATCGAAAACTATCTCGAAATCAAAAGAGAACTGCTTAAAAAAGGATATGTTTTCGAGTCTGAAACCGACACAGAAGCAGTCTCAAAACTGCTCGAAGACAAATATAGTGGCGACCCTCTCTCAGCTATTAAAGAGACAGTTGAGGAAATTCGTGGCTCTTATGCTTTTGGAATAGTTTTCGGAGATTTTCCCGATACCATATATGCAATAAGAAAAGAGAGCCCGTTAATTGTAGGACTTTCTGAGGGTGAAAACTTTATAGCCAGCGATATCCCAGCAATTTTAAAATACACCAAAGACTATTATCTTTTAGAGGAAAATGAAATTGCAATCGTTAAAACGGATTCTGTTAAAATTATAGACCTCTATAAAAACGAAATCAACAAAGAGCGCCTCACCGCTACTTTTGATATCGAAGCGGCTGAAAAAGGCGGTTTCCCCCACTTTATGCTAAAGGAGATTAACGAACAGCCAAAAGCACTGCGAGATACAATCAACCCGAGAGTCGGCTCTGACGGTCTGCCGAATTTCGATATTGAAATGCTTGAAACCAAAAATCTTCAAAAATACAAAAAAATTCATATCATAGGTTGCGGAACAGCTATGCATGCTGGCATGGTCGGCAAGGCGGTAATTGAAAAACTTGCAAGAGTGCCTGTCGATGTCGATATCGCTTCGGAGTTTCGTTATAGAGAACCAATTCTTTGCAGTGATGACCTTGTTGTGATAATAAGCCAGTCGGGCGAAACAGCAGATACCCTTGCCGCACTAAAACTCGCTAAAAGCTGTGGGTGTGACACTGTGGGTATTGTCAATGTGGTTGGAAGCAGTATTGCACGAGAGAGTGACAGTGTTATATATACCTGGGCAGGGCCTGAAATATCTGTCGCTTCAACAAAAGCGTATTCTGTTCAGCTTTCAGTTCTATATATGCTTGCAATAAACATAGCTTTTGCAAATGATAAAATAACAAAAGATGAAGCTTGCTCTCTTTTCAATACACTGCAAACTATCCCTTCTTTAGTCGAAAAGTGCCTTATGGACGACATTAATATCAAGCATTATGCATCGATATTTATAAACTGTAAAGATTTGTTCTTCCTCGGTCGTGGCCTTGATTATTCAGCCTCACTTGAAGGGTCACTCAAACTCAAAGAGATATCTTATATCCACAGTGAAGCCTATGCGGCAGGTGAACTAAAACACGGAACAATCTCTCTTATCACTGAGAATATCCCTGTTTTAGCAGTGGCTACTCAGCAAAAGCTTCTTGAAAAAATGGTGTCGAACATTAAAGAGACAAAAGCACGTGGCGCAAAGGTACTTATCTTCTGCAAAGAGAGCACCTCTGATCTCTCTGATTGTTCAGATTACAGGGTAAATATCCCTGATTGTCCCGACATTTTCACTCCGCTACTATCAGCAGTACCACTTCAGCTTTTCGCTTACTATAGCTCTGTTATTCGTGGCTGTGATGTCGATAAACCAAGAAATCTCGCAAAATCGGTTACTGTAGAGTAATTTAAGGAACTAAACATTCAATAGAACAAAAAATCAGCTGATTACCGTCGGCTGATTTTTTTAGTTACAAAATATATATCTAATAGTGTGATTTCTATTGCATTTTTTGAAACTTTGTTGTATAATTAGCGTAACTTTGATTATTAGGTTTGGGGGGGTGAAAATTAAAGTGTTAGTTGTTTTGTTTTTTATTCTATATTTTATCAACAATCTGCTTTATTTAGAGCTTGTAGAAAGAGTATTTAATTCAAACTACGGAATGATAAAAAGACTTTCATTCGGACTTATTTCGGGCACCGCTGGAACAGTTATGCTTATGTTATTTGAGAGCATGTCTGCGCTTGGCTACACTATAATGCTCATTGTCTATCTGCTAACTGTCTTTTTTCACTATTCAAAACAGGGCACCCTGTCGAAGGTTTTCATAGTCCTTCAATTTAATCTACATATAATGGCAACAAGAGCCATAGCCTCTTCACTCTATTCCCTTATATCAGGTCGCTCAATATATGAATTATCGGAAGATTTAACCAGCTTTTGGATTATACTAATTCTCACAACTATAACCTGTATAATCATATCAACTTTAATGATAACTCTAATCCCCAGAAAGTTTTTTAGTTTTGTAACCGAAAAAACAGGATATCTAAAACTTAATATAGTACTTTTAACTTTTGCAAATGTTTATTTTATTATCAACGGAAATGTTTATATATATGAAATAGACTATTGGTTACTTCAATTAGATCAAATAATAGGAGCGCTCTGTTGGCTCGCAGCAAGTTATTCCGCTATATTTATGTTGGTTGGTATTGATATTATCCGCAAGAAGCGTGAAACACTCGAAAAAGCCACCATTTATAAACAGCTTATCGAAAGTCGTGCACTTGTTGTAATGGAAATCAACTGCACAAAAGATATTATTATGAGCAATATTCTACGAGGAAAAACAGTCGATCTCCCCGATGTATCCTTCTCTGAATACCTTAAAACTTCACACAAGAAAAGAGTTCACCCAGACGACTATGAAAAAACCGTTAAATTTGAATCAATTGAAAATATTATTGAAAACTATAATAACGGCATCACAGAGATTACAAATTTTTCAAGAATGCATGCTTATTCAAATACAGATAGTTACAAATGGCTTCGCACATCAATCTCAATAAGTAAAGACGAGAAAAAAGGCGATATATTAGCAGTCGTAACAGTATTCGATGATATCGATTCACATCTATCAAAACAGTCGGAACTATCAAATCTGGCAGATAGAGATTCTCTGCTTGGCGCATACAACAAAGCGGCAACTGAGCGAATTATTTCAGAACAGTTAAAGAGCAATCCTAAAGGTGTTGTGTTTATGATTGACCTTGATAACTTCAAGCTTATTAATGATAATTTTGGTCATAAGTATGGTGATGAAGTTTTAATTGAAGTTTATGAAAAAATCAAAAAGAACTTCCGTTCAGGCGATATTATCGGACGTATTGGCGGCGATGAGTTTATGGCATACATTAATAACTTTACCGATATAGAAGATATCAAGAAAAAAGCAGATAAAATCTGCAGTAGCATTGAAAAAGACTATATCGAGAATGATATCTGCGTCACTCTATCTTCAAGTGTCGGTGTATCTATAGCACCTGTTCACGGAACTACTTTCGATACACTTTATAATCACGCTGATATTGCAATGTATAAGATTAAAAAAGCAAATAAAAATGGATACTCAATCTATTCAGTTTAATATTTGAATTTATAATAAAGCCCCCTTGCCAATTATTACTGGCAAGGGGGCTTTAAGCATTATCTATAATCTGTCTTTAAAATCGCTATATCCAAACTCTTTTATAATTTCTGCCTCACCGCTCTCTTTTAAAACTGCAATTGATGGCAGTGGCATACCGTTAAAGGTATTATTTTTAACCATTGAGTAAATTGCCATATCTAAAAATACAAGTCTATCTCCGACCTCAAGCATTTTATCAAAGCTGTAGTCCCCTATTATATCCCCTGTAAGGCATGTAGGGCCTGCAAGACGGTAACTATAGTTTTTCACGCCCTCTTCCCCACTCATATATAGAGGCGGCCTGTATGGCATCTCGATAACATCAGGCATATGACAAGCAGCAGAAGTGTCGAGAATTGCTATCTCTTTGCCATTGTTCACGATATCTAAAACAGTTGTTACAAGATACCCTGCATTTAGCGCAACAGCTTCTCCTGGCTCTAAATAAACCTCTACATCGTATCGCTCTTTAAAGCTTATTATGGCATTTATAAGTAGTTTGGTATCATAATCATCCCTTGTTATATGGTGTCCGCCGCCGAAGTTTATCCACTTCATCTGGCTTATGTATCGACCAAACTTCTCTTCAAAGGCTTTTAGTGTCGAAACAAAATCATCGCTGTTCTGCTCACATAGTGTATGGAAATGAAGACCTTCGATTCCATCGAGCAAATCGGCTCTGAAATTATCTATCGTAACGCCCATCCTCGAAAACGGAGCACACGGATCATATATCTCGTGCGACCCTGTTTGAAACTCTGGGTTTACCCGAATTCCAAAGCTCTTGCCGCTCTTTATCGCTTTTTCTCTGTATCTCTCCCACTGTGAGAATGAATTGAATATTATATGGTCGCATATATCAATTATCTCATCGATTTGATCATCTCTGTAAGCGGCAGAAAATACATGGGTTTCGCCACCCATCTCTTCAGCCCCGAGCTTTGCTTCATAAAGCCCACTCGCCGTTGTTCCGCTTAGATACTCGCCAATTAGCGGATATAGCGAATAAGCTGAAAAAGCTTTTTGTGCGAGCAGGATTTTGCAGTTTGCCTGCTCTGCCACCGACTTTAATATTTTAAGATTATCGATCAGTTTTTTCTCATCGATAACATAGCATGGCGTCGGAACACTAAAAATCGCGCTGTTCATCAGTCTACCAAAACAGGGTTTGTATCCTCTTCAAAAGGAAGTCCCCATTTACCGATAACATCCATAAATGGATCTGGATCAAACTCCTCAACATTATATACACCCGGTTTGTTCCAAACACCCTGCATCATAAGCATAGCGCCGACCATCGCTGGAACTCCAGTGGTATATGAAATCGCCTGACTTCCAACCTCTTTATAGCACTCTTCATGGTCGCAGATATTATATATGTAATGGTGTTTTGTGACGCCATCTTTTTTACCTGTAAAAATACAGCCGATATTAGTCTTACCCTTTGTTCTGGGACCAAGTGAGGCAGGGTCTGGTAGAACAGCCTTTAAGAACTGGAGTGGTACTATCTCAACACCCTCATACATTATAGGTTCAATTGAAGTCATACCAACATTTTGCAAGCATGTTAGGTGGTTGATATAGCTCTGTCCAAATGTCATAAAGAAACGAATTCTCTGAATTCCAGGTGTGTTAATAGCAAGGCTCTCAAGCTCCTCGTGGTATAGAAGGTACATATCTTTATCGCCAACGCCTTTGAAATTGTACTCTCTTTTAATCTCAAGCGGTTTTGTTTCGATAAACTCACCATTCTCCCAGTATCTGCCGTTCGCAGTTATCTCTCGGATATTTATCTCAGGATTGAAGTTTGTCGCAAATGGGTATCCGTGATCCCCGCCGTTACAGTCGAGAATATCGAGGTAGTTTATCTCATCAAAGTGGTGTTTTAGCGCATAAGCTGTGTAGATACCTGTAACACCTGGGTCAAATCCGCAACCGAGAACAGCGCAAATACCAGCTTTCTCAAATCTCTCTTTGTATTCCCACTGCCATTTATACTCAAACTTCGCAGTTTCAATCGGCTCGTAGTTTGCAGTATCGAGATAGTGGGTTTTTGTTGCAAGACAAGCATCCATAATATTTAAGTCGTTATACGGCAGTGCTAAATTAACAACGACATCAGGCTTATAATCTTCAATAAGCGCTGTGAGCGCTGGAACATCATCTGCATCTATCTGTGCTGTTGTTATTTTTGTTTTTGTAGTTCCTTCAAGTTCCGCTTTTAGCGCATCACACTTCGATTTCGTTCTTGAAGCTATCATTATCTCCTCAAAAACTTCGCTATTCTGGCAGCACTTGTGAATTGTTACCGATGCAACGCCGCCGCATCCGATTATTAAAGCTCTTCCCATTTAAATTATCCTCCATTTCGCCGATTTTCGGCAGTTCACATTTTTTTATCGCCGATTTACGGCAGTTATCATCTGTAAAGTTTATCCACTTTAAAGTTGCAAAAGTATCTCTCTTGTTATCTTGCAAGCAAGCGCCGTTGAAGCCCCGCTCATATCATAGTGTGGTGACAGCTCGTTTATATCGCACCCGACGATATTTAGCTTACTTAGCTGCAAAACAGCCTCTAAAAGCTCTTTGAAGCTCACACCGCCAGCCTCAGGTGTTCCTGTTCCAGGGAAATTTGAAGGGTCGAGCACATCGAGATCAAGGGTGAAATAGACTGGTTCACCCTCAAGTTCCGCTACCGTTTTCTCAAATCCCGATAGGTCAAAGAGGTTTATTTTGCAGTGCTCTTTTGCAAACGAAAACTCCTCCCTCTCACCGCTTCTTATTCCAAACTGATGAATTTTACTATCCCCTAAAAAATTCCATATCTGCTTTATAACCCCTGAGTGGGTGAGCTCTTCCCCTATATATTCATCTCTCAAGTCGGTATGTGCATCAAGGTGAATTATATGTAAATCAGGATATTTTTTATAAGCCGCACGAACTGCTCCGAGGGTTATAAGATGCTCACCGCCGAGCATAACAGGCTTTTTACCATCAGCAATTATTTTATCGGCAAAGCTTTCAATCTCCTCTAAAACTCTTGTCGCATTTCCAAACGGAAGATCTAAGTCGCCCGCATCGAAAGCTTTTATCTCTGATAAATCTCTATCGCAGTATGGCGAATATGTTTCAATCCCAAAGCTCTCGTTGCGAATAGCAGAAGGTCCAAACCTTGTTCCCGGCCGAAATGATGTTGTGCCGTCAAATGGAGCGCCAAAGAGGACGATATCGCTACTCGAATAGTCACTCTCGCAACCTATAAATGTTGTAATGTTTTTATTCATTTACCAAAAGCATCTCCTCTACGTATTTCGGTAGGTAAAAGGCACCTTTGTGCAGATTTGCTGTGTAGTACCTTGTTTTAATATCAAGCGAGTTAAAGTAGTTTTCATCAAAGTCTTTTAGTGGGTGGTATTTCTTTGAAGCAAACCCAAACAACCAATGTCCCGAAGGATAGGTCGGTATATGCGCCTGATAAACTCGACAAATCGGAAACGACGGTGAAATTCTCGCGTGTGCCCTCATCATCTCCTCAGCGTCTGCCGCATAAAACGGACTTTCATGCTGATTTACCATTATTCCATCATCGGTTAGCGCTCGGTGACAGTTACCATAAAACTCTTTTGTGAAAAGCACCTCACCAGGCCCTGATGGGTCGGTTGAATCTACTATAATCAGGTCATATTTATTCTCGATATGTCTTATAAATCGCAGACCGTCGGCAATAACTATATTTACACGTGGGTCTGAAAATCCTATCGCTGTCTTTTGCAGATACTGCTTTGCAACCTCAATAACACGCTTGTCTATCTCGACTATATCTATATTTTCAATAGACTTATACTTTGATAGCTCACGAAGCACTCCACCGTCCCCAGCGCCGATTACAAGGACATTTTTAATATTCTTGTTCACCGCCATCGGTATATGAACTATCATCTCATGGTAGATAAACTCATCTTTCTCGGTGAGCATCATAACGCCATCAAGGGTTAGAAACCGCCCAAACTCAGGTGAATCATAGACCGATATAGTCTGGTAATCACTTTTTTCAAAGTGAAGTTGCTGCGAAACTTTAATCGACAGTTTAACCGTCGGGGTGTGATATTCGCTATACCATAAATCATCCATTGAAACTATCTCCCCTGTAAACTTGTAAAAACTCTATTTCCATACTCTGAGGCCCTGTTATCAAACAGCCTTTTTCTTTTGCCGCTTTTATATAGTCGAGCGCTTCTTTTGTCACCCTCTCGCCAGGTGCTAAAATCGGAATACCCGGCGGATAACACATAACAAACTCACAAGATATTTCATTTAAGCAGTTTTTGAGTGGCAACATTTCGGTATTTGCATAGAACGCCTGTTGCGGTGAGAGCTCAACTTTCGGAATAATATACTCGCTTTTAAACAGGTCAGGAACTTCTTTTTTATAGCACCGCTTTATCTCTGCAAGCGCTGAGATAAGTCGCTCGATGTTTTTGTTTTTATCTCCCACTGAGATATAGGCAAGTATATTCCCAAGGTCGCCGAACTCTATTTGAATATCGTATTCATCACGCAATATATCATAAACTTCAATACCCGCAAGACCAATACTGACGGTATTCACCGAGAGCTTTGTTTCATCAAAATCAAATATGCCAGCACCATCGATAAGTTTTTTTGAATATGGAATATAGTCGCCAATAAGCTCTATCTCTTCCCTTGCATAACTTGCAAACTTCATAACCTTTTTAAAGAGGTTTTTCCCGTTTAATGCTAGTGTTCTTCTCGATATATCAAGGCTCGACATCAAGAGATAAGAGCCACTGGTACTCTGGGTTAAGTTGATTATCTGCCGCACATAATCCTTATTTACCGTATCCCCTATTAAAAGAATAGAGCTCTGAGTGAGCGATCCGCCCGATTTATGCATTGAAACACTCGCAAAATCAGCACCTGCTTCCATTGCAGTCATCGGCATATTTTCACCAAAATAAAAGTGTGTTCCGTGGGCTTCGTCGATAAGGGCCTGCATCCCCTTGCTATGCGCAAGCTCAACTATCGACTTTAAGTCAGAGCAGATTCCATAGTAAGTCGGGTTGTTTATAAGTATAGCCTTTGCCGTTGGGTGCTCATCCATCGCCTTTTTCACATCAAAAAGTGAAATGCCAACCGCAATACCGAGGCTCTCCTCAATCTGCGAGTTTATATAAACAGGATAAGCTCCACAGAGAACAAGTGCATTTATAACGCTTCTGTGAACATTTCGAGGTAGCAGTATTTTATCACCCCTCTTTACAGCGGCGAATATCATCGACTGCACCGATGAGGTCGTCCCTCCAACCATAAAAAATGCATGCGCCGCACCAAAAGCATCAGCAGCTAGCTCTTCTGCCTCTTTTATCACCGATATTGGGTGACATAGATTATCAAGGCACTTTTGTGAATTAGTGTCGACCGATAGGCATTTCTCACCTAAGAAGTCAACAAGGTCAGGGTTTCCTCTGCCCCTCTTGTGCCCTGGCACATCGAAAGGAACTGTTTTATTTTTTTTAAGCTCTAAAAGCGCATCTCTTATCGGCGCTCTATCTTGGTTTAGTTTCATCGCCACTCCTAATAGATATTAAGTCCGCTAAATATTTCAATCATCTCTTTGCGCAGTGCGCTTGTGATAGAAAGCCTTGTCTTTGGCAGTATTTCATAAACGTCTGCGTTAAACAGATAGTTTTGAAGTATTATATCTTTAATTAGCATCTTTGTGTGAAAGATATTCGACTGATACATATTAACATCTACTGCATCGTATTTTTCAAGAGTTTCTGTTTTAATATAGTCTTGAATTGAAGCGACTTTATTATCGTTAAAAACCTTTTTGCCGTGTATATCACGTGTAAACCCACGGACACGATAATCCATTGTAATGATATCTGAATCAAAGTTGCCAATTAGAAAATCGAGGGTTTTTAGCGGAGTTATATCTCCACAGGTCGAAACCTCAATATCAACTCTAAATGTTGCAATGGCGTTTTCGGGGTGGTATTCAGGGTATGTGTGAACAGTCACGTGGCTTTTATCAAGATGCGCCACAACCGTTTCACCGCTCCTTTTATTCACCATGCTCTCCTCAGCTATAAGAAAGGTGACCGATGCGCCCTGAGGCTCATAGTCCTGCTTTGATATATTGAGAACAGTAGCACCTATCATATCTGTAAGCTTTGTTAGGATATCGGTAAGCCTCTCTGAGTTATACTGCTCATTTATATATTTTATATAATCCTGCTGTTCCCTTGCTGTTTTTGCATAGCAGATATCATAGATATTAAAGCTTAGCGATTTTGTTATGTTGTTAAAACCATAGATTTTCAGTTTGTCAGACATTTTTTCCTCCAAATAAAAAAGGTATATTGCCATTTAGGCGATATACCTCTAAAAAAGTCGTTACACGAAAAAATTCCGATTAGCAGAGTCTATACAGCGAGAAACACTTTTACTACTCTTATTGACAATTTTACAAGTATGCACCTAAAGTACACTTCGGGCGAATGAACCCAACAGGCAATTAAGTTGCCAGCTTATAAAAGTTGCGCTTAGCGCATTCAATAATGTGAATCACTTCACTTTTGCGATACTTCGCAAATGACAGACAAACTCTGCCAGCACCCAAATGGGCGGTAGTAAAATCTCACCATATTTCTATGACTCAATTCTTTAAATAATATAATATAAATTGCTTGCTTTGTCAAGAGTGGAAAACCGATTTTATTACCCAAAACGACCGGTAATATAATCCTCTGTTTTCTGGTTTGTCGGGTTTGAGAAAAGGGTTTCAGTATCGTTCTCTTCAATTATCTCCCCTATTAGGAAAAAGGCTGTTCTGTCCGAAATACGAGTAGCCTGTTGCATATTATGTGTAACTATTACTATCGTATATTTATCACGAAGCTCAACCGCTAAATCCTCGATTTTTGCAGTTGAAATTGGGTCGAGCGCAGAAGTTGGCTCGTCCATTAAAAGCACCTCAGGGTTTACTGCAAGAGCACGTGCAATGCAAATTCTCTGCTGCTGGCCCCCTGATAAGCTAAGGGCTGAGCGGTGAAGCCTATCTTTAACTTCATCCCAAATCGCCGCATTGCGAAGTGACTGCTCAACTATCTCATCGAGTTTGTGTTTCTCTTTTATTCCGTGAGTTCTCGGACCATAAGCTATATTGTTATATATAGACATCGGGAACGGATTTGGTTTTTGGAATACCATTCCTACCCTTTTGCGCAAGATGTTTGTGTCCATATCAGCATAGATATTTTCACCGTCAAGGAGAAACTCACCAGTTATCTTACATCCTTCAACAAGGTCGTTCATTCTATTAAGGCTCTTGATAAGAGTTGACTTACCACAACCCGATGGCCCTATAAATGCAGTTATCTTGTTTTGTGGAATTTTAAGATTGATATCTTTTAGCGCATGAAAGTCGCCATAGTAGAGATTTGCGTTATTTATTTGAAATTTATCCATTTTTTACTTTGCTCCGTTCATAAGCTTTTTCGCAAGGAATGTTGAAAGATAGTTTATACCGACTATTATTAGAAGAAGTATAGCTGCTGTTGCAAAGGCTTGATCCATATATCGACCTTCGCTTGATAACATATACATATGTACCGACATTGTTCTGCCGCCGCCCATTATCGGGTTTGCCGCAAGAACTCCATTACTGCCTGATGTGTAGATTAGTGCCGCAGTCTCACCGACAATACGTCCGATAGCGAGGATAATACCTGCTAAAATACCATTTGCCGCACTTGGTAAAACTATTTTAAATATCGTGCGAAGCTTTGCAGCTCCAAGACCAAAACTCGCCTCTCTGTAACTTATAGGTACCGCTTTAAGCGCCTCTTCTGTTGAGCGGATAATAAGCGGTAGTATCATAATCGATATTGTTAAGATACCAGCTATTAGACTAAAGCTAAAGCCTACAAAGACAACAAAGAATAGATATCCGAAAAGACCGTATATTATTGATGGAATTCCCGATAGTGTTTCTGATGTTATTCTTATAACTTCAACTATCTTATTCCCAGTTTTAGCATATTCAACAAGATAGATAGCTGTTGCTATTCCAAGTGAAGCTGAAATTGAAACCGCTATAATTATCATTATTATGGTATTTATAACCGATGGGACAATTGAAGCATTTTCTGAGTTATATGCAAATTCAAATATTGAAGGAAGTCCTGAGAATAGCTTTGTTATTTCATTCCAAACTTGCGGTAGACCCATTGCGAGGATATATATAATTATAAATGAAACTATTGAAAATGTCACTAATGCCGAAAAATAAACAAAAAACTTTGCTGGACTGAGTTTTTTCATTATTTACCCACCTTTCTCTTAACAACTGAAAAGATGAGATTTATTATAAGAATAAAAACAAATAGAACAAGACCTGTTGCAATAAGCGCATCTTCATGTAGACCTGAGGCGTATTTCATCTCCATAACGACGTTTGCCGTCATAGTTCTTATACCCTCGAGGATATTGTTTGTAATACGAGGCTGGTTTCCTGCTACCATTATAACCGCCATCGTTTCACCTATAGCACGACCAATCCCAAGCACAACTGAGGCAAGTATTCCACTTTTTGCAGCAGGCAGTACAACTTTAAATATACCGCCCTCATGAGTTGCCCCAAGTGCACGTGCTCCCTCATAGTAGTTATCAGGTACCGCTCTTATAGCGCTCTCAGATAGGCTTATAACCGTTGGAAGAATCATAAATCCTAAGAGAAAAGATGCTGTAATGATAGATTGTCCGTTTGTTGCGAAAATTTCAAGCCCGAGTGTTTTATGTAAAAAACCATCAAAGAACTCACGGATAAATGGTACCATAACCATTATACCAAAAAAACCATATAAAATCGATGGTATTCCCGCCATCAGATCAACTGCCGGTTTTAAAAACTTGTATATCTTTTTCGGGCAGTATTTTGTCAAAAAGACAGCTGTCAACACCCCTATTGGGACGCCAATAATAACTGCGCCGAAAGTTATGTATAAACTACCGAGAATCATCGGTAGAATACCAAACTGTGGGTTATTTTCGTTGGTCGGTCTCCACTCTGTGCCTAGAAGAAAATCAAACGCCCCTATTTCGACTAATGCAGGAACTCCTTCTGAGAACAAAAAGAAACATATTACAAGTACACAAACAATTGAAACAGTAGCAATTATTAGAAACAGAACTTCAAATACCGCTTCTTTACCCTTTTCCCTTAGCATATATCCTCCAAGATATGAAAATAAACGGCTTATAATTTTAATAAGCCGTTATTTTTCAGTAATTAGTTAAGTTCGCTGTAATCTGTGATTTCGCCGATGTAGATGTTCATTATCTGCTCCATTGAAAGGTCTGATAGTGAGTTCTCATTGTTTACAACAACTGCGATACCGTCCATAGCTATTACATATGGTGTTAAGCTCTCAAGCTCGCTGTCTTTCAAATCACGGCTGGCCATTCCGATGCTGAAAGAACCATCAATTGCTCCGTTCATTCCTGCTGAAGAACCGATTCCCTCGATTGTGATAGTTGCATTTGGGTTAAGCGCTCTGTATGCCTCAACAAGTTTCTCCATTACTGGGTATACCGATGTTGAACCACCAACAACTATTGTGCCTTCTGGCTGTGTTGACTCAAAGCTTGCTGTTGTAGCTTCAACTGCTATAAATCCTTCGCCTTCAACTATCGCCTGAGCTTCTGCTGTGAAGATAAAGTCGATAAGTTCCTGTGAAACTGCGTCAAGCGCTGTGCCTGTTAGAGTTGCGATGTTGAAAGGTCTTGCAACTTTGTACTCGCCGCTGTTGATTGTCTCAACTGTAGCCTCTACTCCGTCAACCATAACTGCTTTAACTGAGCTATCAAGTGAACCTAGTGAGATGTAACCGATTGCCGCAGGATCTGCTGCAACTGCTGTCATAACTTTACCAGTACCGTCCTGTACTACTGCGTCAAGAGTTGTTCTGTCGCCGTTCTCGCCGTCATCAATTCCTGTAATCTCTGTGAATGCGCCTCTTGTTCCTGAACCGTCCTCACGAGTGATAACTGTTATTGCGCCGAGGTCGTTTCCGCCTGTTGCCTCTGATGATGAAGATGAATCTCCGCCAGCTTCTGATGAGCTATCTCCGCTTCCTCCACATGCCATAAGTGACAGTGCTAAAACTGATACAAGACCAAGTGTTATTAACTTTTTAAGTTTCATTTCTTATTTCTCCTCTAAAATCTTTATTCTTTATTTTTCTTACAGTTACGATTATAGATTTGTTTTGTAAAGTTTAAAATACAGTCTTTGTAAAATAGTTGTAAAGTGTAAATTTTCTATTAACTCACAAAAAAACTCCCACTTTACAGTGGAAGCTTAATACTTTACTCTTTAGTTTGTAGTCTTGTTCCTATAATAAGCTCTTTCGCATAAGGCAAGCTCTCTATCCAGTCACAGAATATATGCCATTCATCGAGTTTATGCCCTTTTCTTGAATAGTAGATATTCGCAAGGGTTTCATAGTTTAGGGTGCATGTGCGAAGCTGATTATAGCTTGAGGGCAGAAGCTGAATTATATTGTACCAGTAGCTTTTATCTTTACTCTCCACAAATTTTAGTCGCATCTCCTCTAAAAACGCTATAAACTCTTTCATCTTCAGGCACGCATCATCCGTTAGTTTATCAACCGAAAAATCCGTCATCTCAAACGGCTTTGAGTGGATTTTATGCATAGTACTTGTTGAGTTCGCAACGGTTGACACCTTATATGTATCGTATTCTTTCCACCAATAGAGCGGTGCTTCTATATCGACCGACACCAAAATCTGGCGGATAAACTTTCTGTGGTCACTCCCTGCTCTGCAAAGCCTACCGGCAAGGTCGAGGTCGTTTTGTCCAAGGATATAGTTTCCACTTTCATCGTAATAACTATCTGAGCGAGCCCAACTATTCATCGGGTTTCGCGCTCCCCTAATGGCATTTTCAATATTCATAACGCTATCTTTTGTTACTTTAAGCATAACCTCTATCCCCTGTCTTTAAATTCTAATTAGAAGTATACCACAACAAAACTTCTAAATCAATCTCACTCAAAACCCAAAGCTAAAGTTTTGAAACTACTTTTTTTCAGGATAAAATTTTCTCAGCGCCATCCAAGCCACTTAATTTTCCGCAATGCTCCAAATATTAAATGATGAATAGAGAAAAAAGATAAAGCGAAAACATAAAAAACCGCTAAAAATATATTACTCGAAAGTTCGCTTAAGTTGATAATCGAAAATAACAGTGCCGCAACCTGGGCCACTACAAACACAGACAGTAGGTATGTAAAGAGTTCAGAAAATCTATAAACATCCCTTTTAAATAATTTAAAGCACAAATAAGCAAAATACAAAGCGAAAGATATTAACACCGAAGTAGCATACACATTATTTGCTATCATAGTAAAATTCGATTGAATTTCAAGAATTGCTTCTGGTGAAGAACTGCCACCGACAAAAAAATCAGCATATTTTACAAATAGAACTATCAAAGTCCTTGCAAAAAAACCGAGAATAAATATTATATTTAATACCACAAGAAATTTATTGTTTAACAACCTATTTTCTTTTAACTTACTTTTTATCATAATCAGTTTCAC
Organism: uncultured Oscillospiraceae bacterium; assembly: GCA_964370465.1. Lineage (GTDB taxonomy): Bacteria > Bacillota > Clostridia > Oscillospirales > Ruminococcaceae > CAYJGN01. The sequence goes on from CAYJJJ010000001.1 coordinate 23,820, forward strand.
TCCTTAAACGTTTTAACTTTTTTATTATATCACAAAGATAAAATTATATATATATATTGAATAAGAAAGCAGTTTAATTTATAATTAAGTTGTATGAAAATCAAATCGGAGGAATTATGAAAGTTGTTTTTATTATAGGAAATGGCGCTGTCGGCAAGATGACTGTCGGACAACAGCTTATGGAAATCACCGACCTTAGACTTTTTCACAACCATATGATGATAGAGCCTGTTATTGATGTTATGGGGCAGTATCGACCTGATATAACTATAAAGCTTCGTGATATCATATTTGAGGAGTTTGCCATATCTGATAACTACGGTATGATTTTCACCTATATGTGGGCTTTTGATCTGCAATCCGATTGGGATTATATCGAGCATGTTAAAAATATATTTCTAAAAAACAATAACGAAATACAGTTTTACTATATCGAGCTTGTCGCCCCGCAAACTGTTCGCTTAGAGCGAAATGCTACCGAGAACAGGCTACGGCACAAAGCCTCAAAACGAGATATAGAAGCCTCAAACCAAAGGGTACTGTACGATGATAATAACCACAGAATCGAGAGTTTTGATGGCGAGATACCTTTTGATAACTATATTAAGATAGATAATAGCAAGCTTTGCGCAGAGGACACAGCAAAAATAATTCGTGATAAATTTGATTTGTAAAAATATTATACAGCAAAAAGGGCGATGAGAAAACTCATCGCCCTTTAATATTATTCTCTGTAAACTAACAGATTTTTATTTCTTTGAAACTGCTACTTTTACATTCTTCACGATATTTTCAGCGCAGAGTCCGTACTCTTTTAGCACGACTGGTGCTGGACCTGAAGTTCCGAATGTGTCGTTCACGCCAACTTTAACAACCGGTGTTGGGCACTCAGCTGATAGCAAATCGCAAACCGCACTTCCAAGTCCGCCGATAACGCTGTGCTCTTCTGCTGTGACTATTGCGCCTGTTTCCTTCGCACACTTTAGAATTAGCTCGTTATCAAGTGGTTTTATCGTGTGGATATTTACAACTCTTGCCGAAATTCCCTCTTTTGCAAGCTCTTCTGCCGCAATAACCGCCTCATAAACCATAAGTCCTGTTGCTACTATTGTAACATCAGTTCCATCTTTTACAACAATTCCCTTGCCGATTTCAAACTTATAGCTTGCTTCGTCGTTGAAAATTGGTGTTGCAAGTCTGCCAAATCTCATATAGACAGGGCCCTCAAACTCCGCCGCCGCAAAAACTGCCGCTTTCGCTTCAACAGCATCAGCTGGGTTTATTATAGTCATACCAGGGATAGTTCTCATAAGAGCGATATCCTCGTTACACTGATGAGTAGCACCATCTTCACCTACCGACATACCGGCATGTGTAGCTCCTATTTTAACGTTTAGGTGTGGGTAGCCTATTGTGTTTCTCACCTGCTCGAAAGCACGTCCAGCCGCAAACATCGCAAATGTGCTTGCAAATGGCACTTTTCCTGTTAGGGATAAACCGCCTGCAACGCCCATCATGTTAGCTTCCGCAATTCCGCAGTCGATAAATCTTTCTGGATGCTTTTCTTTGAATTTAATAGTCATTGTTGCCTTTGCAAGGTCGGCATCGAGAACAACTATATCTTTGTTTTTATTTCCAAGCTCTACGAGTGCTTCGCCGTAGCTCTCTCTCGTAGCTTTTTTTATTAAATCAGCCATCTTATACCTCCAAAGAATTTATTACAGCGGTTAGCTCCGAAACAGCAATTTCATACTGCTCATCGTTTGGAGCGGCACCATGCCAAGCGGCATTATCAAGCATATAGCTAACACCACGGCCTTTATTTGTCTTCGCTATAATTGCAGTCGGCTTGCCTTTGCAGGTTTTAGCATTTTCAAATGCTTTTTCTATATCATCGAAGTCGTGCCCGTCTATCATAACAACATTAAAGCCAAACGCCTCAAACTTCTTGTCAATAGGAGCTGGTGAGCAAACATCATCGACGTTGCCGTCAATCTGAAGTCCGTTACTGTCGACAATTGCTACGAGGTTATCAAGATTATTGTGAGCGGCAAACATTGCAGCCTCCCAAATCTGACCTTCCTGAAGCTCACCGTCACCGATAGCACAGTAGGTTCTGTAATCATTGCCTGAGAGCTTTGCAGATAGCGCCATACCAGCAGCTACTGAAAAACCTTGTCCAAGTGAACCACTCGACATATCAATACCTGGACAATCTTTCATATTTGGATGTCCCTGTAAAATTGCATGAGGTTTTCTAAGATTTTTCATCTCGTCCATTGAGAAGAAGCCTTTATATGCAAGTGTTGCATATAGTCCTGGGCAGGTGTGTCCTTTTGATAGAACAAATCTGTCACGACCCTCGTCCTTTGGGGATTTCGCATCAACATTCATCTCTTTTAAGTAGAGATAAGTTAAGATGTCGGCAATAGACAGCGACCCGCCCGGATGTCCCGATTTCGCACTGTACACACCGGTAACAGCTCCAAGTCTAATTTTCGCTGCCGCTAAAGATAGTTCTTTTTTTAGATTAGCGTCCATTTTCATTCCTCCTCTAATATATAATTAAAGCTATTTAGCTCTAATATCAAATAAATAATTTATAAAATCTGCCACTGCATGTTTTTTGTGGTCACCTACAACAACATCGACAATCCCCAAAATATCGGGGTGTGCTGTGCTTGGTGCCGCAGAAATTGCAGCTTCATTTAGCATTTCAATGTCGTTATGAAAGTCCCCAATTGCAAATACGTTTTCTCTTTTAATTTTTAACACTTCAGATAGCTCGATAAGTGCACTTCCCTTATCTACGCCCTTTGGCAACACCTCAAGATAAAAAGCTGAAGAATTGACAAAATTAACACCGCTATAATTTGATAATCTACCCTTCACATATTCAGTTAATTTCTGCATCTTTTCAGGTGCATATCCTAAAATAGATTTGTGAAAATTAAAGTTCACCTTATCTATTGCAATATCGATATAATTTAACTGTTCCCTCTCTTCACGACCCTTTATTATATCATTGTCCGCCGTCCTGTATGATTTTGCGCCATCTATTATCTCAATTCCTAAATCTGGAAACTCTTTTGAAATTTCTTCAATATACTTTGTCGACTCTGTTGGCATAAAATGCTCACGAACAACTTCTTTGCTGTCCCTGTCGTAAATCATACCGCCGTTAAATAGAATAGACGGTGCATTGAGATTTATATCTGAGAGAAATCTAAAAGCGTTGACAGGGCTTCTCCCTGTAGCGATAGCAAACTTGCCACCATGCTCTATAAACTTATCAATTGCTTTTATGTTTTCTTCTGTTATCGGGTCTGGCGACTGAATAAGCGTTCCGTCCATATCGGTGAGTAGAAGACAACCTTCAAATATTTTTTTCACCTATTCCTCCTTAAGTGTCTTTAAAAAATCGGTAAAATAATCCGGCAACTCCGTTTCAAACTTTACCTCTTCCCCAGTTTTCGGATGGGTAAACTTTAGAGTTGATGCATGCAAACACTGCCCAGCAAGTCTTTTCATCTCTGGCGCGCCATATAAAAAGTCCCCAGCAAGTGGGTGTCCAAGTGAAGCTAAGTGTACCCTTATCTGATGAGTTCTACCTGTTTCGAGCGCGCATCTTATATGGGTATATCTCTCATATCGCTTTACAATTTCATAGTGTGTAACAGCCCTTTTACCGTCGGCACAAACTGCTATTTTAACCCTGTTTTTCTTATCTCGACCGAGCGGTTTATCAATAGTTCCACTGTCCTCCCGCACTCTACCAAGCACAACAGCATCGTATATTCTGCCGGCTGTATGCTCTTTTAGCTGAGCTGAAAGCGAAATATGCGCCATATCGTTTTTTGCAACCACTAATAGTCCGCTTGTATCTTTATCTATTCGGTGCACAATTCCAGGGCGCAGTTTACCTCCAATACCCGATAAACTATCCTTTAAACGGTATAGAAGCCCGTTTACAAGGGTATTGTCATAGTTTCCAGGCGCTGGGTGCACTACCACTCCCTTATCCTTGTTAATGACGGCAATATAGTCATCTTCATAGATAATATCAATATCCATCTCTGTTGGAGTTGCGTCAATAGGGGAAGGCTCTGCAATATTTAAAAGCAACTTGTCCCCTAAGTGAAGTTTATAGTTTTTAGAAACCGCTTTGCCATTTACTAAAACCTGCCCATCATCAATGGCCTTTTGGATAAATGACCTTGAAAAATCGGGTAGTTGTTTCGATAAAAAGCTATCTATTCGCACTGAAACGCTATTCTCATCAATAATATATAAGTTATTTTCCATTGTATCGTATCTCTGTACCCTCTTTGAAAAAGAAGATAATATAAACCAGCAGCATAATTTCGCCAATAGTTATAAGCATATCGGCAAAGTTGAAGACCGGGAAGTTTATCGGGCTAAAGTAGATATAATCTACCACAAACCCACGAAAAACCCTGTCTATAAGGTTACCAAGTCCACCTGCTATTATTAAAATAATAGTCGAGTAGACAAATTTGTTTATAAACTTTTTTGAAAAAATAAAATAAAACCCAACAACTACAATAACAGCACTGATTATACTTAAAAATACAGTGCCGTCTTGAAAAATACCAAATGCAGCGCCTGTGTTTTCACTATAACGAAGATATAAAACATTCGGTATTAAAGTTATATCGGGATTCCCTTGAAGCCCTGTAAAGACAAAGTGCTTTATAATTTGGTCAACTGCCGCTAATGCTGAAATAATTGCAACCGCTAATATAGCCATTAAATACTGCTCTCCGATTCAATTTCTTTCATATCTTCTGCAATTTCAGCGCTGTCCTCTTTTATCTCCTCGCGACTTTCAGGCGAATTTGGAAGCTTGCTAATAGATTCAAGGTGTGTTTTGTACAGAGAGAGTATAGTTGTTTTAAAGTCAGAAATCTCCTGTTTTAATTTATTTAGCCTATCCGCTTCTAAAATAGATTTTTTCTCAGCGTCGCCAACTATTTCAACAGCTTTTTTATCAGCTTCCGCCAAAAACCCTTCCGCTTTTGTCTTTGCATCAAGCAGAATTTTTTCAGCTATTTTCTTCGCAGAAATAACGGTATCTTTAATGCTCTCCTCGTCCGCTCTATACTCCTCAACTTTATCAGCTAGTGCATACAGCTTCTCTTCGAGCTCTTCAATCTGTTTTGCCTGCGATTTTGTAAACTCAATAACGCTATCGACAAAAGCCTCGACCTCAACAGCCTTATACCCGCTCATACCTGCTTTTTTGAATTCAATACTTTCAATTTCCTTTAAAGTTATCATCGTAACCTCCTAAATATATTTAATAAAGCTGATTTTGAGATTGCCTTTTTTAGTTTGCCCCACAACCTCTAAAAACTTATATTTTCCATATCCTCGTACAGAAACACTGTCACCCCAATTTAGCAACTTCGTCTTTTTCGTTTCGGTAGCACCATTGACTGCACATAGTCCTTTTTCAATCAAAGCTACTGCACCGCCCCGAGAGCTGTTTATAAACTCTGCAACAATTGCATCAAGGCGAAGCGCTGAAACTGTTCCGCTTTTTTCCTCTTGGCTTCTTGCATCCTCCAAAACTTCACCCTCAAACAGTTTGGCTGAAACATTTTTATTTGCAACTTTTGAAAGCTCATTTAAAACGCTCACAGATACTGCATTACAAAGAAAAACTACAGCGTACCCCTCATAGATAAGAATATCGCCGATTGATTCCCGCTTTATAAGCAGTGCCATAAGCGAGCCTAAATAATCTCTGTGGGACAGTTTACCGCCGCCGCTATGAGATATTTTAATTGCACAAAAATAGTCTTTCCCATCTCCATCGCCAAGAATAATAAATTTGCGCTCGGCCTCTGGGTATCCACCGTCGAGTTTATAGTCGTAGCGGTTTTGTGATTTTAAAAAATTTATAGCAACAGACTGCTGCTGCTCTTTTAAAAACCCTATCCCTGAACCGCTATACTGATACATCTTCTCCTGAAGCTTTGAAATAAGCAGTTTATCTTCACTTATTTTCATTAAAAATAAACACCGTTGTTTTCAAGCTCGTCAATTAACTCACCCATAATATCAACGTTATACGGAGTTATTATAAATGTGCTATTTGCAACTCTTTTAATCTGACCGTTATTCGCATAAGCTACGCCCGATAAAAAGTCTATAAGTCTTCTTGAAATATCCTTGTTTGTTCCCTCAAGGTTTAAAACAACTGTTCTCTTGTTATTTAGATGGTCCGCTACAGTACTTGCATCATCAAATCTATCAGGCTTCACTAGTACTACCTGCAGTGAAGTTGTCGCATGAATATTCACGACCTTATTGTTTTTGCGAAGCTGTGCATCCCGCTCTTCACGATTCTCATTTTTATTGAAAACCTCTTCATCGTTAAACCCTACTTCATCGGTTTCTTCAACATCCTCGCTGTAACCAAAAAAGTTTTTAATGCTCTCAATAATCGCCATATCACATCACCATTAAAATTAAAAATTTCCCTCTCTTTATAATTAATAATTCCTTCTGCCAAACAACAGAGAACCAATTCTTATCCTTGTAGCTCCCTCTTTAATGGCATAGGTAAAATCGTCAGACATCCCCATTGAAAGAATATCCATATAGATATTATCATATTTTTTCGCTCTGTTGTCAATAAACAGTTTTTGCATTGCATAAAAATCCGCTCGAACTTCGCTCTCTGTACCCGGTGGTGGGATAGCCATAAGCCCTTTTACCCGCAAATTCGAGAAGTTTTCTGAGATATTATTTAAAGTTTCTGAAAGCTCATCTTTTATTATTCCGCCCTTGCTCTCCTCACCTCCGATATTCACCTCAATTAAAATATCTTGAATTTTCTCCATCTCCCCCGCTTTTGCATCAATTTGCTTTGCAAGTTTAATGCTGTCAACGCTCTCGATTAAATCAAAATAGCGAACTGCATCTTTTGCCTTATTTCGCTGAAGCGTCCCGATAAATGACCTGCTCGACTGTATATAATTATCTTTTTTCTCTAAAAACTCCTGTATTCTATTCTCGCCGATTATCTTTATTCCATTTTGCAAAGCGATATTTACAAGGTCTGGATCGACTGTCTTTGTTACAGCAACAATTTCCACTTCATTTCTGTTTCTGCCACAGGAAATGACCGCTTCATTTATTCGCTCTTCAATTAGCGCAATATTCGAAACTACATCAATCATATATTCTTCCCCTCATACAAATCAGTTCCTGAAACTACAACCTCATCAAACAAAAGAAGATAGTCTGAATCATTTAACATTTCAGAGATAAAATAGCTCTCATCCTCATATATCACTTCGACCTTCTTAAACTCAAGCTTGTTGTTTACAGTGATATAAACTCCCTTTTCACCGTCTATTATTCTAAGTGCCGACATCGGAACTCGAAGTCCTGATATTTCATTTCTGTATATCTCAACTTCTGGTGCCCTCTCAGTAAAAACACTTTCCGAAGTATTTATAGTTTTCAGTATCATAACGGCATCGTCTTCATAGTAGTTTATATCGATTATATCTGCGCTAAGTCCATCGGTCACAAGCGAGCCGTAGGATATCATAACGCTATTTCTGTTTTCAAAAATCTCCGCCTGCTCACTACTCAGCGATACTGCAAAATAGTTCTCGTAACTTGTCGCCAACTTATAGCTATTATAATCTAAAACAAGCGACTGATTTGAAATTTCCAAAATTTCACTCGGAGTTAAAGCAAATCCTTTTTCGAGTGTAAGTGTTGTTTCAAATCCGTCGGTAAATGAAACAAAATACCCACCACTATCCGTCACAATATTACTCGGCGGCGATATAGTCGCACTCAGTGCATCTCGATTTGCTTCAATTTCACTGATAAGATCGTCAAGGTAGTTTGCATTTTGGTTTACCGATATGGACTTTTGATAAAGAAGGGTTTTGAGATTGTCGTAATAGTAATCTGAATCTATAAAAACCGAACCCGAAGTAGACTCATCGACACTCACAATCTCACTGTAAATCTGCTTGTTAATCGACTCTATCGACGAAACTCCAAGCAGACTCGGCAGACGAATTCCATTTAAAAGCTCAATCTCTTCATTGTAATTTTCAACCGCAGTAGCATTCACAACATCGTCGTCATTACTATAAACCCTTGCAATCACACTGCCATTCGCCACCTTATCGCCATCATCGACCGCAAAAAGAAGCGAACCGCTGTAACTGAGTGGGTATGTCGACTCTTCTCTAAATATTACTGCTTGTCCTGTAATTTTTATCTGCGTTGTGTACTCATAGGCTATTTGCGTTTCGATAGAAGTCCCGCCGAAACTGAATATCTGGTATCCAAAATAGAACACAAGTAAACCTATAATTGCAACTGCCATCAATCTGGGTATTATTTTTTTCATAAATCATTTTCTCTTAATAATTTGTATATCTCATCTTTAAAATCACTGTTTAGCGGATTAAACCAGTGAATTTCCTTATTTCTTCGAAACCATGTAAGTTGCCTTTTCGCATAGTTTCTGCTCCTCTGACGTATTAGCTCCAACGCTCGCTCGTATGATATTTCACCACTAAAATGCGAAAAAAGCTCTTTATATCCAATTGCCGCAAGCGCAGTTTGCGAGAGAGATTTACCATAAAGATTTTGCGCTTCTAATAATAGCCCCTGCTCTATCATGATATCAACTCGGTCGTTAATCCGCTTATAAAGCATATCCCTATCATTAAAATCAAGTCCGATGTACAGCGTATTATAAATAACATCTGCCCCGATATTCTCTTTTTTTTGCAGAGAGAAAGGTTTCCCCGCAGCCTCTGTCGCAACAAGCGCCCTTACAACTCTTTTTGTATTGTTTTTGTGTATCTCTTGTGCAGACTTTAAATCAACCTCACAAAGCAGCGCATGAAGAAAGTCCGCCCCTTCATTTTCTAAAATACTCAAGTATTTTTCTTTGATATCATCTGTTTTTTCATCTGTAAAGGTAATTCCATTTACAACACTGTCGATATATAATCCAGTACCTCCAACAATAATTGGCACACGCCCTTTTGCCTTTATCTCTTCAATAGCATTTTTTGCATCTTTTGAATACTCTGCTACACTATAGCTTTCATCTACCGAGCGGATTGAAAGTAGATGGTGCGGTATCCCCTCCATCTCATTTTCTGTTATCTTTGCGGTACCGATATTCATCTCTTTGTAAATCTGCATCGAGTCACAGTTAATTATCTCACTATTCAGTCTTTTAGCAATATCTATTGCAACTGCGCTCTTCCCCGAAGCAGTAGGCCCTACCACTGCAATTAAATCTATCTTTTTCATATTCTCATAAACTGCTTATCGAGCTCTTTTTTAGTTATCGAATAAGCTACCGGTCTGCCGTGCGGACAGTATCTCACCTCTTTATATTTCAAGACAAAATCCACAACTGCTTGTAGATTTAGAATATCGCTCTCTTTGCCATACATAAGCGATGATCTGCAAGCGACAGAATGGATAATTTCATCTATGATATCTATATTTGGTTTTTTAATACCAACTGTCAGCTGTTTTGCGATATCCAAAATAGCTTCCTCGATATCATCGCAATTTAAAACCATTGGTATAGCGCGGACTGCAATAGTTCCAATACCAAAATCCTCAGCTTCGAATCCAATACTTTGCAAAGTTTCAAGACTGTTTATAACACAGTCGTATTCGTTTTTACTTAAACTAATAGAAATCGGAGTTAGCAGCGTTTGCATCTCCACACTACCGATATTCTCCTTTATGGTTTCGTAGGTGAAACGCTCATGTGCAGCATGCTTATCGATAAGAAGAAGTTCATCTTCGCACTTGACAACAACATATCCTCCGAAAACTTCTCCCATAACCTCATAGCTCACCTTATCTGATGATATATCACTTTCGCCGCTCGCCTTGTCGATTGCTGTATTATCATTTTCTTTAGTAAAATCTTTGTTTTCAGGCTCATTCACGCACACTTCGACAACTTCTGCCTCGCTTTTTTCCAAAACTTCAGCGAATACAGGTTTTTTAAATTTATCTGCCTCAATGCTCTCGATATCAGGGTCTTGCACATCGACAATTATTTTTTTATCATATTCACGCACAACATCTTCGACGAAGCGAGTTAGTGAATTATTTTGGTTAAACAGTAGCTCTGTTTGCGGTGTTGTTTTGTTCGCAGTAAAATAAGATGGCAACACCTTGTTTTCGCTCTTATTTTTAAAGAGCGATTGTTGCTCGGTCACTGGAAGCTCCTCTGACGGTGCAACGCTTATATTTTGCAGTTTAAGCTGTGGTATAGCATTGTCTTTTATAAGGGCATTTGCAACCCCACGGTAGACAACATCAAATATATCTCTATCATCGTGAAAACGCACCTCTGTTTTGTTTGGGTGAACATTCACATCAACAAGTGGTGATGGCATCTTTAAAAATAACACTCCACCTGCAAATTTCCCAGTAGTTATCGACTTTGAAAAAGCTCTATCAAGAGCAGCGCCCATTATTCTATTTTTAACAAAACGCTCGTTTATAAAGAAATACTGCATCGAACGAGAGCCTCTTGCTGCAGTTGGCTTTGTCACATAACCTGTGAGTGAATAGCTTTCATAATCGTAGGACACAGGGGTTAGCCCATCAAAAAAGCTTTTTCCTAAAACAGCAGATATAGCCGATGACAACTTCCCATCCCCTGGAGTATATAGCTCTTCTTTTCCCTCTTTTATAAACCTAAATGAAATATCGGGATTTGAAAGGGCGAGTTTATCTAAAATATCGGCTATTGCATTCCCCTCGGTGCTGTTCTTTTTTAGAAACTTCATTCGAGCTGGTGTGTTGTAAAACAAATCAGCTATAACAAAAGTAGTCCCTTTGGGGCACCCAGCATCATCAAGCTCCACTTCAACACCGCCCTCAATTCTATAAAGAGCGCCACTGTCATTGTCTGTTGCAGTTAAAAGCTCTACCCTTGAAACCGCCGAAATAGCGGCGAGTGCCTCACCACGAAAGCCGAGAGTGCTTAGATATTCAAGGTCTTCATACTCTGAAATTTTAGATGTAGCATGGCGCAAAAAAGCCTTTTTAATATCTTCTTTTGCAATTCCAGCTCCGTCGTCCCGAACTCTTATATATGTAGTACCGCCATCTCTAATCTCAACGGTTATCGATTTCGCACCCGCATCAATTGAGTTTTCAACAAGCTCTTTGACAACAGAAAGCGGCCGCTCAACAACTTCCCCGGCGGCAATAAGCTCAGCTATTTCTTGTGGCAATACTTTAATCACAAAAATACTCCTTATTTCAGTTTGTTTTGTAAATCATTTAAGAGATTTAGTGCTTCTAGTGGCGAGAGGGTCTGCAAATCGGTATCCGCTAACTGCTTTATAACCTCTGCGCTGTTATAGCTTGCTTCAACTTCAAGCGGTAAAATTTTCAGAGCTTTTGGCTTATCGCTCTGCTCTTCGAGAGTTTTTAGTATCTCATACGCTCTTTTTATAACGCTATCCGGCACACCGGCAAGCTTTGCAACTTCAATTCCGAAGCTCTCATCAGCACCACCCTTGACAACCCTGCGCAAAAAGACAACTTCATCGCCTTTCTTGCGAACAGCGGTGCTCACATTGACTATACCCGCTATCTCTTGCTCCATATCTGTAATCTCATGGTAGTGGGTTGCAAACATTGTCTTAGCGCCGATTTTATCAGTATCTGCTATATATTCAACAACCGCTTTCGCAATGCTCATACCATCAAAAGTTGAAGTACCTCGACCTACTTCATCGAGGATTATAAGGCTATCTTTTGTTGCACTGTCGAGAATAAATGCAACTTCGCTCATCTCGACCATAAAAGTCGACTGCCCCATAAATAGATCGTCCGATGCTCCAACCCTTGTGAAAACCCTGTCAATTAGCGGTAGGTGCGCCATTTTTGCCGGAACAAAACAGCCTATCTGCATCATAATGCAGATTATAGCCGCCTGACGCATATATGTTGACTTACCTGCCATATTAGGCCCTGTTATAATCATAACCCGATTATCGGTCATATCGAGATTTAAGTCATTCGGTACAAATATACTGTCATCAAGTACCAGTTCAACAACAGGGTGACGCCCCTCTACTATCTCTATTTTACCGCTGTTTGAAACAGTCGGTTTACAGTAGTTATTCCGCTCGCTAACAGCCGCTAAAGAGCAGAATACATCGAGCTTTGCAACTGCCGCCGCAGTCTTTTGTAAATTTTCAAGATTATCTGCTATCTGTCTTTTAAGATTTGTGAAAATTTCTGCTTCAAGCTTTAATATTTTATCATTTGCATAGAGCACTTTTTCTTCATACTCTTTTAGCTCAGGTGTTATATATCGCTCGGCATTTGTAAGCGTTTGCTTTCTTATGTATCTCTCAGGCACTTTATCAATAAATGATTTCGTAACCTCGATAAAATAACCAAAAACCTTGTTATAGCCAATTTTCAAGTTTTTAATACCACTTAGTTCACGCTCACGAGCCTCCATATCAAATATAAGGCCTTTTCCACCATTTAAGAGGGATTTTAGCTCATCAAGCTCTGCGTTAAACCCATCTTTTATAACTTCACCCTCTTTATAGATATTATCTTTTGGCAAAGCAAGGGTGCTATCAATAATCTGTGCAAGCTCTGTTATTGGGTCAAGCTCAGACTCTATATTTTTTCCAAGTGGGGTTTTAAGCTCTATTGCAAGCGTTTTAAGACTCGGTATCTGCAAAAGCGTTATAAGTAGGTTATAAACTTCCATCGGCTGTGCTGAGCCGAACACAATTCTGCTAACTATCCTCTCGATATCGTAGATGTTGGTAAACGCTTCTTTTAAATTTTGTCGCAAAAAGTAGTCTGATAAAAGCTCCTCGACCAAATCGAGCCTTGCTCTTATCATCTCTTTATCAAAGAGCGGTTGTTCTATATAGTTTCGAAGCAGTCGCCTGCCCATAGAGGTCTTTGTGTTATCAAGCACCCAGAAAAGGCTACCTCTTTTATCCCCATTTCGAACACTCGAAGTGAGCTCTAAGTTTCGGCGAACAGCACCGTCGAGTTGCATAACTCTCTGCTTTTTTGCATCGATAAAACTAAGAGTTTTCAAGATATTATCGAGGTGATTTTGAATCAGATACTGCACCACCATTGAAACGACAGGTAACCCCTCTTCTTTTTCTCCTAAAACTCTATTTTTTAAGCTCAAATTCTCCTGCAAATACCGCACACCATCAAAACAAAACTGCTTTGAAACCATAGTGTTTGGTATTCCTGCTTTGAATTTTATATATGCTACAGCCGCTGGATATCCGCCAGCACCAGAATTATAAATAACCTCACTTGGAGAAACCTTTGAAATTTCATCAATAACCGTCCGCTCAATATTCTCTGTAAGCGTTATAAATTTGCCGTTACCTGTTGAAATATCGACAAAGGCAACAGATGCTTTATTCTCCTCAAAGTAAACCGATGCTAAAAAGTTGTTTTTGCTCTCATCGAGCATACTCCCCTCGATAACCGTACCCGGCGAGATAATTCTTGTTACATCTCGGCGAACAGGTCCTTTAGTTGATGAAACCGACTCAAGCTGTTCACATATCGCAACCTTGTATCCTTTTTCAATAAGCCTTGCAATATAGCTCTCTGCACTGTGATACGGCACACCACACATCGGCGCACGCTCCTCTTGTCCACAATCTCTGCCAGTTAGCGTGAGCTCAAGTTCTTTAGATGCAAGATGTGCGTCTTCAAAAAACATCTCATAGAAATCACCCAGTCGAAAAAAGAGAATTTTATCACTGTGCTCTTCTTTTATTTTATTGTACTGCTTCATCATTGGGGAAAGCGCCATAACTTTACACCTCGGTTATAAATTTCCTTTTTATACTCAAAAATGGCTTCTAAACTAAGCAAAAGCCATTTTCAATATTGTTTCTTTTAAATTAGTTGCAACCGCTACAGCTTGAACAACCGTCCGCACTGCAACCGCTACTTGGCTGATAGGTCATTGGGTCATCGCCATTTATAGCTGCTGATAGAATCTGCGAAACCATCTGCACTGTTTCATTTAGCGCGCCCTCTGCCGCCATATATCTCGCCATATTGTCATTTGAAATTATCTCACCCTGTTTTAAACGAAGCGCTTTAGATAGCTCGATATTTTCTTCTGACGAAGCCTCGCCTTTTTGTGAATTTTCAGTCATCTTCATTCTGATATCGTTAAATTCAGCAATTATTTTGTTAAGCTCTGTATCTGCGTCTTTCGCAGCCATTGCCTCTTTTAATGCTAAATATTTCTCATCCTGTTGGATAAATGCTCCGAGTTCGCGCGCTCTTTCTATAACTGTCATTTTCTTAAATCTCCTCTAAATTAATTTATTTTCTCGCCTATAACGGCAAAATTTTTCGCTTCTTTTACATAGACATCAGCATACCCGCCAAATGGAATATCAGACCCTTGGAACATCACAAGCATTCCGCTGTCTGTTCTGCCGGCTAAATGCCCATCTTTTGCAGTTGCATATGAATCCACTAATATACGCACCGTCTTGCCTATGTAACTTTTATTTATTTCAAACGAAATCTTGTTTTGCTCTGCTATAAGCTCATTTAAATATTCAGCTTTTTTGCTTCTCTCCATATTATCAGGGAGCTCTGCCGCCGCTGTTCCCTCTCTCTTTGAATATATAAAGGTGAAAAGTTGGCTAAAGCGCACCTTTTTCACAACTTCAAGCGTATCCAAAAATTGCTCTCTGCTCTCACCTGGAAACCCTACGATAATATCTGAGCTTATTGAAATTCCCTCAATTTTTTCTTTTGCGTAATCGATTAGTTCAAGGTAGCTCTCTATTGTGTATCCCCTGTTCATCGCCTTTAGTATCTCGTTATTTCCAGACTGAAACGGCAGATGAAACTGCCTTGAAACCTTTTCGCAAGAAGCTATTGTATCAATTAGCTCTTTAGTTGCATCTTTCGGGTGGCTAGTCATAAACTTTATCTTAAACTCGCCCTCTATATCGTTTATCATCTGCAGAAGCTCTGAGAAAGAAACTGGATTTTCAAGTGTTTTCCCATACGAGTTGACATTCTGCCCAAGCAGAGTTATCTCCTTATACCCTTTGCTGACAAGCTCTTTTACTTCCGCTAAAATATCCGCAACTTCACGGCTCTTCTCACGTCCTCGAACAAGCGGTACGACACAGTAGGTACAGAAGTTGTTGCAACCATACATAATAGGCACAAACGCTTTAAACTCACCATCACGCCTTACAGGCACACCCTCATAGATAAACTTATGAGCTTCTTTGTTATCAACAACCCTCTTTTTATTTTTCAAAACCTGCTCTAAATTAATGAGCAGATTATACATACCCTCTGTACCAAAAATAAGGTCTACATAAGGATAGCTTTTTTGTAGCCTGTCCGCTATATGCTCTTGCTGTGGCATACAGCCACCAATACCTATAATCAAGTTTTTGTCTTTTTCTTTATAGTGTTTTAGCGCTCCAATATTGCCAAAAACTTTTTCTTCTGCATGTTCACGAATAGCACAGGTGTTATAGATTACAAGGTCGGCTTCGGCAACTTCATCGGTAAAACTATACCCAACAGCACCGAGCATTCCTTTTATCTTTTCACCATCTGAAACGTTCTGCTGGCATCCAAACGAATGGACAACTGCTTTGGGGATTATCTCACCATATCGCTCTCGTACAACCGCTTCTACTTGTTTGATTTGACTTTCGCTTATCTTCAAAATATCCGTTCCCTCTCAAAAATATTATCCAAAAAATTATATCACAAGTTGATATTTTTTTCAATAGAACTTACCCTTTTTGAAGCATCTTTTTAAGGTAAATCCCAGTAAAGGATTTTTCATTCTCCGCAACTTCTTCAGGTGTTCCCTGCGCTATAATTTTACCGCCCCTATCGCCGCCTCGGGGTCCGAGGTCGATAATGTGGTCGGATATTTTTATAACATCTAAGTTATGCTCTATAACTATAACGGTGTTCCCCGCCGCTACAAGCTTATCAAGCACCTCTATTAACAGGTGCACATCAGCGGTGTGAAGCCCTGTTGTTGGCTCATCGAGGATATATATAGTCTTTCCAGTGCTTCTCTTTGAGAGCTCTGTTGCAAGTTTCACCCTCTGCGCCTCACCGCCTGATAGCGTTGTTGCAGACTGTCCAAGCTTAATATATGAGAGTCCAACATCTATTAGCGTTTTAAGTTTTGAAGCTATCCTCGGTATCGCTTCAAAGAAATGGTAAGCTTCTTCAACTGTCATCTCCAAAACATCACTTATATTCTTATCTTTATAGGTGACCTCAAGTGTTTCTCTGTTATATCGCTTACCGTGGCACTCTTCACAAGGGACATAGATATCGGGTAAAAAATGCATCTCTATTTTAATTATACCGTCACCCTCACAGTGCTCGCATCTACCACCCTTAACATTAAAGCTAAACCTTCCAGCTTTATACCCCTTTGTTTTCGCCGCTTGTGTTTTTGTGAAAAGCTCACGAATCTCGGTGAAAACACCTGTGTAGGTTGCTGGGTTACTTCGCGGAGTTCTGCCGATTGGCGACTGGTTGATATCAATAACTTTATCTAAATGCTGGAGACCTAAAATCTCCTTGCAGTGGCTACCCTTTGCCTTTGCGCCATTTAAGTCGTGGGCGAGCTTTTTATATAAAACTTCGTTTATAAGCGATGATTTTCCACTGCCAGAAAGACCAGTAACCGAGCAGATAACCCCGAGCGGTATCTTAACATCAACCTTTTTTAGATTGTTTGCAGTTGCCTTTTTAATCTCTAAAAAGTTACCATTTCCAGCTCTCCGCTCCTTTGGTACAGGGATTTTACGGCGACCACTCAGATACTGCCCCGTTATAGAGTCTTTAGCTTTCATAAGCTTATCTGGAGTGCCCGCAAAAACAACCTCTCCACCGTGCACACCAGCGCCAGGCCCTATATCGACAACAAAATCAGCTTCAGCTATAGTTTCTTCATCATGCTCGACGACTATAAGGGTATTCCCAAGATCACGGAGTTTTTTCAGGGTTTTTATGAGTTTTGCATTATCGTGCTGATGAAGACCGATACTCGGCTCATCAAGGATATACAAAACCCCCATAAGCGAGCTACCTATCTGTGTCGCAAGGCGAATTCGCTGGTTTTCACCGCCTGAGAGCGATGATGAGCTCCTTGAAAGCGTTAGATAATCAAGCCCAACGCTCTTTAAAAATGATAGACGCTCGTCAATCTCTTTTAGTATTGCGTGGGCAATAAACTGCTCTTTTTCCGATAGAGATAGATTTTCTATAAACTTCATCAGATTGACTATGCTGAGAGTTGTTATATCCGATATGTTTTTATCCCCAACGGTAACTGCGACTATCTCTGGCTTTAGCCTCGCACCGTGACAATCAGGGCAGACAACCTCGCTCATGCAATTTTCTATCTCTTCACGCATCCACTGACTGCTAGTTTCTTTGTGACGGCGTTCGAGGTTGTTAACTATCCCCTCAAATGGCGCGTTGTAAACGCCGCTGCCGTATTCGCTCTCACGGGTTATCTTTATCCTCTTTGTACCTGTTCCGTATAAAATAACATCGTGCGCTTTTTTCGGCAGATCTTTCCATTTTGTATCGAGTGAGAATTTATATTCGTCTGCAAGGCCTTGGAAATACATCCGCGCAATAGTAGCCCCGTCTGTTTTTGCCCAGCCTGAAGCTTTAATAGCACCCTCGTTTAACGAAAGATTTTGGTTTGGGACTACAAAATCGGGGTCGACTTCTTTGAAAGTTCCAAGCCCCACACAGGTAGGACAAGCGCCATAAGGATTATTAAACGAAAACATACGAGGTTCAAGCGCCTCAACAGAAAACCCGTGTTCTGGGCATGCATAGTTTTGTGAGAATAGGATATCCTCGCCATCAGTTACGGCAATTTTTGCAAGTCCACCACCCTGTGCTACTGCTATTTCGAGCGAATCGGCAATACGACTTCTCGACTCCTCATTGACAACTAGCCTGTCTATTACTATATCGATAGTGTGCCTTATATTTTTTTCAAGTTTTATCTCCTCTGCAAGCTCATAGATATTGCCGTCAATTCGAGCTCTGACAAACCCCTGTCGCCTTGCATATTCAATCTCTTTTTGATGCTCTCCCTTTTTTGCACGAACAACAGGCGCTAACACCATTATCCTGCTCCCCTGTGGAAGAGCGAGAACTGAATCGACCATATTATCTATCGTCTGCTGGGTTATTTCACGGCCACACTCGGGGCAGTGCGGAACACCTATTCTTGCATATAAAAGCCTTAGGTAATCATAAATTTCCGTTACCGTACCAACAGTTGAACGTGGGTTATTTGAAGTTGTTTTCTGGTCTATTGAAATAGCTGGGGAGAGCCCTTCGATATAATCGACATCCGGTTTCTCCATCTGTCCCAAAAACTGCCTTGCATAAGAGCTTAAGCTCTCAACATATCTTCTCTGACCGTCTGCATATATTGTATCAAACGCAAGAGATGACTTTCCGCTGCCGGAAAGCCCCGTCATAACAACCAGTTTATCCCTCGGTATCTCAATGTTTATATTTTTAAGGTTATTCTCCCTTGCCCCTTTTATTATTATCTTATCTCTCGCCATAATTCCTCCGTTATTTTTTGCCTTTTAGTGCCTCAATTTTATCTCGCAGATATGCCGCCTGCTCAAACTCGAGCAGCGATGCCGCTTTCTTCATCTCTTTAGTCAGCTTATCTATCATCATCTTGCGCTCAGCCGCAGTCAAGCGCTTTTTGCTCCCCTCATCTATCTCCTGTTTTGAAATAGTTGCGATTTCTCGAATGCTTTTAATAATCGTCGTCGGGGTTATACCATGCTCTTTGTTATAAGCCTCTTGAATACCACGGCGCCTATATGTCTCTTCAATAGCCCTCTCCATCGAGCGGGTTACCCTATCTGCATACATATAAACCTGTCCGTTTTGATTTCGTGCCGCTCGCCCTATCGTCTGGATTAGCGAGGTTTCATTTCGCAAAAATCCCTCTTTGTCGGCATCAAGGATAATAACAAGCGAAACTTCTGGTAAATCAAGCCCCTCTCGGAGCAGATTAATTCCAACAACAACATCGATATTCCCAAGGCGCAAGTCACGCACTATCTCAATTCTTTCCATAGTGTCTATATCGTGGTGCATATAGGTGACATTTACCCCGACACCCTCGAGATAGCTCGATAAATCCTCCGCCATTTTTTTTGTGAGCGTTGTAATGAGAACTCTCTCACCTCGCTCTATCCGCTCATTGACAGCTGATATTATATCATCAATCTGCCCTTCTGTTGGTTTGACAAAAATTTCAGGGTCGAGCAGTCCTGTCGGCCTTATAACCTGCTCTACTATCTCGGTGCTATGCTCACGCTCAAAGTCTGCTGGTGTTGCCGAAACATATATTATCCTATCGGTTTTATCATAAAACTCATCAAAACGAAGCGGTCTGTTATCAAAGGCAGATGGCAGACGAAAACCATAGTCGATTAGATTTTTCTTTCTTGAATAGTCCCCACCATACATTCCACGAACCTGAGGCAGTGAAACATGGCTCTCATCAACTATCAAAAGAAAATCCTTATTGAAGAAGTCGAGGAGGGTATGCGGAGTGCTTCCAGGCTCTCTTCGAGATAGAACTCTTGAATAGTTCTCTATCCCACTGCAAAAGCCAACTTCTGCGAGCATCTCCATATCATATAAAACTCTCTCTTGAATTCTCTGCGCCTCAATTAGTTTTTCATCCTCTTTGAAATACTTCACCCGCTCCCACATCTCAGCTTCTATATCGGCGATTGCTTCTTTCATCTTATCGGGCGGGACTATAAAGTGGGTCGCTGGGAAGATAGAAATATAGGTGACAGATGCTTTCACTTCGCCTGTAACTATATTTATTTCCGATATCCTCTCAATCTCATCGCCCCAAAACTCAACTCGTATGCCGATATCGTTTGTATAGGCGGGCAGAATTTCCACAACATCGCCACGCACCCTGAATTTATTTCGGGTAAAGTTTATATCATTTCGCTCATACTGAATAGAAACAAGCCGAGCAAGCAGCTCATCTCTCTCAATTCTCATACCTGTCCGAACTGTGACTACCATAGTTTTATAATCAATTGGGTCACCGAGTGAATAGATACAGGATACAGACGCTACAACTATAACATCTTCTCGCTCTGAAACCGAGCTTGTTGCGCTGTGTCGTAGCCTGTCTATCTCATCGTTAATACTGCTGTCTTTCTCTATATAGGTATCTGTCCCTGGGATATAGGCTTCTGGCTGGTAGTAGTCGTAGTACGAAACAAAATACTCAACGGCATTCTCAGGAAAAAACTCACGAAGCTCTGCACAGAGCTGGGCTGCGAGAGTTTTGTTGTGGGCAAGCACCAAAGCTGGTTTGCCATACCGCTCTATAACGTTTGCCATAGTAAATGTTTTGCCAGAGCCAGTAACCCCGAGCAGCGTCTGCTCCTTTTCGCCATTTTCAAGATTTTTCGCAAGTCTATCTATAGCCTCTGGCTGGTCGCCACAAGGCTTCATCTCTGAAATTAGTTTGAATTTCCCCATTATCTAAATACTCCACTTTCTCGAAGCGATACATAATCATCATCGGTCACTATTATATGGTCTATAAGCGCTACTCCAACAGTTTTAAGGATTGATTCTATCGTCTTTGTCGATTCATAATCGTTCACCGATGGAAGCGCTATCCCACTCGGGTGGTTGTGCGCAAGCGCTATTGACGCTGCATTTGAACGGATTGTGAAATCAACTATCTGTTTTATTGTTACCTGACTTAGATTTACTATACCTGTTGCAACTTTTTCACACTTAATAAGTCGCCCAACGTTATCAAAGGCCGCCGCATAAACGCACTCGACCGACTCCCCTATAAACTTCGGCAGAAATAAAGCGCCTATTTTCGATAAGTCGTCGTAGATGTTTTTGGTGTTTCTGTTGCCAAGCGTATAGTAAAACTTTGTTATCTCAGGGACAAATTTTATATATGAAGCGGTGACCTCACCGACACCCGAAATCTTTAAAAGCTCTTCATAAGGCGCATCGAAAACAGCCTTAATAGACCCAAACTCATCAATTAAAGCGTGGGCGGTATCGTTCAAATCCCTTTGCGCTATACAAAAGCCCAAAAGAATTTCCAAAGCTTCGTGGTCGGCGAGTGACTCAAGTCCGTTTTTAATCATCTTTTCACGCAGTCTTTGTCTATGTCCCCAGTGGGAATGTTTTTCTTTTGCCATAGTCATCCCCCTTTTAATACATTATAAAACAAATAAAAATCTTTTTAAAGCTATTTTTTGCTTTTTTTGCTTTTTTAATGCTATAATGATTATAATATAAGTAAAGGCGTGGTTTGCATTTTAGAGATTAAAATTAAGAAAAACGATAGCGGACAGAGAATTGATAAGTTTATACAAAAAAGCTTTCCTAAAATAACAAGGGGTGAGCTCTTTCGTTATTTCCGCAAAAAGCGTATCAAAGTTTCAGATAAAAAAGTACCCCCCGAATACATTTTATCGGAGGGTGATGTTTTAAAGCTATATATCAACGATGAGTTCCTTATTAAAAAAGAAACAAAGCACGACTTTATGCGCGCAAAAGGCTCTATAAATGCCGTATATGAGGACGAAAATATAATAATCATAAATAAGCCAGTAGGTGTTATAGTCCACGAGGATAAATCTGAGTTTATCGACACGCTAATAAATCGCACAAAAAAATACCTGTTTGATAAAGGTGAGTACCGCCCTGAAGATGAAAATTCATTTGCCCCGGCACTCTGCAACAGGATTGATAGAAACACAGAGGGGCTTGTTATCGCAGCTAAAAACTTTGCCGCACTAACTGAGATTAACAGGATAATTAAAGAGCGTGAGCTTATAAAAAAATACTTGCTTATCTGCCATGGGGCGCTCCCCAAAAAGGCCGATAAACTAACCCATTATCTGCTAAAAGACAGCGATAAAAATATGGTTTTTGCAGTGAAGCCTGAGCGAGAGGGTGCGCAGATAGCAATACTCCACTATAATCTGCTTGAGAAAAAAGAAAACTACTCACTTGCAGAGGTGAAGCTCGTAACAGGGCGCACCCACCAGATAAGGGTACAGTTTAAATCAATTGGCCACCCACTACTCGGCGACACAAAATACGGCAAAAGCACGACTATTGCAGGCAACAAGCTTGTTCGTCAACAGCTCTGCTCATACAGCCTAACGCTAAACCCTCCCGAAAATACACTTTTTTCATATCTCGCAGGTCGCGAGTTTCGAATTCAGAACGTGTCGTTTTTGGACAGTGTTTGGAGGAAGATATA
>CAYJJJ010000001.1:46336-71502 GCA_964370465.1 uncultured Oscillospiraceae bacterium
ACTCAGATATTTTTTAATTGCTAAATAGTTGTCATCCACAGTCCGTGTAGGTTGCAGTGGGCATAAACAGCAGTCGGCTCATCATCAACAAAATCAAAATAGAAGACAGGCGCATCGCCAATGGCAACAGCTTTTCTCTGTCCGCCACTCTTTGTCTCAACATAAACAAATGTGATATGATGCTCTTCTATCATCGGGTGATGCACACTGCCGATAGAAACTTTAATCCCACGCTCTGTTTTCTCAACATATGGCAGATGCTTCTCAGTTGCCGCTTCAACGGTGTTTGGCTTTAACTGGCTCATCGCCTCACCACAACAGACAAGTGGCACCCCTTTATCCTTAATAAGTCCCACTAAATTCCCACAGTGATTGCAGATATAAAACTTTGTTTTGTTTGGCATAAAAACCTCCTTTAATTGACGTCATTTTCATGTGATTGGATATGTTTTCTATTTCCAGTATAACACACAGGAAACTCGTGTCAATAGTCAGTTTGGCAGATTATCTCGTAATTATGCTATAAGTTATATATCCGATATAAACTGTAACAGTTATAACGCCCTCAATAGGTTTCATCTTGCGAGAGGTTAGCACAAAGAAATATACAAGCAAAGTGGCGATTATCACAAAAATAATATTAGTAAAGTTTGTAACCGCAATCGGTGTAATTGCTGAGGACATTCCCAAAATAAATAGAATATTTAGGATATTTGAGCCAACTGCATTGCCGAGCGCTATCTCATTTTCACCACGCATAGCTGCAACCGCACTCGTAACAAGCTCGGGAAGTGAAGTTCCTATCGCTAAAACAGTGATACCTATTAAAGCATCCGACATCCCAAGCGAGCTTGCTATTACAACTGCACTGTTAACGGTTAATTCCCCACCAAGAACAATAGCTGACGCTCCGACAACTATCAAAAGACCACTTTTAAACATTGATGAAGTTGCCATGCTCTCTTCGAAATACTCTTTAGTTCTGTATGCTTCTTTTATAAGATAACCTATATAACAAAAGCAGAGGACGAGCATAAAGATACCATCAAAGCGAGAAAGCATACCATCGAGCGATAAAACAAGAAGTAAAACAGCTGCAATAGTTGCCACTGGGAAATCTCGCCTTATTAGCTCTTTATTTGATTTTAATGTATTTATTATCGAACATATTCCAACTACAATCAAAAGGTTGAAAAGATTAGATCCTGTTATATTACCAAGTGAAAGAGCATTTCTGCCGTTAATCGCCGCAGTAACGCTTACAGCCGCCTCTGGAAGTGAAGTGCCAAGCGAAACAATGGTAAGCCCCACAATTATAGGTGGTATATTAAATTTCCGCGCTACACTGCTACTCCCCGTAACAAATAAATCCGCCCCTTTTATAAGTGCTGCAAGTCCTAAAGCTAATATTAAATAACTCATAATCCCCCTAAAAAAATAAAAAACCCATACCGCAAAAAGCGATATAAGTCTTGTCGTTTAAAGTGCAACCGGTTTTAATTAAAAAACGCGTTGACGATTACACTACGCTCCTTTGCGTCGACTACTCCCCCATATACTACAAGTATAGTAGCAAGATATTTGAGCATTGTCAATAGACAAATTGCCTTTACACTATTATTTTACTATTTTTATACAAATATTATATTTTATATGGATTTTTTATCGGCAACTACTAGTTGCAATCAAATAAAAAATAATGATATAATTACAAAAAACAAAGGACCATTATGAAACTATTACTTATATCGACAAACTCAAAATATATCCACTCATCGCTCGCCGTTTATTATCTTAAATCGGCAGTCGATTTTTTAGAATGCGAAATTATCGAAACAACAATAAAAGAAAATAAAGAAAAGCTTTTATCGAAAATTCTAAAACAAAACGCCGATGTTATAGGTTTTTCTTGTTATATATGGAATATCACATATCTTAAACCGATATTTACAGAGATAAAAAACCTCTCCCCCAAAACAAAAATTCTACTCGGTGGCCCTGAAGTGAGCTACAATCCAAGCGAAGTTTTTGAAGATAATCCAGCCGTTGATTACATAATCTCTGGTGAAGGAGAGGAGCCATTTTACAGTTTCGCAAAAATCATCTCTCGCAGTGACAGCTATACCGATAGCGATTTTGGCGAAATACCTGGGTTTTGCACACGCACAAAAATAAATCCACCGTTTTACTCAGAAAAAGACCCTAAAACCCCATATACAGATGAATATTTCGAGCGATTAAACGGTCGTATTGCATATATTGAATCAAGCAGAGGCTGCCCGTTTAAATGCAGTTTTTGTCTTTCAGGGGATACAGGTGGCGCTCGCTTCTTTTCTCTTGATACGCTATTTCAAAGTATCGAAAAGCTGAAAGTGAGCGGTTGCAAAACAATTAAATTTATTGACAGAACTTTTAACGCTAACATTCCACGCACTATTAAAATAATAAAACACCTTCTTCAAAATTACGAAAAAAACGATAATATCTGCTATCATTTTGAGATTGCAGGAGATATTTTAACAGATGAAATTATTGGTTTATTGCGCAGTGCACCTATAGGTCTTTTTCAAGTTGAGGCTGGTATTCAGAGTATAAACGAGCAAACCCTTATAAATGTTCGCCGAAAAACAAACACAAAGAAACTATTAAGCAATCTATCAAAACTAATTGAACCAAAAAGCCTACACACACATATAGATTTAATAGCAGGGCTTCCAGGCGAAGATTTTGAAAGTTTCAAGAGCGGTTTCAATACAGTTTATAAGCTAAAACCGGATATGCTACAACTCGGTTTCCTAAAGCTTCTCCATGGAAGCTATATGGAAAACAATAATAGCTTTGCAAAATTTGACGACACTCCGCCCTACTGTGTTATTGAAACCGATTGCTTATCAAAAGATGAAATAAGTACTTTATCTGATGTAGAATATGCTGTTGATAAGCTCTATAACAGCGGAAGATTTAGTTCTCTATTAGAGCTCTCAGAAGATTATTACAGCTGCCCATTTGATATGTTTTTAGAGTTCTCAAAATCTGTAAAGCCGATTTTCAAAGAAGGTCTTGAAGACTTTTACTCAAGGGTTTTTAATTATTTCGCAACCATTTTAGGCAGAGATAAAACAGCAGATGCACTAAAAATAGACTGGATTTCAACAAACAGCAAAGGCGCTCTCCCGCCAGCTCTTCGGAGCGAAAACATGGGTATTTTGTTGCGTGAGATAGATAAAATTAGCGGTCATCGTCGCAAAAAGGGCGTAAAAAGAGGAGCTGCCGCTTTGCTTTGCACAAACCAAATTATTTACGTCGATTATATAGAAAAAAATCCTGTAACAGCTAGGTATAAGATAAACTATATACCGCTCACCGAGGATATTCTTGATAAAATATCAAAGTTATAGCGATAAGACAAAATAGTTTGTATATTATATAAAACACGACAATCGCTTTTTTATCTCATCAAATACAAAACTTTGAAAAAACAGAGCTGCGGTGAAATAATCACCGCAGCTCTGTTTCCTTATTTTAATCTCTATTGTTTCTTCTATCCCCAATAGATTTATAATATTCTCTCTTCGCTTTATACATCGCCTGGTCTGCCTCTTCAAGTTTCTCCCCTAAATCAGAACAGCTTTTACTGATAGTAGATCCATATGACAAATTAATTTTGGTATTCTCCTTTAGTTTTTGCTGAAGTTTCTCTATTTTTTCTAAAAACTCCCGCTTCACACCCTTGTCAAACAAAATTACGAACTCATCTCCGCCAATTCTATACACCATTCCGCCAAAAACAGATTTAAGCAGATTTGCGCAGTTTATAATTAATTCATCGCCAAAGCTATGCCCTAAATTGTCGTTTACCTGCTTAAGACCGTTTATATCGGCAAAAATGATACCTATAAACCCTGGATGTTCCACTTTATATTGTTTCACAATATCTTCGTAGCTATATCTATTTTTAGTGTCTGTTAGGTTATCAATTAAGCTTATCTTTTTAAACTTGTTTAGAAGATAGTGTCTGCAATTGTTTTTATCGTTATGTCCCGTTGCGAGGTCGTAAACAAAATCACGACAATTTCCATACCCACAACAAAAACAGTTAATATTTCTTTCAGCTTCTGTGAATTTTCCAAGAGAAATATAAGCCTGTTCCATATCGACATTATCATCTCTCTTATATTGCAAACTTCTGTCTACATATAGCCTTATAAAGTCAGAAATATTTAGTGTTTCATCAAAATGCTTTGTCAGCAAATCGGATTTATCCTTACAAACTTCTGACTTCAACTTGTTGTATTTATAGTCAATCTCATTGACTCGAGCTTTTTTTGTAGTGGCAGTTCCAAGGTTACAGCCGTCCTTACAGTTTAAAACATCAACAATAGTAGGGATTGGAATTCCCAAGTTTATATCCTCTAAATATTCTTTAAAGTACGCCTTAATATCATTTATCCCCTCAACCCTTTTAATCCAAAGTTCCTTACCTAAATGGTAAAGAATATTTTCATATAACCCACCAGGACGAGGAAAAGTAAATCCGATTGAACCCTGGATGTTATCAAAATTCAAAGGTTCATAGCTATCTAAGTCAATCCCTTGTTTTTCTAAATAATTTAAAAACTTCACAAAAGTTACATTGTATTCAAGATAACCATAAGTTTCGTCAACTATGCACTCACGCTTTTTCCCGATACAAGGAGATAAAAACATTATTTTATCTTTTGTACCGATATATTTTTTAAGATAAATAGCCGTTGATAATACTGGACTCTGTATAGGAGATAGATATTCAATAAGTTTCGGTTCATACTTCTCAATATAACTTACAACAACAGGACATGGTTGAGAAATAATATTTGAAATCTTCCCCTCTTTTAAAAGCTTCACATGACCCCAAGTGCAGATATCTGCACCGAGCGACACATCATAAATCAAATTAACCCCGATTGATTTCAAATATCCTAAAACTTTATTTATATCTTTAAAATTATGGTTCGCTGAGGGGGCAACAACAACAGATATGCTCTCACCATTTTTTAAATCCTCAAAAAAACGATAAGTATCATCTCCAAAATCACGCGCGTTATGGTCACATATTTTAATGCACTCACCACAAGAAACACAATATCCAGGTCTAATAAATACCTTACCATCATCCGACTCAAAAAAAGATTCATTAGCATTTGTCGGACAGCTAAATACACATTTATTACACCCCAGACAATTTGCATTTATTGTCTGAATAAAACTCGTTTTGTTCATACTCTACCAACTCTTTGTAATTTTCATAAATAATCACTGGTTTATATTTTACATATAATTCCCCCACCAGTCAAGTTATGAAAACTATTACTTTATAGAGATTACAATTAGCTGTTAACAGCGCTGTTTATCGAGCGAAGCTCCTCGGTGATTTCATTCGCAATTGAGGTACTCTCTTCAGCAGTTGCAGACGTCCTTGAAATATCTGTGGTTATAGCTTGAATCTGTTTTAGGATGTTGTTTATGTTATTTACCTGCACATCCAAAAGACTATTAATCTCGCTTGCGTTTTCTGCTGCTGATTTTGAAAACTCAATTACATCTGCCATATTTGTCACAGCTTCATTTACAAGGCGAACACCTACTTTAACGTTCTTTATTGATTCATCAACAAGTTTACCGCTATCGCTCGCCGCTTTTGAAGAGTTGCTTGCAAGTGAACGCACCTCTTCTGCGACTATCGCAAATCCTTTTCCGGCACTACCAGCTCTTGCCGCCTCAACTGACGCATTTAGCGCTAATATGTTGGTCTGGAAAGCAATATCTTCAATACCTTTAATAATGCCATTTATTTTTGCTGAAGAATTCTCTATTTCAGAGATAGCTAAAACAATTTCTTGCATCTTTGTATTGTTATCTTCAAGCCTTGAAACACTCTCCATTGCTGTATTTCTCGAGTCTACTGCTTTTTTCTGTGTTTCAATAAGCTCTGACTCAATTACATTGCTCTCTCGAAGCAACTCTTCGATTATTTGCTCTTGGTTGTTTGAGCTCTCTTTTAGCGAATGCGCCATTTCAAGCATTCTGCGTGAAGTTCCCTCTAAATTTGCACTTCGATTTCCAACTTCACCGAATACTCTGCTCTGTTTTTTCGCATTTTCTTTGTTTTCTCTTAAATTGTCCTCAACCTGCTGCAGAAGTTCTGCGCTTCGTGCATCTTTCTCATTAGCTTCCTCAATAAATCGCTTACCCCATTTGACAAGGAAGTAGACAAAAAGCACGCTGAAATTAAACCCTAAAAGACCACGGACAATAACATCTGTACCGACCGCTCCATAAAATATTCCACCGCCTACAAATACAGCAACAAGAAGCAAAACTGCTGAAATAATCCATTGCGTTATCAGAAGTTTCGGCCTGTAGTAAAGTCCGTTAAATGCAAGTGCCGAAGCGATAAGCGCCAAAGAAGAAACTAAATTAAAGCTTATAAACCCAAAAGCAACAATAAGGGCAAGTTGAATATAGGTAATTATCGTTACACAAAGATCAAATTTACCTTTTTTCTTTAGAGTTTGACTTGTTAAAAGAAGAATACCTGTCGTCAAAACTATAGCAAGTCCCACTATAAAATCGCCAGTAAAAAGATATAACAAACCATATGCCACGCCACCTATTATTAATATTAACTGGTTAATTGATATCAGCTTATCAATTTTTATAACAGTACTTTGATTACCCATAAAATTCTCCTTAATAAATTAAATATATCTTAATTTAATTCTATTCCAAATTCCACTAAAAGTCAATGACTTAGATTTTATATTCAGCACTATTTTATGTTTATTTTTAGCGAGTTTTTAAGCTAAATCCTTTTATCTTTTCAGAGTTTTTTTATCTGAGAAAATGAAAGGATTTTTAGTGCTAATCGATGAGCAAACAACTTAAATTAAATATAAATTTACCATCAACATTTTGTTTAAACAAGACAAAACATATCCACTATAAACTTTTAACCAGAAATTGTTTATTCTCTTTTTAGTTTGAAAATTAAAAATCCACTTCCACTGAACATACCCATGAAAATGCTCATCTTGAAAAAGGTTCGAGCTTCTCGACTAATGCGGCTTAGGATATGTCACTTACATAGGGCATGCAAAAAAACACACCCTAAGCAAGAGCTTAAAGTGCGATATTGTGTCCAGTTTTAAGTAAATGGAGCTACTGAGGGGACTCGAACCCCTGACCTGCTCATTACGAATGAGCTGCTCTACCAACTGAGCTACAGTAGCAAATTAATAGTCAACATCCTGCAAACTATTCAAATTAACTTACGAATTCATCGATAGTTATCGTATTGTCATTTATAGTTAATAAATTCGCGTTAAATTATATACATCGGTTTAAACATTCTTGAATAAGGATTGACATAATTTTATTAATTTTTTTAGACTTTTATTATATATTTTCATTAAGATTTAGTCAATAGTGATTGATTATTTTTCAAAATCCGCTATAATAAAAGTATTAATGATAAGGATTACTTAAATGAACAGAAAACAAAAAAACAAAAAAAGAATATTCAGACGACTACTTCTATTTGTTTTAACTTTGGTTTTTTTAGCGATTTTAACTCTATCGGTTTTTGAAATATTTAATCTTCGTATAGTTTCAGTTGAAGAGAGTCCAGCAATACCACCTGCAAGTTGGAACAGTGTTGAAGTTTCTATTCCACCGATAGTCGAAAAACCATTGTATGATGATGCAATAATGGAAGCCTATATGGGAAGAACCATTCCGGAGTCCGACCCTGTTGACGATAGCTACTTTTATAATGTCGCATTTATCGGCGACAGCTTGACTGAAGGATTTAAAAATATGTCGTTCGCTCAAAATTCGCTGATACTTGCAGAGCGGAGTGTGAACGTTGTTTCTATTGTCGATGAACCCATTTATACTGATGAACAAGGTGCTGAATACACTGCTCTTCAAGCGGTGCGCAACTACAGCCCAAAGGTTATTTATGTTATGCTTGGTATGAATGGCATAAACTGGATGGATACTGACTATATGGTCGAGCAATATGGAATATTTATAGATATGCTAAAAGAAGCTGTGCCTGGTGCATATATAGTTATTCAGGAGATGTTGCCTGTAACACGAGGCAAAGAGGCTAATGACCCGCTGTTTGCTATCTCACGAATTTACGCATACAACACTAAACTATTTAATATGTGTCAAGAAAAAGGGGCATTCTATCTTGAAACCTCTGCAGCACTAAGAGATTCTGAAGGGTATCTCCCTACCGAAGCATCCCCTTATGATGGTATTCATATAACTGCGCAATACTATAACATGTGGTACGACTATTTGAAAACTCACGCGATAAAGGAGATTGATTATGAAACGAATTAAAATAAGTTTATTGGTTATGGCAATTGCTGTAATTATTTACGGTTGTGGCGACTCTACCTCTTCTAGCAGCTCGCCAGAAAGTGACCTTAATACTGACTCCTCTTCACAATCTTCCGAATTATCCACCTCTTCTTCATCCGAGGAAAGCTCACAAGAACCCGAGAATTTGATAGATTTTTCGGATTATATAAAAACAGCATCAGCTATTAATACCGAAATTGCTCTTTTTGAAGTTGATGAGAGTATTGCCGCTACTAATCTCGCGCTGACCTCACTTAACACCACCCAAATCGTTCAACTTTTAGACGCTACTGGATTTGTTGCAGATAGAGTTGTAGTGGTTGTTACCCCCTCCCCTGAAGATGCCGAAAAGGTCAGTGACGCACTTACCGCTCACACAGAAAAACTTATCGAAGATTTCTCCGACTACAACCCGCAAGAGGTACCAAAGCTTGAAAGCGCTATCTACCACACCGATGGCAACATCACAGCACTTTTTATCGGGGAATATGCAGAGCAGTACTTTAATGAACTCGTATTATTTATGGAGGGAGCTAGCTTATGACAGGTGAGAGCAGTAGTATTATTGCAATAGTTTTATTGATGGGATATTTCTATTTGCGAGCAGGACGCAAAAACTATGCTATGGTAGTTTTTCCATTAGCCATTGTACCAGCAACTTATTTATTAGCCTATTACTTAACCCCTTATTTATCAGACCTATTATCGCTCCAGAAAAATTGGCTATTTATTGGCATTATGTTGGCGGGACTTATTTTTGCAACTCTTATAACCTTTCACTTTTCCCGTAAAATAGAATCTAAAAGTAGCAGAAAAATATTTATATCAATTATTCCATTCTTTAATTTAGCTCTAACTATTCTCTACTTTATTGACACTTTGGATATCTAATTTTTCATTTTAATATAATAACTAAAACAATCACCGGTAGCTTGCAACTTAAAAAGCAAACTACCGGTGTTTTTTATCGTAACTTTTAGCACTGGAAAACATCTATTTATTAATATTGCAAACTAAAGGCTTAATATCCAGTTTTACACACTCTCTTTAAAGCATTTAACGATAAAGTCAATATCTTCTTTTGTGTGAAGTGCACTCACTTGCGTCCTTATTCTTGCGCGTCCTTTCGGGACAACAGGATATGAAAACGCAACCACATACACCCCTTTTTCAAGCATTTTCGCCGCTATCTCGGCTGTTTTCTTTTCATCATAGAACATAACAGGCACTATCGGGTGAACTCCATCGATAATATCAAAACCAGCAGCTTTCATCTGCTCTCTGTAATAAAGAGTGGTTTTGTTTAGGTGCTCTATTAGGCTATTGTCTTGCTCGAGTATGTTTATAACCTCAATACTTGCCCCTACAATTGCAGGTGCCACAGTATTCGAGAAAAGATACGGTCTGCTTCTTTGGCGCAGAATATCGATAATCTGCTTTTTACCAGATGTGAAACCGCCAGACGCACCGCCAAGAGCTTTTCCAAGTGTGCCAGTAATTATATCAACACGATCAAGCACGCCACAGTACTCACAAGTACCTTTGCCATTCTCGCCGATAAAACCAAGCGCATGGCTGTCATCCACCATAACAAGTGCATTGAATTCATCAGCAAGGTCACAAATAGCCTTAAGATTTGCAATTATACCGTCCATCGAGAAGACGCCATCTGTAGCAATAAGCTTAATCCGCGCACCATTTGCACTCGCCTCTTCGAGTTTCTCTCGTAAGTCTTGCATGTTGTTGTTTTTGTAGCGATATCTTTTCGCTTTACAAAGCCTTACACCATCAATAATACTCGCATGGTTTAGCTCATCGCTAATAACCGCATCTTCGTCGGTTAATATCGTTTCAAATAAACCGCCATTTGCATCAAAACAAGATGAATAGAGAATGGTGTCATCAGCAGAGAGAAAGTTTGAAATTCTCTTTTCGAGTTCTTTGTGCAAATCCTGTGTACCACAGATAAATCTAACAGACGCCATGCCATAGCCTTTTTCATCGTAAGTCTTCTTTGCTGCAGCAATCAGACGCTCATCGTCTGCAAGACCTAAATAGTTGTTAGCGCACATATTCAGCACTTCTCTGCCGTCCGCGAGCGTTACACGCACACCTTGACTTGATGTGATAAGGCTCTCACCTTTTAATAGACCAGAGGCTTCAATCTGCTCGAGCTGTTTTGTATATATATCGAGAATGTCATTTTTGTTCATTTTCACGTATCCCTTCTGTATCTTTACAAATTATATTTTGTGTATGATGATTACTCTCCCAAACTCTCCCAATCCAAAATAACCTTGCCGGAATTTCCTTGCTCCATAACATCAAAGCCTTTTTGGAAATCGCGAATATCAAATCGATGTGTAATAATGCTTGAAACATCAAGACCACTTTGAAGCATAGTGTCCATCTTATACCATGTCTCCCACATCTCTCTGCCGTATATACCCTTTATGGTAAGACCGCTGAAAATAATCTTCTCCCAGTCGACACGTGTATCGGACTTATGAAGTCCAAGTACCGCAATCTTTCCGCCATTTTTCATGGTGTTTAGCATATCACGAAATCCACTCTCATTGCCAGACATCTCAAGCCCTACATCAAATCCCTCTTTCATGCCGAGCTCATCCATAGAGTCTTTTAGGTTTTGGTGCAAAACGTTCACCGTCTTTGTGGCGCCCATTTTCCGCGCAAGGTCTAAGCGATAGTCGTTCACATCGGTTACAACAATATGTCGAGCGCCAATATGCTTACTTATCGCAACAGCCATAATACCGATAGGACCCGCTCCTGTTATGAGCACATCCTCTCCTATCATGTTAAATGATAGTGTAGTGTGTACAGCATTTCCAAGTGGGTCAAAGCAAGAATATAGCTCATCGCTTATCATCGGTGAGCATTTCCAAACATTTTTTGCAGGTATTACAAGATACTGCGCAAAAGCGCCATTCCTATTAACGCCAACGCCCTCTGTATCTTTGCAGAGATGTGATAGTCCCGCAAGGCAGTTTCTGCATTTACCACAAACTATATGCCCCTCACCAGAAACCCTCTCTCCTATTTCAAATCCCTCGACATTCTCGCCGATCTCTACAATCTCACCTACATACTCATGGCCCGCAACAAGCCCCACAGGTATTGTCTTTTGCGCCCATTCATTCCAGTGATAGATATGCACATCAGTGCCGCAGATAGCTGTCTTTTTTATTTTAATTTTAACATCATTTTGGGATACTTTCGGTACATCTACCTCTATAAAAGACAATCCTTTTTCAGGCTTGTCTTTTACAAGCGCCCACATTTTTTGCTTTTGCTCCATTCCAATAAACCGTCCCTTCAATTTATCTCTTAATACACAGTATACTATATTAATTTTACAAGTCAAGAAGCAGATTTTTTTATATTTTGCCAAAAGAAAAGCTATCGAAAACACCATAATTCTCGCCCATTACAGCTCTGGCTCTCTGTGAGAAAAAACACAACAGTGCGTCAGTAGCAGCAATGGGCGGCAATGCAAATTTTATTTTGTTTGCAGAAATATTTTCGCATAGTTTAACGAGATAATATCTCTGCTTTTATATCATATTTTAGATATGACAAGATTGATTATTGCGCACAAACTCTATGTTTAGCTCTTTGGAATAAAATCCTCTTTAATACTCTGCACCACTTCTCGCGCTTCATAGTATTCAAAAGCATCTATTAATTGCTTTAACTTTAATAGTTTTTCGTCAATACTATCTCCCCATTTATAAGTTAAACAGCTTTGTATTGACTTATCGAGTATGTCAATGTCAAATGACGCTAACCCCTCTTCAATCTGACAAATACACTGACTGAGTAAAGACAAATCGCCCTCTTCTTTTTCGGTGAGTAAACCACCACCTTTTTCTTCAAGGTGCTCTTTTATCGCTCCGAGCAATGCAGAAAATATTCTCAAAAAACTCTCGGTATGAGAATTAATATAAGACATATCGCCGTTTAGAGCCGCTTCCTCGAGGTCCATCGCAAGCTTTGATACCTCATTTGCACCGATAGATCCCGATGCACTTTTTAGCGCATGCATCTCAATTCTATAAGTTTCAATATTCTCACAGAAACTTGGCTCTTTTAAAGTTTCAAGCTTTTTTAATCCGTCATACAAAAATGTATTCAACACATCGTAGTAATCATCAACTCTTCCGCCGATAATACGTATACCATGGTTTGTGTCAACTCCTTCAATCGATAGATAGTGTTCCCTCTCCTCTATCTGAACAACTGCTGACTGCTCTTGCTTCTCCTTTGGTATCCATTTTCGCAAAATATCATTTAGTTTCTTTATTTCAATTGGTTTTGCTAAGAAGTCGTTCATTCCCTCATTCACAAAAAGCTCTTTTGCACCTATTAATGCGTTTGCAGTTAGAGCAATTATTGGAAGATTTTTAAAATAATCACCCTCAAGACTTCTTATAGCGGCAGTTGCATCAATACCATCCATCACCGGCATCATGTGATCCATAAACACTAAATCGTATTTGTTGTCTTTAATCAGTTCAACGGCAACAGCACCATTCTTTGCTGTTTCAACCTGCATTTTGAAAGGGGCCATCAACCCTTTAGCCACTTTTAAGTTGACCTGGTTATCATCGACTACAAGCACCTTTGCTGTAGGCGCTACAAAGCTGTGCGCCTTTTTCGTTTCAACTTTGTTTGCATCAGGGTCACCGAAAATTCGCGCTATTTGAATGCAGTTAACTGGCATATTGATAATATTATCCTCTTGATAAATGGTTAAATCATTCTGGTCGGTTATAAATATTATCTTTGCATCTGAATTGTTTCTCTTGCAGATACTCTTAATTCTATCGGCATGTGCTATTGGCGCAATCAGATAATCATACGCATTTCCCTGCATACAATGCAACAACTCCGATTGATTTGTGCAAATCTTGCAATCAGCAGCTAAGTCGGTTATCGTATTATATATCGAGTTTGAATATAGCAGGCGCGCCTCATAAAGCAGAACATTTATCTTCTCTGCCTTGCTTGCAATCGCAGTGGTACTATTAAACTGCTGTGGAATTTTCGCAGTAAAGGTTGACCCTTTATCTTTTTCACTCTCTACTATTATTGTGCCGCCCATCATTTCGCACAGCTGTTTTGTTATTGATAAGCCAAGACCGGTGCCTTCAATGTTTCTGTTCTTTTTGGTATCAACTCGCTCAAACTGCATGAAAAGCCGCTGCAAATCATATTCATTTATACCAATTCCCGTATCAGAAACAGAGAAGCAAAGCAGAGCCATACCACCATGCAGCTCATATGTAACGCTTAGGTTGATATTGCCTTTTTTTGTAAATTTAATTGAGTTGCTCAATAAGTTTATTAAAACTTGCCTAATCCTTATCTCGTCACCTATTAAAACAGACGGGATATCTGATTGGATAAATGTAGTGAAAACCACAGGTTTATCCTCGAGGCGCATTTTTGATAAGCTGATAACATCATTTAAAAGCGATGTTATCAAATATTCGAGTTTTATTATCTCAAGTTTACCCGACTCGATTTTCGATATATCTAAAATATCATTTACTATTGCAATTAAGCTCTCACTTGCTTTTTTTATCTCTTGCGCATACTCTTCTGTAGTCTGCCCTTTGTTTTCTCTTAAAAGTATTTCAGACATTCCGAGTATAGCATTTAGCGGAGTTCTTATTTCATGGCTCATATTTGCCAAAAAATTACTTTTAGCTTGTGAGCTAAGAAGTGCTTCTTCATGTGCACCGCGAAGCTGCCCATCCATTTCATGTTTCTTCTGAGCATTCGCAAAGAGTCTTCCGCTTATATCAAGCATACTCTCGTGCGCTTCTGAATACTTCAAATCCCCCGAGTTGTTACCTGTTGCAATAATTCCATAAAGTTCGTTGTAGAGGAATATAGAAGACGCAATGCTACTATCGCTGTTTTCTATCTGGTCTTGTACATCTTCCCGCCAGTCATTTCCCATACCTGCCATAAAGTCGCTAATTGCTTTATTATTTTCAAAAGCTTCTCGCAACTCACTGTTTATCTCTGAATAGTTAATGATAATATTTTGATCATCTTTTGTATGAATTTTGATATCAACACCCAAAGAAATTAAATTCTCAATATACTCTTCGATATCTGAAACATCAAAAACAACTTCATCTCCGGTTTCTTCTCTGTAAATATGTGTTAAATAGAAAAACTCTTTTTCACACACTTTTATAAACCGCCACAACGTAAATTCAGATGTATTAAATGCTCTAGTCAATATTTTTAAGCAATCGATAAGAACAGTATCAAAAACCACTGTTTCATCTACCGCTAACAACTTTTGCGAAACATCATTTACAGCCATTAACAGCTCGTCTTGCTCTGTTAAAGTTTTTGTTCTCTGTTCAATTTCATTTTCAAGATGCGCTTGATGATTCTCAAGCTCTTTTAGCGTTGCCTCTAGCTTTGACTGCGAGTTTTTCAAGCTATCAACATTTAAGTGACCACCAATAACACGAGTTGCAATACCATTTTCATCTTTAGAAACAATTCTTCCAACATCTTTTGTCCATATATAATGTCCGTCCTTATGGCGCATCCTTATTTCACATTCATATTTATCGCGCGTGCCAGCCACAAACTCATCGAGCAGTTTTGAAACAAGAATAAGATCCTCTGGGTGGTTCATACTCTCCCACTCCGCAAGTGAGCCGTTAATTTCATCTTGAGTATATCCGAGCATGCTTAAATACTCATCATTATATGATATGATATCTTTTTTTAAATCCCAGTCCCATGTGCCAAATTCAGCCACTTCTATGGCGAGATTTAAAATATCAGTGCTCTCTCGAAGCAGTTGCTCCGTTAGTTTAATATTTGTTATATCTTGCAAAACACCACAAAGAATCAGCGGCTTACCATCCTCTGTATATTCTGTTACTTTGCCCTTGTCATGACCCCAAATAACAGAGCCATCCTTCTTAATTATCCTAAATTCCGCTTCATATATAGGCTCTTCACCTGCAAGATGCTTCTCAATACTCTTTTCAGCAATTTTCAAATCGCCCGGAAACACCATAGATTCCCATGTGGAAACATGCGACACCAATTCTTCAAGTTCATATCCTACTATTTCCGCCCATTCTTTGCTGTAAATTACATGGTTAGTTTCTAAATTCCAAATAAAAACGCCTACTTTTGTAATCGAAATCGTTTCGGTTAAGTGCTCAACAGTGATCATATTATCCTCTGTAAACATAACGTTCCCTTTCTATTGCAAAACATAAATTAGTTAAACAAGGAGAGCTCAGCTTATATTATCCGTCAATTTTGGAAATTTCTTCAAACTTATCAGATACAGCAATGAATGCATCAACCATTGCAGGATCAAATTGTCGACCTCTTTCACTAACAATTATATCAACTGCATCATCGTGGCTTTTAGCCGTTTTATACGGTCTTTTTGAAATAATAGCATCATATGCGTCTGCAATCGCGAGCATTCTGCCGCATAATGGTATATCAAGCTCTTTTAGCTTGTTTGGATATCCTGTACCGTCCCATTTCTCGTGGTGAGAAAGCGCAAAATTTGCGGCTATTTCTAAAAACTCAAAGTTTTTAACATCTTTAACGGATGATTTTATGATGTCATAACCAAAATATGCATGTTTTTTCATGATATCGTATTCTTCATCGGTCAGCTTCCCCTCCTTTAAGAGTATCTGGTCTGATATAGATATTTTCCCAACATCGTGCATCTGCGCTGCGTGGGCGTATAGGTTAATATCAATAAGAGATAGCTGCTTAGAATATGGAGAATCCTCGACTAATTTCTGCATAAGGACTTTTAAATATTTACTCGTGCGCATAATATGACCACCTGTTGTGTGGTCCCTTCTTTCAACCATTTCAGACATAGAGTAAACAACAGCATACTGAAGCTCTTCGATATGAGCTACCTGCTCTTTCACCATATTCTGAAGGTTTGTGCTGTAACTATATAACTTCAAATGCAGCTCGACTCTCTTTTTTAGTAGAGCTGCAGAAAACGGCTTTATAACATAATCAACCGCGCCTAAATTAAGCCCTTGAAACTCACTGCTACCATCATTTTTTGCAGTTAAGAAAATTACAGGGATACTCCTATAGGGCTCTGGTAAATCATTTTTAATCATTTCGATGATTTCAAACCCACTCAGCTCAGGCATTTCTACATCAAGCAAAATTAAATCAGGGCTTGTATTCGGTATCTCTACAAGCGCCATTTTAGGATCTTTGATTAGGACAACACGATACTCGTCGCAAAGAGCCTTTCGAGCAATAGTTAAATTTGTCACATTGTCATCAATTATCATTATTTTTTTTGGCTCGTTCATTTCAACCCTCAACAAAGCAGTTTTTTGTAATGCTTTTCCAACTAAAAAAACATTCAGTTTTTTTAAGGCTTTTTTAAATTATACTCTAATTAGAAATATAAGGCAATATGTAAAACCATTGATTTAATGCTATTATCACAATTTTTTTCAATTCCCTTTCGATATATTTCAAAAACTTCAAGTTTTCAATAAAATCCCGTAACCCTTTTGTGGGTCGTTCACGAAAACGTGAGTAACCGCGCCAATTATCTTGCCGTTTTGAA
The DNA here is from genome assembly GCA_964370465.1 of uncultured Oscillospiraceae bacterium. GTDB lineage: Bacteria > Bacillota > Clostridia > Oscillospirales > Ruminococcaceae > CAYJGN01. Next base: position 63,387 of record CAYJJJ010000001.1, read on the forward strand.
TAAGCGGGACTACCTAAAGGCATTAAACACAAAAATAGTCAGCACAATTGGAAGTGCTGACTTTTTGCATTATCATAGGGACACCATTATAGTTATGTGCATTCAATCAAAGCTATTTGCAAAATATGATAAAGCACCTTGTTATTCTTAAACTTAGTAGTTATGGTATATCAACTATTTTGCACTTTTATTTCACATCAATAAATCGGCATCTATAACCAATTTTAGCCTATTAAACACTCTTTTTTCACCCCCTTGGTCGGTTACCTCCTTGTTGATTATTTGGTAGCATCATTCCCCCTCCTTGATTATTACCAGAGGTGTTAAGGGATAGCTCATTTCCGTTTTCGTCAGTTATACTACCACCAGAAATGCTGTATGTTCCAGTCACATCGAGTTCACCGTCACCGCCTGAATAGATAGCATCAACATCAACAACAATATCTCCACCCTCGATAATCAAATCGCCGTTTGAGTCGATACCGTCGCCTTGGCATTTGAGGAAGATTGTGCCACCTGTAATTTTAATGAATCCATCTTCGCTGTTTGCGTTCATAGCATCGTCTAAAACTGTAACATTTATATTTCCACCGTTAACGGTAACTGTTTCTCCCTCAATTCCCTCATAGCCATTACGAACTAAAATTTCCGCGTCGTTTATAACTAAATCTGTGTCGGCATGAAGCGCGTCATCACCTGACAGAATATCGAAATTCCCACCATTTATAATTAAAACACCGTTTGCATGTACTGTATCTTCATAAGAGTTTAGCAGAAAATCGCCGCCATTTATAGTGATATTTGTTCCTTTAAGTCCACGCATACTGTCCTCGAGCAAATCTGTTGCAGATATAGTGTTTCCTGATCCTTCTCCCCTTGTGATTTCATTTAGAACTTCAACAAATCCACCGCCTGTAGTGATATCAAAACTGCCGCCGTCAATTTGTAAGGTCTGTTCAGCTGCAATACCGTCATGTTGTGCGTTTACAACGATGCTACCACTTGTAATTATAAGATTACCTTTTTCTAAATCCTCATCATTTGATGTTCTAATCCCATCTCTACCTGAGGTGACAGAGATGTTTGCATTATCTATCGCAAGCAAGTCTTTGCCCTCTATACCGTGTTCTACTGCATATACTGTGATGTTTCCTCCCTCAATAACAAGGTCATCACGACTGTTAATTCCATCCATGTATGATGTGGTTACAGTCAAGCTACCATCGCCTGTAATAAGGGTGTCGGCTTTTGAGTGCACAGCGCCTGATGGAAATTCCTCATCAGTGGTGACAATCTCTCCTTGCGTTACGGTATTTTCGCCTTCAAGCACTATAACAACATCTTGAGCCTCGATAATATTTATCGGTGTAGTAGTATCGGTTGTGATGTTTGCATTATTTAGCAGAAGGTAAACTGTACCCTCATCAATATCCTTATTTACATTCACAGTTATACTCGAATAATTACCTGTGAACTCGTAAGTACCACTCTCGGTGATTAAAACTTCGTCATCGTTCATTACTTCTGGAGATGTATTTATTTCATCTTGTAAATTCACCTCTGGAAAGTCAATAGCATCGCTGCTTGCATCAGATGTCTGCTCTGATCCATTCAATATATCTTCGCTTGAAAAACCACTCCCGCTCATTTCATCATTATTTTGGTTACATCCGCTCAGCAGAAGCACTGAGAGCGATAGTGTTAATAATAAGATCTTTTTCATAAAGTTTCCTCTTTCTATCAATTGTATTTATAAATAAAATATTTTGTTAATTTGACAATTTCCTTATTTTACAAAACATAAAACCGACAATACCACAAATGAGCATAAATGTGCCCCCTGCCGACAGTGCTATTTGGTAGACAGAAGCTGTACCCGCAATATCAAATACACCTCTGAGTAGCGAGCCTAAAATAAGCGCGACTACACCTGTATGGTAAAGGTGCGACGACCAAAAATGATTGGTGTTTGATTTCTCAAAACAGCAAAGCAATATCCCTACCAGATTTCCTAAAATCAAAGGATAGAGGAAAAGGTATGTCATATGAGGCGAACTCACTCCGTGGGAAAACTGAGAATAAACATATGAAAAGAATATACAAAACAGCGTTAGAAAACAATAGGGCATTATTCGTTTTTTCATATAGAACATCTTTATCTCTTTTCTATTTTCCGATATATACAATGTCGCTCACACTCCTCTCCTTATAATCACGACCGTTAGTTGTAGGGAAATTCACCACTTCACCCATAAACACCATTGTAGCCGAACCGCCACCATCTAAATTATAGGCAACTTCACATTCATACATAGAAAGCACCATCGCCATTTCATATAGCGACAACCCTTCGCTAGTTGTAGTTCTTCCATCAGCCACCATAAAGATATAGTGGTTAGGAGCTATCATAGCTATTGCAGTTCGAGGATTACTTTCGTCTTCACGCTCCACCTTACTTTCCTCATCTACGATTATTTCGCCATCTGAAATCAGCCCTGGCCCAAAAGAGAAAATCTGCGTCGCACCAAGCTCTACAAGTTCTTGTGCTGAAATATCACTTTCGTTATATATCGCCATGTCACCATCTTGGAATATAACTAAATCTTCATTGCCTCCAGAGGTCGCTAGTTCTCTGTAGAGGTAGCCGTTACGCATGACATACCCATAATCTCTAAACCCGTAGTAGTCACCATTAATCGCAATAATCGCATCATTTTCCTTTGCGATAACTGAAGTGGTCTCTTTCACATTTGTGCCGAATGAATTTTCAGCGAGTCCTGCCATAAGCTGTGAACTGTCGCTTACAATTATCTCTGCTATATAGATATCTGTATCATACTCTCTGATTGTAGTTATTTCAACTTGTATCTCTTCATCGATATAAGAAGTTTCGGTAATTATAGGCTCGGTAATAGTTGGTTCGCTCTCGACACCATCGCTACTTTGCGAGTCTTCCAGTTCGCTGTCAAGTAGAGGTGCAGAGTCCGAGGCAGCGTCATTTTCAGTTGATAAATTTTGTTCGGTTTGATGCTCTTGTTCCATATCGTCTAAAGAAATCACATTTTGAGATATAACAAATCTGTTTAGCAATGTGAAACTAAAATATCCGATAAAAAACAAGGTTGCACAGGACTTCCACACCTTTGATATTTGCATTTTGTTCATCTTCAGAACAAAAACCCAGTTTTTCAAGATAGAGTAGCCAAAGAAAACTAACGTTATATCAACAATGATTTTTGATAACAGAGGGCTTTCAAGTAGCATATCAACTCCCACTGTACCAACTGCACTTGCACCCATTAAAATGAAAAACAGAAAGAAATATTTTAAAATACTATTGGTCGCTTTGCCACTCAATCCAAAAGGTGAGTTTCTATTCACAACACAATAGATAAAACCTGATAATATCCTTGCTATCGCTGTGGCGACTACTATATTTTCCAGTGAATATACCGACAAAACCATAAACGCAGCAGCAAATAAAGCGATATCTGTCAAAAGACCTGCAAACAAGCTTAAAACAATCTTTACATGCCGTTTAGATTTTAAGATAGAGTCTTGCGAGGAGTGATAATTTGACTGTTCATTCTTGTCAGAGTATTTGGTAGCTATCTGTACAGTGTAAGTTTTCGTTTGCTTTTCTGCTTTGCGCAGAAAATTATACTCATACTCACACCGAGATCCTTCAACTTGCAAAGCTGTATCGATAAGATTTACAGGTATTCCACAAAGTCCAATTTGAGCATCTATCAACTCCGCTCCAGTAGCAGATTTAGGTATAAAAGAGCCATCTTTACTCTGGGAGCAGCTTTTTAATGGCGCTTTTTTTCTGTTAAATTCGCCTCTACCAAGTATAAGTGCATGAGGATTCTCGCTCAAAGCTTTTGCTACTTTAATAATATCGTACACATTGTATTGTCCGTCGGCATCTGCTGTTATAACGCCGTATTGCAGACCGAAATTTTGGGCTACGAACTTAATTCCAGCCTTTAAAGCAGCGCCTTTCCCCCTGTTTTTTTGATGTCTTATAACAAAGCATCCGAGTTCCTTTGCCCTTGTGAATATGAATGCAGAAGCGTCATCACTACCATCACCTACAATAATTATATTGCTAAAATCATTTTTCTTTAGATCTATGAGCATTTCTATTAATTTTATATTGGGTTGGTATGCAAGTATAATAATAGCCGCATTATTCATAGTCGCCTCCAGCCAAGTTACAGCACATTTGGTAATATTTCTTGCTTCGTTATAATAATTTCAAGATTACCATTTCGGCATCTGAGTTCATCGACAAACTTCTTTTCTTGTGATATGTCCTTGAGCTCAATTTCATAACTTAACTTAAACAAACTTCCCATATTAGTAGTTTTAGCTGATATTAGTTTTGCTTCTTTAGTAAAGCTCTCAAAAATATCATCAAAAACATTTGTGTAATTTAGATTTTCGGGAATCGTGATTTGCAGTGTGCGACCCCCGTTATTCTTTTCCTCACCAAAGTTTGTTAGATTTAAAAAAAGTGCAAACAGGCAAGCAATAACAGAAAATAAAACGGCAAAACCTATATAGCCCATGCCAATGGTTAGTCCTGTACACATTGCTGTGAAAATTGCGATAATCTCTTTTGCTGTGCCTGGAACGGAGCGAAACCTTACAAGGCTAAATGCTCCTGCCACTGCAACACCTGCTCCGATGTTTCCGTTCACCATAATGATTACCATCGCTACTGCAAGTGGCAGTAGCGCGAGAGTTACCACAAAACTTTTTGTGCTTTTCGTTTTTAGTGCGTACATCTTTGCCATGAACACACCTAAGATTATAGCTGATAGCATACAGATTAGAAAATCTGTGATATTTAGATTCATTGTGGCAGTCGTATCGAAAACACTGCTGAAAAACTCATTAAACATTGCTTATCCTCCGTAAACTACTTACAAATTGTGGCATAAAATATCTTTGATATGCCGTTCCATACTTTGAAAATGAAGTTTTATAAATTCCGTTTTCACTTGAAAACTCTAAAAACCAATTTGGCATCCCCATAACCGTTTTAACTTCAAGCAAAACATAGTCACTCCCTAAAACCTCCATATCGTCACTACTGCTATAAAGTGACACATCGCTATCCCTTGCTGTAATGTTAAAATCGAATGTCAGCCTAAAGTTTTCATCAAGTGTAGAGAAAAAAGCTTCGCGTTCGTAGGAGAGATATACTTTAGGTTTTATATCATCATAGCTATTTTTGAAATAGTCAATTTCACTTAGTATTTGAGACCTATCCACTGTATCAGCATCATCGTTAAGATAGGCGAACACTTTGCTTTGCTCTGAATAAACCCTGCGTTTATATACTACACCGTTAAACTTTTTCTTGAGTTCAATAAAAGCAATCGCATCATCACTTGGTTCTCCATAGCATCGAACACGAAGTTTTTCTTTATACTTTGGTTTTTCTAAAGAATGTCTGATTATCCTGTAATCATCAGTATCAAAGTAAATATTCGAGATTTTGTGTCTACCATAACTATCAAGCATCATGTTATCGGGCATTTGGTAAAGTAATTTCTGATATTGTTCGGTAGTCAAAATATACTTAAGTTCATACCTTTTAAAGTTTGTTTGTGTCATGGTAAATCGCTCCTTTTTATATTTTACAAGTTCATTTTATTTTCAAAACCTTAAACTTACTTAAAAATTGCAAAAAAATTATAAAAAAATCACCATACAATTCATTGTATGGTGATTTAATAGTATGAACTTTAAACTTACTTTAAAAAATTACAGTTATAATAATTTCTTTTCCTGTTTTGCTCTCGGCAGAAATTTTAACTCCATGCAAATCGCAGATGCTCTTTGCAATAGAAAGTCCAATTCCAAAACCCTTTGCTTGACTGTTTCGTGATTTATCTCCACGATAAAACCGCTCAAACCAATCGTTATGTTTTCCAATTTCTATACTCTCACAAGCGTTCTCTATGCTAAAAATCTTTTTATTTCCACTTACAGTTAAAGATAATTTAAGTTCTGTTTGTGGCAAAGAATACTTAATTGCATTTTCAATAAGTGTTATAATAACTTTTCTAATACGAGTCTCATCACCGTTATAAGAAATATTTTGGCTCACATCTAAAACTAAGCTTTGTTCGGAATTTTTAAGCGCAGCCGAAAATTCACTGGCTGTATCTGTTATCGCATCAGAAAGAGAAAAGTCCGTCTTTAATATCTCTATTTTCTCGTCGAGTTTTGTTAGCGATATTAAGTTTTCAACAAGTGTATCGAGCCTTGAAATCTGCGTTTTAATGCTATCCGTCCATTCACCTTCTCCGTTATCAATCTCAATAACATCACAGTCAGCCTTAATAATTGCAAGAGGAGTTTTAAACTCGTGACTTACATTTGTTATAAAACCTTTTTGCCTTTCAAAGCTATCAGCAATAGGTGATACTGCTTTTTTTGACAATAATACGGACAATATGAAAATTGAAATAATAGCGCCTATAAGTATAAATACAGAATAATACATATAGGTTTCAAAACTAATCAAGTCTGCCTCTATATCGAGAAAAAAATAGGTGTATCCTGTTTCATTTTCAGTTTTTAAATATCTAAAATTATCTATTATTCCGATGTCCTCATCATATTGATTTGCAATGTTCATATATTCCATTGCTTCAGTAGTTGAAACAGAACTAATATTTCTTGTGTCAATATGGTTTATTTCATTACTTTCATTTGCTCGCATAACAAAAAATCTTGTGGTGAAAGTAATCTCTTTTGGTAATCTTTCAGGGTGATTAATAGGTTCACCTATTTGTAAATCACCTTGCACAAGCATATATAATATTTCATCAGAATTGCTCATTATTGACATATAATTTGCTGCATTTATTGAAACAGCGATAAGTAGCATTACAATTACGCTGATAGTGGTAGTAAGCAAAACAAACTTTTTTTGCAGCTTTTTTAGCATATCACACCTCCAATGAGTAGCCTGTATTTCGTGTGGCTTTAATTTTCACATCGGTTTCAAGCAGTGTCAGTTTTTTTCTGAGATACGATATATATACCCACACAACATTTATTTCTGAGTCACTATCATAACCCCAAATTTTTTCCATGAAACGCTCGGTAGGTATGATATGCCCATTGTTAATCATAAGCATTTCCATCATTTGGAATTCCTTGCTTGCAAGTTTAAATGAATTTTTATCGCTATAAAGTTCAAAGGTTTTTCGGTTTAAGTTTACATCACCGACTGTCAAAACAGATGAACTACTGTCACTCACAGTTCTTGTCATGGCACGAAGCCTTGCAAGCAGCTCCTTTATTTCAAAAGGTTTTGCAAGATAATCGTTCGCACCGAGGTCAAGACCTGTGACTTTATCGTCAACTTGGGATTTTGCAGTTAGCATAATAATCGGAATAAGATTTCCCTTTGCTCGAACTTTTTTAAGTACAGTAAGTCCGTCTACCTTTGGCATCATTATATCTAATATCACAGCGTCATAATTTTCGGCATCTAAAAAGTTAAGTGCTTCTTCTCCGTCATACACTGTGTCAACTGAGTAGTTATAATGCTTTAATATTTTCTGGAGAGCGTTAGAAAGCTCTTTTTCATCCTCACATAGTAATATTCTCATAATTTTCACCTCATACAATATATTGTTTTGCAAACCTTAAATGTACTTTAAAATATAGTTGATATTTAAATATTCCATTTTGCACCTATTTTTCTTTGACTACAGCTACCTCTTAAACTATATACCATACTACGAACAAAATCAATAATTCACATAGCGACAAAACAGCAAGTCAAAAACTTGTCGCTACATCCAGCTAAACCAATCTGTTTTGTAAGACTTGAGTAGCCTATTGAGACATATTATATCTTCCTTAAAAAGGCAAACTAATCTTCAAACAAAGAGAACCCTCAGCTCTACTGCCGAAGGTTCTCTTTTGCTTAGTCACACCATTTAATTTTTCTGTTTACGCCAATTCTAATCTTGTTTTACGCCAAATTTACGCCATTCATTTAATAATTTATAAGATTTCCTAAGAACAATAAACACGCTAACCCTTTATCTATCAGCATTTTCACCTAATAACCTATATTCTG
>CAYJJJ010000002.1:0-1654 GCA_964370465.1 uncultured Oscillospiraceae bacterium
CTTGAATCCGACGAGCTGTCGCTTGAGTCTGACGAGCTATCGCTTGAATCCGACGAGCTATCCGAGCCGTCTACAATATTGTTTTCTGGTAAATTGTCATTGCTTCCGCCTAAATCGACATTTGCATTCACAACAACTGTGTGACCTATCGAATTCGTGCGAAGTCCTGGAATATTCATATCATCGTAGCTTGCGTAAATACCAACTTTCGCAAATTTTCCCGTCGCAAGTATTTCAAATTCGCTCTCATCTTGCATTAGCATATCCGCTACAACTTCAAAACTCTTCTCTATTTCGCTATCTTTTCCAATCACTGGTATATCAAACTCAACTGCGTCATCGGAAGAGTTAACAAGTGTTGTGTTAACAGGAACTGGAAGGTGAATAGCAAGATCGCTAACATCGAGTGTTCCTTCATTTTTCAAAGTTATTGTGTAGCTGATATTGTCGCCCTCAAAAACCTGCTCACCTTTATTTGATGTTAAGCTTGCTGTTATTTTTGAGCGTTCAGTGAATACAATCCCTCCGTCGTTGTTCATTACAATCGATTGAGATGCACCGTTTGTATCTGTATAGCTAACAGTTGCTCCTTCTGTTATGTTAAATGATAAGTCGTCCCCGGAAAGATCTAAATTGCTTACACTTAGTTTCTGATAAAAACTCATTCTACCATTTACAATAGTTCCTACTGATGAAGTATCCCAGCTTATAGTTTTAGTTTCGCTGTCATAACGAATTCCATAGCTGTAAGCCTCGTCCATAGTTGTCACAACTTTTGTGTGACGAGCGCCTTCATCGTCTGTCCATGTAAGCTCTATTGGGTACTGTGCAGAAACAACGCTATCGCCACCTGCTGGTGCAAACTGCTCGCCTATCTCTGAGCGGAACTCAACTGTTGATGAGCGAAGCATCTCTACAAGTCCTGAGTAAACTGCTTGCATATCTTCAATCGAATTGACGCCAAACACTGTCTGCTCACCTGGGATTGTTGAGGCAACATTGCCTATCTCTGCAAGCTCAGTTGCTGCAAGCTCGATACCGATATAATATATAGTTGCATTGTATTTCTTTTCAAATTCACGAGCCTTGCTATAAAGCGCCGCTCCTGAAGCACCGCCATATGGCATACCGTCTGATACGAAAATCACATATCTTTTGCCGTTTGAGCTGCTCGCATCAAACATTGCGCCAGCTTCTAAAAAGGCTTTTTCATAGTTTGTTCCGTTGTATCCATAGACATTTTGAAATCCTGACTTGATAACATTTATATCATTTGTCAATGGGTGCGAACCTACAATTTCGCCTGTGTAGTTGACATAGCCAACTCTATTTTCGCCGTTTGCTAAAATATTCTCTGCAAGGTCTGCAATAGTGAGCTTCGACATCATCATCCTGTCGATACAAGCGCCCTCCGAAACTATTGCATTTATCGAATTCTGAGGATTTGAAAGGTCAACCTCTGCTGGTGAAAAATATGCAGGTACTCTAACTTTCGTTGCATCTGATGAACTTCTAAGTGAAATCTTTGAAAACTCATCTTCTACCACTGGGAAGGTCATATAAACAATTTCTTCATCTGGACTATCTGCTGTGGGTGCGGCTGGGTCTTCTATCTCCGCTACTGTTTCAGATGTTGTGTCATCGGGTACTGATG
>CAYJJJ010000002.1:1754-30329 GCA_964370465.1 uncultured Oscillospiraceae bacterium
GAGCTGTCGCTCTCGTCCGATGAACTGTCGCTCTCGTCTGATGAGGAATCTTCGTCCTCTTCGTCTTCTTCAAGCAAGTTCTCCACTTCGATTTTTGGTGGGTTTACATAAAATATAGTTTGAGTGCCTTCATTTCTTGAATAATGAATTTCATTCGGTGTAAATGTTCTAAAGTTTGTTATGAATGATGCATTTGTAATCGAACTATCTGGAAAAGCTTTTTTCATCTCAACTACAAATTGATTTTTCACTGCAAGCTGAAACGCTGTCGCTGTCCACCCTTTGGTGTTCTCAATTGTGCTTGCCCCAAACATATAATAGAATTCATTATACTCACCATCGACCGCAGCTTTCATATGAAGCATATAGTAGTGGTTATCATTTAAGCACAGAGTCGTATTAAGCTCCATACCATATGGCTCAATCGCACCCATATTCATACTTCCCGACTGGTCCATAACAAGCATGACATCGAGCGGATTTTGTTTTGCAGTTCCGACAAAGTCCATATCGACTTTAACAACGCCAGATGCCGCATCTTCCACCGAATTAAAATATGAATTAAATGAAGATGTGCCCGGTGTGAGCGATTTTATCGAAGAATCAAACGAAACTCCAGCATCTTCACCGCCTTCTATACCTTCATATTCCGCTTGCGCAACATATAACGCATCATCTGCAACCTGGTATATTTCAAATACCTTTGGTATAGATGCAATTGCCGCCTGTGTCAACAGGTAGTTTGCGGAAATTGACATAATAACTGTTAGTGCTAAAATTTTCGTAAGTAAATTTTTTGGTGCACCCTTCTTTTTGTTCATTAAAATAGTTCACTCCTCATAAAAATGGCAAATAACATTTACCTGCACTTACATTATACAATATCGAGGTTACATAAATGTTACATTTGCAGCTAAAAACAAAATTTTTTAATATTTGGTAACAGTGATAAATTCATGACTTTATCAAATATAACCATTGTGCATTTTCACAATAATCAAGTGAAAATAACGCTTAATCTTGATGTTAGTAATTATTCCGAATTGAATAATTAAGGTTATTCAATATATACCTATTAGATATATCCTATAATTTCCATTAAAAAAAGAAACAGGAGAAAAACCCCTGTTTCTAAAAAATAAATAATCAGTCAGCCATTATTTTAACAAAATATTCACGCGCACGAGGACCATCGAACTCCGCAAAGAAAATACCCTGAGAAGAGCCGAGCAGAGCTTTACCGCTCTCTATAATTATACTTGCAGAAACACCGCATATACCTGTCTTTATATGTCCTGCCGCATCTGTTGGGGTGTCGAACTGGTGGAGATAGTCGTTTCTTGTGGGTATTAGGTTATCAAGCTCTTTCATAAAGTCGATATGACCTTTTTTATCCCAAAAAGAGTTTATTACTATTCCAGCGGTCGTATGGGTGCAGTGGACTATACAGATACCGCTTTTAACACCGCTCTCTTCTATTATCGCCTTTACCTCTGCTGTTATCTCATGCATACCCTCAAATTCTGTGGTAAGTTTTCTCTTTGTTAGCATCTTCGCACCTCCTAAACAATCACAATTTCGCTCTGGCGAAATCTTGCACAATCTTTATCAAGTACGTGCACCGGTGAGTCCCCTCTGTATGCAGTAGCCCCTTTTATATCTCCAAGGTATGCCGCCATCATATCAATCGGAATATGTTGCATAAGCGGATTTATCCAGCTGTACTGCGGTTTTGGCAGAGCTATTATATCGATATTTGAAGCTTTCGGGAATAGAGATAAATCGCCATCTGTTATAACTATTGTCGGTCTACCTATCTGTATACATGTGTAGACATTTTCAAGCTGTCTGCTAAACGAAGGTGAGCTTTCGTTTGCTATTAGAACAGTACCCACTTTTTTCGGGTCTCGCAAGAAGAAATTTATATGATTCCAACCCTCTGAGTCATCGACTGTTGTGAGGCCGCCAAAGCTCTCTACCATCTTTGCACTGCTAAAAAACGCGGTTGCATAGTCGGCGCCATCGCCCACAAAATCCATATTGTCCACTCCCGCCGCCATCCACTTCTCAGTTATAGCAAGCATTCTATCTTCAAGCTCACTTATAAGCGTTTGCTCAAACTTTGAAGCGTAATCGACCATGGCATTCCTCATTTTCGCCTCTTCGTCCTCTGAAATTTTGCCTTTTACAACATTTACACGAAGCCCAAAAGCCATAAGCGCAAACGATGAGCATAGATAAGATGTAACGCAAGGCGCTCTACCGCACTGCGGCACTCCGAGCGGCACTATGTGTTTCGCAGATTTCCCGACAATGCTATCTGGGTTATCGGTAAAAGCTACTGACTCACCATTGTACTTATTAGTTCTCTCCATAGCTTCCGCCACACGGCGAACAGCGCCCGAAATAGAAACTCCACAGACAAGAGGAATAGCATTTCCCTCTTCTCGCCACCAACCTCTGTATGTGTCGTAGTACCTTGTGAATTCTATATTCCTCATAGCCACTGCATCTATGCCAGCAACACCATTTGCCGCTTCAAAAACAGGCGCCGCTGCAATTGCTGCGCAGTATGAGTCGCCACAGCCTGTCAGTATAACTTTGCTTGTGCGAAGTATCGCCTCGTTTGACACCGAAGCCTTCAAACTCTCAACTGAAACGCTCTCACTAACACCAACAACAGATTCTTTGCACAAACGAACCTGTCTTATCATTTCATTGTTATAATCATTATAATTCATATCATCTATCCCCTATCTATCAGCCATAACTCGCACAAAATATTTGCGTTTTCGAGGGCCGTCGTATTCCATGAAAAAGTAGTGAAGAACATTGTCGTTGACAAGTTTACCTTCGTGTATAATCGAAGTTATTGATGAGTTAAATAATGCACACTTTATATGTCCTGCCGCATCATCTGGTGTTTCTTGATGCAAAAAGTTTATTCGAGTTGGCACTATTCTTTTGATTTCATTCATAACATCACGGCGGACAAGTGGGTCAAAATGAGAAGTCGCAATAAGTCCTGCTGTTGAATGGGGAACTTCAACCACTAAAATCCCCTCGGTGACACCGCTCTGCGCTAGCGTTTCCATAACGTTTTGCGTTATATCGTGGGTACCGTTTTGTTCTGTATCTATATTAAACATCTTAATCATATAAAATCCCCCCTATATTATCTCTCTCTTACTTTCTTTTATCTTGTCAGTTAGTCCATCTTGCCTTGGTGCCATAAACACCTCGGGCAAGTCACCCCTAAAGAACGCATAGCCTTTAAGTCCTGCGATGTATCCTGTTAAAAAGTCGAGTGGGATATGTTGGAGAAGCGGATTTAACCAAGAATATTTTGGTTTTGGAAGGCTGAACACCTCAAATTTATCTGAAAACTCTGAGGCAGGTGCATCTGTAATAACAATAGTCGGGCTTTGGAGCTGCTCTACTGCCGACAGCGTTTCTTTTAGTCTGCCAAACGATTCGCTCTCACTGTTTGCAATAACAACACGTCCGATAGTTTGTGGGTCTTTTAGGAAATAGTTGACATGACACCATCCCTCTGAGTCGTCGTATGTTGTGTATCCGCCGTATGTTTCTATAACCTTTGCACTGCCATAAAACGCTGTTGCATAGTCTGCATAGTCGCCGATAAAATCGATTGCACGAAGATCTTTCCAGCTTTTTGCAAGCTCAAAACACCGCTCATCGATATCATTTATAATTTTGCAATACTCATCAACCCACTCGTTCATAGAGTTTATAATATCCATCTCTTCGCCCATAGATATCTTGTTTTTCACACGGGCAATTCTAATAGCTGTTTTCATAAGCGCCATAGTTGATGCGATATATGAGTTAACACCAGGGCCGTATTCATAAGCTACTCCACTTTCGTCCGCAACGGGCATATCGAGCGGTAAAACCCTCTTTGCCGATTTTGCGGCTGGAGAATCCGCTTTGTTCGTCACTGCAACGCTCATAGCACCATAATGACTCGCACGCTCCATAGCCTCACAAACTCTGCTCGCTCCACCTGAAATAGAAACCCCGAAAACAAGCGGAGTGTTTGGAGAAAATCCTAAGTTTTTGCTAGCGTAAAACCTTGTGAACTCAATATTGCGCATAGCCTCTACATCTATTTTCGCAACACCTTCAAAAACAGGTTTTGCCGCTATTCCACACATCCAAGAGTCGCCACAACCTGTGAGTATTACCTTTTGCGCGTCCCATATCTCTTTCATCGAGAGAATACTCAGCATCTTTTCATAGCTCATGCTGTCGTTCATAATTTTCACAAACAGGGGGGACTGCCTTGCTTGTCGTGCCATGCTGTTGTCGAATTCTTTTTTGTTCATAAAATCCTCCTTATATTTTCAAGTATCACTTTAAATCACTTAAAGCGTTTTTACCTTTTCAAACACCGCAGAAAACGGCTCGTAACTCTCGAAATAGTGCTTTGCTAAAATCTCCATCGTGACAAAATCTTCCGCTGTATCTATATCGAGTACCGCTGTATCACGCATCTTAATAAAACCAACGTTGCCATCGAATATAAAAGGCTTATCCCTATCTAAAAACTTTGGTTTATAGCTATAAAGCGATGCATTCGCATCGAAAACCTCGGGCGCTTGCTGTCTTGCCACGAAATCGCTTTTTATTACCCGCTCAAGATACCCTTTTTCATTTACTAAAAGCTGGTTGAAATAGGGGCTTCGACGAGCCTCACAGACAGACAAACAGAGGTCAGTCTCCTCGTTCTCAAAAAGCTTGTTTACGATACTTTCTATATCATAAGCAGAGCGCAGTGGCGAGGTTATATCGCAATCAACCACACAATCAAAGTCGCCTAAAGTCGACGCATTTTTATAAGTTTTCGCTATAACTTCAAGCTTTGAGGCGGTATCTCCAGCGTCAGCCTCTTCTCTTTTAACAACAATTATATCGCTTTTTTTCTCTTTTAGTATCGCTATAAGCTCCAAGCTATCGGTATTAACAGCTACAACTCCCTCGCAACCGCTCTTCTCTATATAGAGTTCTATTGCCGCTAAGGTATATAGCGCAAGAGGGTAGCCACAAAAGTTTTTTATATTTTTGCCTGGCACACCTTTGCTGCCAGCTCTGCCACATATCGTGAATAATATCCTCATATATCCTCCCCCGCGCTAAGACTGAGCACCCTCGCTGCATTCTGCGGTGTATTTGTGTTTTCTTTGCCCTTTAAAACCATATCTAAAAATGCATTCATCTCTTCTATATAAATATCGTTTTGAGAAAGCTCTGTTATCGCTTCGCTTTGAAAGCTCTGAACTCTGTTTTTCGTTATATCGAAAACCAAACTCTCATCGTCTGAAAAAACCTCGCACTCACGCCTTGTAGCCCTGCCAAAATAATCGAGATGAAGCTCGACTGTTAAATTATCATACTCAGCTATATAAATAGCTATATCATCTGAGTTTATTTCAAGGGCCGACTTTTTGCCGATAACCGAGCGCACAGCTTTTGGAAACCCGAAAATCGAAGTAATATAATCCCACTCGTGAACAAGATCTATCGAAACGCCACCGCCCTCTTCTTTTTTAGCGCTATAGCATTCTCTGTAATCGGTCTCTGGGCGCCAGTCTGGCAGATATGATGATGTTATCGCTCGAATGGCTACCACATTATTTTCTTTTGCATACTCTCGAAGCGCTAAAACTGCGCTGTGGTATCGAAGAGGCGCCGCTACATAATAAACACCGCCGCTAAGCTGAAGTTTTAGCCCGTCTTCCATAGTTTCTTTGCAAAATACAGGCTTTTCGATAAAAAAGTTTTTTGCCTTGCCTTGCAAATTTTCGATAGCCTCTTTGTGCATTGAAGTTGGGTTTGTTATAAATGCTATATCATACCCCTGTGGTATTTCCTCATAGCTTTTGTATTTTTTATCTATTAGCTCTTCTATTTCCTCTGGTAAACTGCCACCGCGAAACCGCAGTGCATCGCAGAAAAGCTGGATATCACGACTTTTGCAGATTTCAGCTAAATTCTTTATATGCCGCTTGCCAATACTGCCAAGACCTACGAATAAAACTCTCATTCTATCCCCTCAATTTTGTCAATTAAAGCGAGAACATTATAGTCCTGCTCAAAGCTCCACCGAGCTTTTGCACCGCCGAGCACCTCAAAAAAGTTTTTTATCTCATCGAGGTAAGCATCTTCTATTATATTGTTGCTATACCGAGAGTCTTGCATTATCTCCTCATAGAGCGAAACCGTCTTTAGCTTTTTCTCGTTTAAACAGTAGTCATAAAGGGTTGTCGGTGTGCCTTCCCAGATAATATGCATCTGCTCGTTTAGCACTTCAAGTCGGCGGACAGCATTTCTCGCCACCACATCTACTGTTATATTTCCAACAGTTCCGTTTTTGTGCTTTAAAATAACATGAAAACTATCGGGATACGAAAGTTCGAGGTTTGATAGCTTATCCGCCACCGCATAGCAATCGACCACCTGCGAAAATGCATCCACTATCCACGGTAGCTCAACTGCGAATATCTCACGACAGCCGTTTGTCCTCTTGTTTCCGACGAAAAATTCAGAAAAATTCTCCCACGGGTGCCAGTCAGGCAGATACTGCCCAACATGATAAGTATAGCTCACCTTTTCGCCCGCAACTTTCCCTTTAATATAGTTTGTCTCACGGCGATAGAGCGGAGTTGAGCTCAAAAAAAGAACAAGCCCCTTCTCTTTCGCAGTTTTCATATTTTCTTTGTAACCGTCTGCTATTAGATTTAGCTCGGTGAAGATATTAAGGTTGTTATCTAACGCCTCTTTTATAATTACCGCATGGTGCACAGGGTCTGTACAGACAAAAAGCGCATCACAGCCTCTCGCCTCCTCTATTGACGGCAAACTCTGCACTTCAAAAAGCTCTTTTACCTCCACTTTTCGGTCTTCCCTGTTATCTATCCCAAAAATTTCAATTTCCGGAAAAAATGTTCTTATAAGGCGAATTCTACGCTTGCCCATCGAGCCAAGTCCCACAACCGCTATCTTCATCACTATACCTCTAAATCATAAAATATTTTTTTAAGGTTTGGTTTTTCGCTATTCTTTAGAATTTTAATAATCCTATCACTTGTTTCCCCGTCACCATATGGGTTCACAACATCTTTTATACAGAGGCAAAACTCTTCTGACAGTCCTTTTTCAATAGCCTTTATAATATCTTCACACAAAGGCTTCGCGCAGATAACGCTCTTTGCCATTATCCGCCCCTTTTGCCTATCTCCGATGTTAATTGTCGGAATTTTAAATGAGGGAGTTTCACAAAGACCACTGCTTGAGTTGCCTATAACTAAAGTTGCATAGCTCATTGCGCTGAGATACCTCTGCGCCCCCATCGAGGTAAATAGAGCGGTGTTTTCCCTGTTTTCCGCAAACTGCTCGAGCATTTTGTTTATCGTGCGTCCGCCACTGTCGGCATTTGCTTTTGTTATTATTAGTCCATAATCCGAAAACTTATCAAGAGCTCTCAATAGCTCCTCTACCTGTTTCTCTGCGGTGTTCTCTTCAAGTGTTACCGGGTGAAATGTAACCATAAAAAATGGCTTTTCAAGCGAGAACCCGACAAACTGCGACAGGCTCTCTATATCTATTTTCTCAAGTTTCACTATATTCTCAACTGTCATATTTCCAACATTAAAAACCGTTTCTGGTTGCTCACCCATCTGAATAACCCGTTTCGCAAACTCTTCAGTTGATGGAAAATGCAGACTACTCATCTTTGTTATACAGTGCCTGAAAAACTCATCAGTTGCACCCTCGGTCGTGTCACCGCCTGAAATATGGCAGACAGGTTGTCCTAAAACCGCCGCCGCACTAACTGCTGCGAAAATTTCAAACCTATCTCCAAGCACTACCACTATATCGTATTTATTCTGCTGAAAGTGCTCCGAAAACAAGTCTATTGCTCGGCTTATCGAGAGCGCTGTCGCCCTTTTGCTGTCGCCCTCTGCCAAAACATCTATCTTTGCGGCAATCTCAAAACCGTCACGCTCTATCTCTTTGTAAGTTTCGCCAAAATCAGCTGACAGATGCATACCAGTTACTAGTAAAGACAGCTCTATCTCGCTGTCATCTTGTAGTTTTTTAATTAGTGGGCGCATAATCCCATATTCCGCCCGAGTTCCAGTTATCAAAGCAATTCTTTTCATATTCGCCCCCTTCTTGTAATTTTAACACGGCGGTGATATTAAATCAACTTTCTTTATTGATAAATATCGTTTTATATATTATAATTAAAGCCTACTGAATAACAAGTTATTCAGTGCAAATGCATAGCGTTTGTTGTAAAATTGGCAAAACGCGCCAATTTTACGGCTTTAGTTGATGCTATCTGCTGAATTTTCGTTTTAGACGAAAATCAAAGTGCAAGGCATTAATCAGAGATAGAGAAATTTAAAGATTGAGGTTTATTATGGGTAAAATTTTAGTTACAGGTGCAGACGGTTTTATAGGCAGCCACTTAACAGAGCAGCTTGTTCGTAGCGGCGAGAGTGTTCGCGCTTTTGTCTACTACAATTCGTTTAGCAACTACGGCTGGCTTGACAGTCTTGATAAGAGCATTTTAAATGAAATAGAAATCTTTTCAGGTGATATTCGTGACCCGAATGGCGTTCGTACCGCAATGTCGGATATTGATACCGTCTACCATTTAGCGGCGCTTATCGCTATCCCTTTTTCATACCACTCGCCCGACTCATATGTCGATACAAATATAAAAGGCACACTTAATGTATTGCAGGCGGCAAAAGACCTTGGTTGCAAAAGAGTTTTATCGACAAGCACAAGTGAGGTTTATGGCACTGCTCAGTATGTTCCGATAAATGAGCTACACCCATTCCAGGGTCAGTCCCCGTACTCCGCAACGAAAATCGGGGCAGACAGGCTTTGTGAGAGTTTTTATCGAAGCTTTGAAACACCTGTGACTATCGTTCGTCCGTTTAACACATACGGGCCTCGTCAATCGGCAAGGGCGGTTATCCCAACAATTATCACCCAGCTTTTAAACGGTGCTACCGAGATAAAACTCGGAAGCCTAACCCCTACACGCGACTTCAACTTTGTCCTCGATACCGTTGCAGGTATGATGGCTATCGCAAAATGCGATAAGGCTATCGGCGAAGAGATAAATATTGCAACTGGGGTTGAGATTTCTATAGGCGACCTTGCAAACGAGCTTATCCGCCAGATAAACCCGAGTGCGAAAATAATATGTGAAGACGAGCGTCTTCGCCCCGAAAAAAGCGAGGTTAACAGACTTCTCGGTTGCAATAAGAAAATTACAGCACTCACCGATTGGACACCGAAATACGACCTTGCAGCTGGACTTTCAGCTACTATCGACTGGCTAAAAAGCAACCTTTCAGGATACAAAAGCGATATTTACAATATCTAAGCAAAAAATTTCTGCCTTGGGCAAAAAGGAGATTTTATGGCAAACATTCCACTCTCGGTGCCAAATATCTGCGGCAACGAGCAAAAATATATAAACGAAGCGCTCCACTCGGGTTGGGTTTCAACCGGTGGGTCGTATATCACCCGATTTGAAGAGGATATAAAAAAATATACAGGGGCGGCAGCGGCGGCAGCTGTTGCAAGCGGCACCGCTGGACTGCATCTATCGCTCCTTGCAGTTGGCGCAAAACCAGATGATGAGGTTTTAGTTCCAACCCTTACCTTTATAGCGGCGGTAAATCCTGTCCGCTATGCTTTTTGTCATCCTGTTTTTCTCGATTGCGATGACTCGCTCTGCATAGACCCCGACAAACTGCTCAGTTTCCTTAGAAGCGAGTGCAGACAAGATGCAGGAATAACAATTAATAAAAACACAGGGCGCAGGGTTGTAGCACTTTCTGTCGTTCATGTTTTTGGAAACCTTGCCGATATGGAGAGAATTATTCCGATTTGCGAGGAGTATAACATTGCTATAATCGAAGATGCGACCGAAGCTCTTGGAAGCTACTATACCGATGGCCCGCTAAAAGGGCGCTACGCCGGAACTCTTGGCGATATTTCGGTACTTAGTTTCAATGGAAACAAGCTTATAACCACAGGCGGCGGCGGTATGATCCTTGGAAACAAGCCAGAGCTTGTCGAGTATTGCAGACATCTCTCAACACAAGCAAAAGCCGATGAACTTCATTTTATCCACGATGAGGTGGGCTACAACTACCGCATGACTAATGTTCAGGCGGCAATAGGCGTTGGACAACTTGAAATGGTTGAGCAGTTTATAGCTACCAAGAAAGAAAACTACGATTTGTATTTAGAAAACGGGATAAAGCTTCACCCTTTCCGTGAAAACACACGCCCAAACTACTGGTTCTACTCATTTTTAAGCAAAGATCGGGATTCGTTAATTGGGAAACTATCAAAGCACGGGATAATGACAAGACCAGTCTGGGAGCTTATCCACCGCTTAAAACCCTATGCCGATGACACTGCATATAAGATAGATAGGGCAAAGTATTACAGAGAGCGGATAGTAAACCTCCCCTGTTCAACCTCGCTTACAAAAGATGAGGTTTTAGAAGTGTGTAGCACTTTGAAAGAGATTTTAGATTAAGGTGATTTTATGAACTTTACCGATTTTATAGCTGACACGAGCATAACAATAAAAGAGGCGTTAAATAAAATAGATATCAACGGCGAAAAAACGCTTATTTTAACCGAAACAAGCGGTGAAATTGCCGCTATAATAACCGATGGAGATATCAGGCGATATCTTATTTCGGGCGGCACTCTAAACGATAATGCGTATACCGCCGCCAATCACAAGCCTATTTTTGCAGAGGGCTACCACGAGCCAGATGCAAGGGAGCTCTTAGTTTCAAACGACCTTGAATGCATCCCGATGACCGATAAAAACGGGATTGTTCATACGGTTGTTTTTGAGCAGGGCAGCGTTTATAGGTGCGAGAGCGCTATAAATTTCCCAGTTGTTATGATGGCTGGCGGACTTGGCACAAGGCTATATCCATACACTTCAATCCTCCCAAAACCGCTTATTCCAATCGGTGATAAAACTATAACCGAGCTTATTTTAGAGCGGTTTTACAGGTTTGGCTGCACCGATATGACCCTTGTTGTAAACCACAAAAAGAACCTTATAAAGTCATATTTTTCAGAGGTTTCGCTCCCCTATACCGTATCTTTTGCCGACGAGGACACCCCACTCGGCACAGGCGGCGGTCTCTCTTTTCTTGCTGGGAAATATGAAACTCCTGTTTTCGTCACCTGTTGTGACAATATAATTGAGGCAAACTACGCCGAAATCGCAAAGCTACACACCGAAACAAACAGTATACTGACGATGGTATGCGCTGACCACGAGGTCGTCGTGCCTTATGGCGTTATAAATACAGACGAAGATGGCGCTATCCTCTCGATGGAGGAAAAACCTTCATTTAGAATTAAGCTCAATGCTGGTATGTACCTTGTAAATCCAGAGTTTATAGACAGAATACCGAAAGACACTTTTGTCCATATAACCGACCTTATAAAAGAGGCGATTGACAGAGGCGAGCGTGTTTCAACCTACCTTATCGAGGACAAATGCTTTGTCGACATCGGCAAACTGTCCGATTTGCACAGTGTTGTTGAGAAGTATTAATTAGTATCAGCTTATATGATACAAAGATATTCTTTTAAAATACTATTCTTATTTTCTGACAATCATCTTACATGTGCGGTCGGCGGCAATCTCTATGATTGACATAATAAACATTATATTAGACAGAGGTTGAAGATGGGGTTATATGAGTTATTTGAAAATCTAAAGATAGATGATAAGTCTTACCTAGGACTTGACCCCGGCGATAACGAGGGTGGCTATTTCTGTACACCTAAAGGTACTTATGTTATAGGTTGGGAAGGTACCGTCGGCATTCATTTTGGCTTTATCGAAGGTTTCGGTGAAATGGTATTTGCAATAAATCCGTGTTCTGGCGCAGAAGACAGAAATGGTATGCCTTTATTTGTTTATCCATTAGCAGAAAATTTCGAAATATTTTTAAGACTTATTTTAGCTGGCTATGGTGTATATTCTATTGAACAAATAGTGCACTTCACCAAAGAAGAGTTTAAGGATTATTTGAAAAATGAACTTATGTACGATAAACATTTTAAAAACACTCAATTTGTATTAAACGCTATTTGCAATGAATTATCTTTGACACCACTTGAAAACCCTTATGACTATGTAAAAAAAATACAAAATGAATTTGATTATTCCAAACTGAGATTTACTGATGAATATTACGATATTCTTGGTTTAGCAAACCCTCTATTATAAGCATAACACACAAAAACAAACCGTTATCATATTCTGATAACGGTTTGTTTCTTTGACAACAATAATGCCAGATATTAATTTATCTTGTTTCTATCGAAACTACACCCTTAAAAATACAGTCCGATATTTTTCTTAGCGGTAAATCCTGGGCTTTTAACTACTCCGGTGCTATTTTTCTTCGATGTTGTTCCAGCAATCATTTCCTTGATTTTATTTAGCCCCGCAGCATTGTTGTTTGCAGTTGTTGTCGATGCAGGTGCTTGTGTCGGTGTCGGTGTTGGCGTCGGTGCAGGCTCTGGCGCTGGTGTCGTTGCAGCTATCTGCATCTGCGTATTTAAGTAGCTTTGATTGTTTTGGTATATCTGTGAAGTGAGCGATTCTCGCGCTCGCTCGATAAACGATAGATACGCCGCTTCTATTGCACTTCTTGCCTCAGTGTATCCGCTTGCAAGATTTATTAGTGAAGTTTCCGCGAGGCCACCTGTGTTTCCAACTGCGGAATTTAGTTGTGGTAGAAGCCTTAAACTCCGCTCCCTCTCGATATAATTTTGCCGAAGCGCACGCTCACGCTCTTTTGTTGCTTCTTCCTCGCTCTTGTCATAAAGCTCATTTGCAAAACTATCGGCAGTTTGTTTTAGCTGTCCCGCAAGATATAATCTCGGGTCTGACGCTGTATATCCTAAATTTGACATATTCCCTCCTTAATTAAATGGCTCGGTGCTTTGTAGCACCTCTTCGTTATCTGAAAACCCAGTTGTTGTCGGGTCTTCAATTGCATTGAAAACAGATACCGCTATCAAAACAAGCAGATAGGGATTTAGTACCGCTTTACTTAGTGTTTCAAATAGCACCCCAAAGCTCGTCACATCGCTCCCCACAATATTGAAGTATGCAAATATAGGAGTAAAAACAGCAACCGCTATCTGCACCCAGAATTTCGGGTTTTTTAATCTTAGCGCCATATTAATTTTCATATTTTTTCTCCTTATTCCATTCGTGCTTTTTATAGCTATTCTCTTCAACTATCCGCCGAAGCTCTAAGAGTTTCTGCTCTTGCACTATAAGTCGCTCGATAAAGTTGTTGTGCTTGTCCATCTTCTGCTCAAGAACTTTAATTCTCGAGAGAATTTTCCCATAAGCAATTCCAAGACAAACAGCATAAACAGCAATCTCAAGTATATCCATAAAAGCATCTACTCCCATAGCAACGCCTCTTCTACCTCACTGTGAATTCTCGCTAAAAGCTCTTTATACTTATTTTCAATCGGTTTTTCTTCTAAAACCTCTTCACTTACTGGTGCATTTTTGCCATTCAGCGATGCATTCTCGATTATCTGCTTATAATCTTTATATGCGATATTCAAATCAACATCGCCCGAAATCCCCGAAACCCTACCAGTCGAGCTATACTGCCAGATACCATAGTTTCCAGAGAAACCAACATACCCACGGTAGTCAGCTACCCAGATATCATAATTTTTCAGCATATCAAGGTCGAGATAGCTATCGAGAAAATATGTATAGCTATAAAGCATCGCGTAGTAACCCGCCGCTTCAATCTCTGATAGAAAAGCATTGCAAATCTCGCTGTTGTATTCTTTGCTGTTATCCTTATATAATGCGCTATCCTCAAAATCAAATACCACAGGATAGTCAATCTCATAAGGCTCAATTATTTGTAGCAGAGATTTTGCCGCAATCTTTGCGTTTTCAGGGGTTTTAGCGTAACTGTAGAGATAGACCCCAACCGCTATCCCGTGGTTCTTTGCCTCTTCGATATTGCGAGTAAAGTAGCTATCAAGTCCAGTTGTAATAAGACCGTCGTAGCCGCACCATCCAGCTCTTATAATCACAAACGAAACACCGTCTGCCGCCACTCGTTCAAAGTCTATAACCCCTTGATATTTTGATACATCAATTCCACGAATTTCCATTAGTAACCCCATATTTCTTGAACTTTAACAGTATTGTCTATATTGTGACTATGATAATTTATATGCATAAGCTCTTCGCTCCTGTCAATAGTGATTTCATTCTCTGCCGAGTGACGGATAAGAATTAATCCATTTTTGACAGTGTCATCTATAAAGTATGTATAAGTTACTTCCATCTGCTCTTCGCTCCCCTGTGGCTTTAATCTGCAGAGCGAAACAGCTTTGTCGCTAAGGCTTATATAGTCAAACAGAGCAATATTTGCAACTTGTATAACATTGCTATAAGATGCACCTTTCCATAACAGATACGGAACCCGCCTTGTGTTGAGAACAATCTTTCCCGCCAAAACCATCCCAGTAACAATATCTCCCGTTTTAAACGCAGAACTGCCGAGCGGTTGGTTAAAATTATTGACAGCCACTATTGTTTGCCCGTTTAATTTAAACTGCTCACCTTGAATATAACTACCCGCAGCAACAAAGTAGAAATGCGCTCCACTACCTTCTAAGAGATGTTCATCGTCCAGATAAGCATAAGTGTATTCATGTGTCACATCGCTTGCCAACGCATACTCTTCCGGCTTTTTACCACCGAGTTTATATGAATTCCACGAAAGATCACTTACTTCAACAACTCCATCTCCGTCAAAATCGTAGGTAAATCTCAGCATATCGCCATTACCGGTATGGATAATTCTATCGGTAATAAGGTCATCTGTTTGCGTTTTGGTATAGACATCATCGCTATCCGCTTTTACCGATAGAGACTCTTCGACAGTTTTACCACTCGTCGTCTTTATGTTCGACGCACCATTGTTTGAAAAAAGAAGGTCGATTAAAGAGTTGTATTTTGATATCAAGAATTTACAGAGTCTATCAAAAAGAGATTGCAGTTCTGTCGGTCTACCATACCATTCGTGGGATATTCCCTCAACTTGGTTCGCCAAAATTTCTTCTTCGGTGAGTTTTTTCTCTAATATATCCATTTTATCCCTCCCTTGCGTAATTTTTCACCCGATACTGCTTAATTATTTCATAAAGCCCAAACCCCTCATTTATTCTGCTGTTCGACACTCTAAACTGCAACGTCCTATACTTTTTAACGGCGCTTTTCAAATAAATCTGCTTCACCCTTATATCAAAATAGAACGAGAATTTGTTGAAATTAATGTTATCCCAACTAAAAACAGTAAACTGTTCGGTTTGAATATCCTTAAAACTATCCCCATCGACAGCGATTTCAATATTCGCCGAGGTATTCTGCGCTGACTTAATTACAACAGCACTGCCTTTCTTCACAAGATTTTTATAGGCGGTTGGATACCCGTCATCATCTTGGTTCGTTGTCCAGTAACAACTTATCGCCTTGCCGTTATCGCTATACCTATCAAACCCCTTGTTGTTGAAATTAAATTTATAAACTTCACCTGTCTTCGTCCCAAAAAACAAATCTTCCCCATTAGAATATACGGTGTACGCTGGAATGCTATCCCAGTAATAGCATTCATAGACGAAATCATCTCCAACACTCACATCGCTCTTTTCCCTTGAGTTCAGCAGATACACATGGTTATTTACAAACAAAAAGTAGTATCCGCTGTATTCGCACCCAACTGCCTCCTCCAGATTTTCTTCATCTGAAAGTCTTGGGTTAATATAGTAACTTCTGTTTTTTAGTACACGTTCAGTTGAGATATTATTTGAAGTGACAGCATAAATACCTGTCCTTGCTAAAAACATCGGCTCATCTATAAGGGAAGCAAAGCACCCGTGAGATATAGCACCAACGCCGGTAATACCCGATTTAATAGGAAATATCGCAACACCGTCAACAACAGTCGCACTCCTGATAAAAATGCTCGTATCCTGCCCATTATCCTCTTTAATAATAAGAAGATACTCGCCTATTTTAAGATATCCCATAACCTTTGTGTTGTTGTTTCCTATCCTTGAGTAGTTGAGATCGGGAAAATAACAAGGGTCGTCGTGCTCGCTGTAAAAATCGTATTCTCGATAACTCTCATTGCCAGTTACGAAAAGTCGGTTGTTACCACCGTACCCATAGAAGCTATAAACCTTGCACCCACAAATCCGCTCTTTATACCCCGAAATCGTTTTAGAATACTCGATAAATATATTATCTTCCCCTGTCACAGGAGAGACGGGCGGCGCGATGCTAAAGTTTATCTCGCCGAGATCTCTGTCCACAGAAAAGTTTGTGCCCTCTATAAGCTCCCTCTCACCGTCTTCCAATATTTCAGTAACCTTTACAGTATCTACATCAATTCCCGCTGCTCCGAGCTTATAATTCTTCGAGCTCCCATCTCCTGCAAACTTTTCAATCCTGCGCGGTGTAAGCATATTAATAGCTTGCAAAACCTCGCCGCCACCGTCGGGATTTTTCGCAATAAGAACAACAGGCACCGTTGCAATCTGCTCTACCTCAACAGCTAAAACACCATTATAAACAATGTATTCACGCCCAGTTAGCAAAAATAGCTTTGTGCTATCGCCATGCCTTGCAAAAAATATAGAAGAACGCTCATCGGACAACCCTGTATAAACAACGCTCACATCTTCGCCCATGACTATATAAAGCTTATCGCCACTGTGCACCCCAAATACCTCTCTCTCACCGATAACTCCAAAAGCCAAAGAATTAATCTTTCCATCAAAGCTATGAAAAAGATGATACCCTGGTCTTTTCAGATGTTCTCCGCCGATATCGGAATATATATTTAGTGCATCAGGCGAGCGACTTTTATCAACAAGATACGGGTCTTTCGAGAAATCGACACCACGAAACTTGCTGTATTCAGTCTTGTACCCCTTGTAGTTATCGGAGATAGCTATCGGCATAACTTTCCCCCTCTACAACAGTTGCTATCGGCGTGCTGTCCGATAAAATCAAATTGTTTTTCTTTATCTCATAGTCGTTGTAGTAGATGTCCGCCATTGTCGGCTCATCGTCACGAAGAAGATAAAATGCAGTTAAAAGCGGGAGCAATATCAAAACCCTCTGTGGCAACTCTATTTCAAAATCACCGCTTGTTGTACTGTCAATTGTAATAGGCTGTTTTTTATACTTCACCAGAACCACAAAGCTGTCGGTTGATTTTATAAACACCTTTGAGCCAACAGTATAGCTTAAAACATCTCGCTTAGCTCTTCCCTCGCCAATAAATATAGGTTTTTCAAAAAGGGCGCCAAAACGTATATTTTCACCCTCTTTTGTCAGGCGCTCAAGGTCATAACAGACAAAATCGTCATATCCGTGAATATCATAAGTATCCTCACTTCTTCTCTCTTTATAACCCGAGAGATTTTTTATCGTATAGCTGTATTCACCCTCGAAAACAATCTCTGTGTCCCCTGACACAAATCCCCTATACAAAACAAACTCCCCACCACTTGATAGCTCGATAACCTCTGTCCCGCCCTCCGAGCTGACTATTGCCCGCCCAGTACCGTCACAGAGAAAACTATAGCACTTAATACCATCTGCAAAAAACCGAAGCGGCTCTCCCGTATACTGGATAAGCTGGAGAGCATCAAAACAATTTTCCTGCGGCTTATGAATAAAGCTTATCTCCCCATGTTCTGCCGCCACCTCATTTGCCACCGTTTTAACCGCTCTATCGAGGGATAGCAGCATATTATCTCTGTATGCCTCTTTGCTCTCATCTGTTAAAAAACCAAGGGCAGTTACCGCTTCTAAAACTTGATAAACTTTCATATTTACCCCCTATCATTTAGATTTTGCGGCACAAAACCTAAAAATCAATAAGTAAGAGGTAATAGTGAATAAGTGTTGTTTTAGAAAGAAAAAATAATACCTCATCACTCTTCACTATCACTTCTTCACGAATACAAATAACAATTAAAATTATTTGTATAAAAAGGGGGACACCCCCTTTTTATGGTAATTCAACTGCGGTAATTAGTGTGCCGGTTGCACCTGTTATCATGATATGGTCTTTGTAGTCGCCTGAAACATTCTTAAACCTTCCACTGTCAATAACAACACCACATCCATCATCAAGCTCTAAGTCAGGACCCGCAAAAACGCTATTTCCCGCTTTAATTGTCGCATCCCCATCGTTTGCCAAAATAAATATCTTGTTGTCATCACCTGTAAACTTCAAAGCGATACCATCACCTAATGCCTGTGGTTTTTCAAATAGCACCGCCTCATTCCTGTTTTGAAATTTAACAATATCATGTTTTGTTATAGCCATAATTCTCCTCCTTAGCTGTATTTAACGTTTAGCACAACCATCTCTTTTGGTCGCACGAGTTTTGCATTGTATAGAACATACCCTTTAACCGCATCACTAAAGCTGTTTTCTGGTCTGTATGCCTCTATGTGAGTAACAGGATTGCAAAAAGCAATCGCTCTGTCGGTTTTTAGCTGAATAAGTCTGGACCCCGCCTCAGTACCAACAGCAACGTTGTTCGACATCTTAACATCTACATTGCCATATTTTCCAACAAACCCATTTTTGAGAACGCCTGAGTTATCGGTATCGAGTTTTATATAAGCCTCACGCAGAAGCATATAAAATTTCGGGTCGACAGTCAGTGTAATTTTAGTAGTTTGGCTGACGTCATTCTCATAAAGTTTCAAAAGCGCCGCATCAATAATACTTAAAATATTATCAGCAGTCACCGCAGTGGCTGTTGCCGATGATTTAACAGCACTCTTATCCTTCGCTATATCCGCAATATGCTTATCCATCGTGTCGCAGAGCGCTTCTGTCGCCTCTTTGTTCAACACGTCCATAAGGCCCCCCGGCGCCTGTCTTGCATCGATATCATCAACTTTGAAGTTAAAGTAAGCTATGTTGTTTATCGGCATTGTCACCGAAGTATCGCTTATGTACTCAGCGTCAGCAAGAGCAATCTCGCTCTTGTTCGTCTGGAAAATAGTCGGCTTTGAAACACCGAGTATGCGAACCGAGTCGCCCATTTTCTTGACATCACCCTCATATTGTCTGTTGGTATTTTCCGCAAAGACAAGGGCTTTTTCCAAATCTCTGCTAATCTGGCTACTCCAGATTGTCGGTTTAAAATTGTTATACATCTAATCTACCTCCATTTTGTTACTGATTTCCGCAGCTTTGCAAACTGCGCATCGGAAAGAGCGTCAATATCTTTTTTGCTCATTCCCTCAATTTCATTCTTGCTATAAAGTCGCTCCTGTGGCGAATATATTCCCCCAACCGACCCCATAGAAGGATTTTTGCTCTCTTGTACCGATAATGCCGTCGCCCTGTACGCCGCCTGCGGTGAAACTCCCGCCGCAACAAGCGCTGCAAAATCATCCGACAACTCCGATAAACTATTTACCGACGGCGCGATTTTCTGAACATCGGCAAGACCTGCTTGCATCGCATAGCTTGCCGCGATAAGCATAAGCTCTTCCCGCTCCTCGAGCAGATACCTGATAAACTCATCTTTCTGCTCCTCGTCAGCAAGTATCTGCGAAATAGCCAATAGTTCATCACTTTGCAAAGTCACTGCCGACTCGCTCTCCAAATGCGTTTGCTCATTGTTTAACTGTTTTGTTAAACCCGCATCTAAAGAAGCGTCCTTTTGCTTAACATCTCCCATATGATATTTCCTTTCTTTTATTATTTCAAAGGGCACACCCTTTAAAACCAAATTAAGTTGTATTCTTGCCTTTTATATCAAAAACAGATTCTTTTTGGCAGATAGGACAGGTAATATAAAGCTTGTCTGATAGCTCTTCAAAGTAGTCTTCCGCCCTCTGCTCCACCTGATAACTGCTCTTTTTAATACTCACAAGAGGCTTTTTACAACAAAGAAACCGCAAAGCTGTGCTACTGACACCGCCCGCCGCACCGACAGTGCAGTTTTTATTTTTGCATTTGTAGTGAAGCGCTAGACCGCTCTCCCGCTCTTCCCGTCTATCTATAAACATCTCAAGTCCGCAATACTCACATTTCATCGCCACCCCCACTTTCCAGCGAACCGCTCTCCCTCGCACTCAAGATCTGCAAGAGTTTATTTTTCGGGACGGTCGATGAGTCATCAAGCATAGAAACATACTCATCAAAAGTTATATCCCCTTTTGAAAACAGTCTTTCAAGAGCTATCTCACTGCTTGCTTTCGAGAACGGATCTGTCGGTGAAACATCAATCTTTGTGCTAAAAGCAGTCTTTAAAAGCTCCTGTCGAGTTACATCAACACCATCAATTAATAGCCTGTCCTCACAGTAAGCAAACCACATAAAAAGCCAAATCTTCGCAAGATCTTCAACAAACTGTCTAAATGCAGCTACCTGCTCATTTAATGGAATAGCCGCCTGATCTCTCGCCGCTTTTATAGCCTCACCGCTCGCCTTTGTCGGGTCTATCGCCCCTGTTGCCGTATCGCTCGCACCCTCAAGCGCACGAGTTATCTCAAGGAGTTCACTCTGCAACCTGCTCGCGTCAGCAGATGTTGAAGACGGATTTAGGTATCCGATTATTGTATTTATCGGGTTCCCCATAAGCCCGTTTACTTTTATATTCGCCCCAACCTCGCCTATCTTATCGATATTCTCAATTCTACTGCCGTCATATACAAGTGTCGGAAAAGCAAATCTCTTAACGGCAACTGCTCGTCTTGCCGCAGTCTTATTCACCTCAATCTGGTTCGGTATCATATACTGAACACCGGATATACCCCTCGCTCTCTCGTTATCACACTCCCACTTTAGAGAAGCCACAGGGTAGCTGTATAACCCTTTTATTAACGTCGGCTGTTTATATAAAATCCCCGATACCGCCTTTGCAAAGAGTATCCCCTCCGCCGTTTTCTCCATATACATAACAGAAGTACAAAACTCCTCAGCATTGAGATAAGCAGCCTTCCCCAAAAGACTATCCTTTAATAAATCGTTATCCGAAACTATCCGCTCGACATCATCTTCAGGTATTCCGTTTCTCTGTGCCATCTCCCTCACAAGTGATACCGGCAGTCGCTCGGCAATAAGTATGTATTTCTGCCTTTGCAGGTCCGCTACTGTTTCATTCTCAAAGAAAATATTTGTGTTACTTATGATGTCATGTGCAAGCCTTGGCATCTCACCACCCGAACTCTCGCTCTCATCTCTGTAACAAAACAGATACCCCTCACCGGTTATAAATGCATTTTTAATTATCTGCCAACTTAAACTGTCAAGCTTCGAGTTCTCCCATTCAGCAGCAGCTGCCCTTGAGAGATATTTTGCAATATTTTGGCTTTTGCTATCCCCACTAAAGCTGCCGTAAACAATACTCATAAGATTTTGTGCAATTAGCGAAATTTTGTATTTACCGGTCGGCTTAATGAAATTTAGCACTGGCAGTTCCTCACCGCCCGAAAGTCCTCTCCATTGTTTACCGATATAAAAATCCCTATTTTTCTGTGTATCTGTGAAGAGATTGTCTATAAGCGCATTTTGATAGCATCGCTCATACAGACTAAAAATCTCTTCTGCCGTAATCATCTCTGTCAAATATCATCACCTCCGCTGTAGCTATTTATCTTTTCAAGCATACTATCTTCAATCTCGATTTTTTCGCCTCCTCCAAAACTCGCAGGCAAAAACTTGCGCCTACCTCCCTCGCCATCCTCTCTGCCCAAACGATAGGCATAAATTGTAAACAACGGAAGTATTATGCTGTAACAAAATAATCCAAATTCAGATAACATTTACCTCTCCTTCCTCCTTATAGCTGTCCTTTTTCTTGGAATCCTCCGCGAACAGCAGATTTTTTTTGCTTTTAGGCTTTATAGTCGGGGGAATAAAGTAGTTGCAAAACCCCCGTATAGCATCAGCCGAATGTGTTAGCTTATGCGGATGATTACTCACATCACTCGGGTTTGCATTGTCGTGGAGTAGCGCTGGCAGGGATGATATGAGCTCTGTGCAGTTATCAAAGACCACAAGCCTCGCTCTCTTTACTCCATCGACATCAACAAAAGGCTTTAAATACTCTTTAACCGACATCCACCCCTCAACTCTGCCCCCGCCCGACTTTGTCAGCGGGATTCCCTCTTCTAAAAAAATATCGGCAATACTCCTCCCTGTTTCCTGTCTTGAGTTTCAGATATCTGGTGGCGCTAAGTAGAGCGAGATTTTTTCTTTTGTAAGTTCTTTTATAACCTTTGCCGCCTCACTTATAATAAGCGGCGACTTGCCGTTATCTTTTCCTTGACAAAATTCCCGAACAACATAAGCGCACCCTTTTGTATCCACCGCAATCCAATAGAAAGCCGCCATATCAAAGCCATAATCCATAGTAAAGTAGTATTTGTAGTATTCAGGAACTAAAAACGGCTTTATTGTGTGTACATCCCTGTCCCACTCGGTAAAATACTGCCCCTCAAAAACATCCCAATTTCCAAACAAAAGCGCCTTTTTATCCTTTTCTCTGAGATTTTCAAGCCTTTTGACATACTGCGGATCACTCTCCAAAAGAAACCTATTATCAAACACCCTACTCTCAATAAAAATCCTACTCCCCGAAGAAAACTCTCTTTTTGTATCTTTGCAGTTTGAATTTATAAACCGCTCACGCACCCAGTTGTGCCCAACACCACCTGGATTTGTACAACTCTTTATCTGTTTTGGAAAGCTGTTAGCCCCTCGAAGCCTCGATATTAAATAGAGGTAAACATCTTCAGTGAAATGGGTAAGCTCGTCAAAACGGATAACATCATACTCTGAGCTTTGAAATTTATATAGTTCCCGCTCGCTGTCACAGGAGGCAAAATCGATAATTGAGCCGTTTTTAAATCTACCGCTGTGTTTTGTGCTGTTATATGTAAATATTTTAGTAGGATACAGTGCAATCGCTGTGCGTATAAGTGACTTTTCAAGTTCAGGGTAGGAGCGCCTCACAATTAGCTGTTTGCTACTGCTGTATTTAAGTGCGTAAATTAGTGCATCGATAATTTGCGCATAACTCTTACCACCCCCAGCAGCACCTCCAAATAAAACCTCCGTTGCATCTGCCATTATAAAACTAAACTGCTTTTTAGTAACCGTTATCTCCACCTACTCATCAACCTTTATCTCCAATTTGAAATTGTGCTCTTCACGCTCATTTTCATTATGTGCACAAAAACTGTTAACTGCCGATATGACCTCTCCAATTTTTTGTATCTCGAGATTTCGAAGCTTTGTTATAAAAGCGGTTTTCTCCTTTTGCGGGAGATCATCATCCATAGCAATAATATTTAACAGTCGCACAAGCTCGTCCTCAAACTTTAGTGCAGTATCTATTCTCTTTTTTATTAAAAGAAGACTATTATCAACTATCTCTTTTGCAGATGCTACAAATCCATCTTTCAAACTATCACTATTAGAAATCTTTTTTTTAGTTTCGGTTTTATTTATTTCTCTTTGCCATCTCTTAACTGTGCTCACACTAAGACCAAACTGCTCTGCAACCGACTGCACATCACAACTTTTCATCAAAGACGAAAGTGCCTCTTGCTTCTTTATTGCCCTTTTATCCATAGTCCTCCTCACACCAGTTTTCCAAAATAAACTCCCTTGCATAACAGGGAATCTTCAAAAAACTGGAAACCGATTCCTCTTTGCATTCATCACAGAGAATTTGATTTTGCGTTATGTATCTGCCACATGGGCAAACTTCACTCACCTCCTCGAAAGTATTTCGAGCTTCACAGTATGGGCAATATGCATCATTTGAGATGTTTTCCTCACTGTAGAAACTGCTGTGTTTTTCATAAACCGGCTCGCTAAAAACGTTTTTACAACTACTGCATATGTACATTTTCATCACCTCCCTCAAAAATAAAGTATTTGTAGTCGATTCCAAAATAATTGGAAAACTTTAGTATTGTGGTAAGTTTTGGAACACGGGTTCCATGCTTGTAGCAGTAGTATGCCGTTTTACTTATCCCTACATTTCTCACTAACTGAGCTATTGACAAGTTATTTGCCTTGCGAATTTTTTCAATTTTTTCAAACATAAATTTTTTCCCCTTTTTCGCTGAAAAACACTTGCTTTTTAATTGGAAATATTCTATAATATAAGTGTAATCGGGAAGCTTTTGTTTAGTTATCTTTTGCAGTTAACAGTTTGATAGTTAAGTTTTCTTATGTACCGTATTTTACCATAAGTTGCCTAATTTGTCAATAAGTAATAGTTAAGTTTTCCGACTTTGTGAAAGGCGGCCAAGTTATGTATGACAATTTTGCTAAATTAGTACAAAAAAAAGGTGTAACCATTTATAGGGTTGCAAAGGACACAAGTATCGCTCAAGCGACACTAATTGATTGGAAGAATGGAAAGTATACACCAAAAATTGATAAGCTTCAAAAACTCGCCGACTATTTTAATGTCACGCTTGACTATTTGCTTGGTAAAGAAGATAGAGATGAGAGCGGAGATTTAATAACTTATGATAAATTCTCATTCGCTATGGCTAATCAGTCAAGGAATTTGACCGAAGACGATAAAGAAATTTTGTTATCAATGGCGAAAAAACTAGCAAAGGCTAATCGTTCGGTGAAGTAGCGAAGCTACCAATTTTGATATTTAAAAACAGCACCAATAGGTGCTGTTTTTTTGTGTCTATTTTTTATCTTAACTGTGCGAGCGACTAAGACCCCTTAAATACCATCCATCGCTATATTCGATATCTTCCGTTTTCTCACCGTATCAAAGCACCTCTTTATTCTGCTTGCATTGCGTCATCTATCCTCTAATACGAGCGCCCCTGTCCTTATCATCTCAGAAACCGCAATTAAAACACCAGCTTTTGCCGAATAATAGTTAAGCCCTCCCTGCACAAACACAGTGTACGGCTCTCGCATCGGCGCATCGGCTGATAGCTCAATAGAAGCTCCCATAGTAAACGCCCCAGCCGACATTATAACCTTATCGTCGTAGCCTGGCATATCCCAAGGCTCTGGGGATAGATGGCTATCCACAGGACTTCCCATCTGAATTCCCTTGCAAAATGAAATAGCGCGAGCCTCACTCTCAAAATTCACCGCAGTTATTATATCGCTTCGCTTGCTGTTAATCTGCGGTGAGGTAACAAACCCCAAAAGTTTCATCAGCGCCACTGTGAAAATCGATGTTTTAAGCGCCGCTGCCGTCACCCTCGGCGCCTCAAAAAGTCCACGCACCATCTTTTTTGTCTGGTCAAGCGTACACCCAACCTCTTTGCCAAGACCTGGTGTAGTCAGCCTAAAAGCCGCCTGTTCTATGTATTGCGCCTTACCAGCAATATATCCACCGGTATCGGCAATACCACCGCCTGGATTTTTAATTAGAGAACCTATAACCAAATCAGCGCCGACAGCAGACGGCTCACGCATCTCTGTAAACTCCCCATAGCAGTTATCAACCACAATAACCGCCAGCGGATTAATCTCTCGAATTTTAATAACCGCTGCCTCGATATCGTCAATAGTCAAAACACCCCTATCGGAATACCCCCGACTTCTCTGCAAATATGCAACTTTCGCTGATTTTAGCAGTGGTGTAGCGCTATCCCAATCTATTGAATTGCCACGAAGCAACTCACATTTGATAAACTCCACCCCAAAATCCCGAAGTGAGCCGTTATTCTCCCCCTCGATCCCTTGAGTTAGAGTGTCATAGACAGCGCCCGTCAGCGAAACCATGGTATCCCCTGGACGAAGCACTGCAAAAAGCGCAGTCAAAATAGCGTGTGTCCCATTGACGAAATTATGGCGAACAAGTGCCTCTTCCGCCTCAAAAACCTCCGCCCAAATCTCATCTAAAACCTCACGACCACGGTCGCCATATCCATACCCGGTCGTCCCTTCAAAATGGCTGTACGCAAGATTGTGTTTTGTGAAAGCCGCCAAAACCTTCTGCTGATTATACTCCTCTGTATCAGAAACGCGCAGAAACGCCGCAGAAGATAACGCCTCCGCCTCACGCGCAAGCTCTTCCAACCTTTTATCAAACTTATAAAAACTGCTCATACAAATAATACTCCCCAAATTTTTGAAGTCCCAACCGATTATAAAAATCATCAGAACTTTTATTTTTAGACATAATATAGAGCCTCTCGCCCTCTTTATATAGATGTGATAAAAGCGCAGTAGCAACTCCACGCCTTCTGTATCGCTCATCTGTGCACAACATCGAAATAATTGAGGTTTCCTCATAAAGCCTCTCATACGCAACTCCACCGACTCTCTCGCCACCTATTATCGCCGAATAAAAACAAAGCTTTTTATTCACTAAACTTGCAAAATCCAATTCAAACACCCGCTCAAAAAGCGAGAAATCCGCATTTTCTTCACAGACAACAACGTCAACTGTCTTGCCAAAATCTCTACCCAGCAAAAAAACATCACCACTCCGCTCGAAATAGCTACCGTCAGAAACAACACTGTTGCAACACCCAGAAAAATCCAAGAAAAATCGGAGCTCCTCTGCCGCCTCTTTGTTATTTGTAGCGATAACCGCATTTCCTCGCACCACCGCTAAAACACCACAAACAGGCTCTCCAACACTGTAAAGCATAAGCGAGTTATCGCCCTCAATAATAAGCGAAATAATCTTATCCCCATAGAGTGGCACACCCTTTAAAAAATCAAAAAGAGCAGTGCTCCTCTCTTCAAATCTAATTGTCAAAAGTTTGTATCTCCTCTAATACCGCACCGACAAGCGTCTGCACTGCCTCCATATCGCTTTTGCTACAAAGGCAGTTCTGCGTATGCAAAAACCGTGTTGGAAGCGATACTGCGACCGTCTTTGATCCACCAGGACCTTGCGAAAATGCACTGCTGTCATTTCCACCTGCAACTAAAGTTTTATACTGATAATTAATCCCTCGCCGCTTTGCGGTATCGACCACAAACGAAAGAAGCTCACTATCGTAAAATGTCCCCTTATCCATAATCGATAAAACCGCACCGCCGCCGAGTGTGCATACTTGTTTTTCACCTGAAACAGTGGGAATATCTGCCGCAGTTGTCGCCTCTATTACAATAGAAATATCAGGCTTTAATGCCGCTGCAGCAGCTTTCGCCCCACGAGTACCAAGCTCCTCTTGAGCGGTAAAGACAAAGTAAATATCGGCGTCATAGCTCTTTTCAATCAAATTCATCAAAACAAAACAGCCAAATCTATCATCCACCGCTTTGTGTGAAATAATATCATCTGAAATCTCCATATAATCTGCTAGAAAAACCGCAGTGTCACCGATATCGCAGTATTTTTTCGCATCTGCTTCGTCAGTAGCTCCAAAGTCAATAACAAAACTGTCAACCTTATCAAAGCTGTTTCTCTCAGCAGGAGACGCTAAATGCTGTGGTTTTGCGCTGATAACGCCCATCATCCCATTTTTTGTAAACTGCACCCTTTTCCCCGCCAAAACAGCCGACGGAATACCACCTAGTGTTTCGAAATTCGCAGTTCCATCGCTATTTATCGAGGTTAT
This sequence comes from uncultured Oscillospiraceae bacterium, assembly GCA_964370465.1. Lineage (GTDB taxonomy): Bacteria > Bacillota > Clostridia > Oscillospirales > Ruminococcaceae > CAYJGN01. The sequence goes on from CAYJJJ010000002.1 coordinate 29,470, forward strand.
GAAAAAGCCGACCTCATCGGTATGCGCCGCTATAACAATCCGTCTATCATTTGAAGCTCGTCCCTTTTTAAAAGCTATCAAATTCCCGATATTGTCGGTATAAAGATCATCAACCGACCCTCTGATTTTATCCGCAATAAATTTTGTTATATCTCTCTCGTACCCCGCAGGCGCCGAAATGCGGGCAAGCTCTAAAAACAAATTCATATCCATCTATCTGCCCTCCAAGTAAGAAACCACAAGCTCAACACTCGCCTCTATATCCGCCATACCCACAACCTCGCTCTGACTGTGCATATAACGAAGCGGCACCGACACCATCGAGCACCGAACACCACCAGGTAGAGTTGAAACAGCGTCTGCATCAGTTCCTGTCCCACCGGAAAGTGGCTCAATGCCATATTTTATCTCTTTTCTTTTGGCAATCGCCACTAGCTTATCCGAAAACTCGCTATCAAGCACAGGCCCCATACCAATCATAGCCCCGCTTCCAAGCTCGAAAGCTTCTTTTGCCGACGCTTTCGCCTGTATCCCAAACGTCACATCAATAACAATAGCCTTATCAAGCTTTTTATCAATCGAGCGTGCCCCACGAAGACCGAGCTCCTCGCCGTTTGTCAAAATAAGCATGATTTTTTTGCCACAGCTCTCACTCGCCCTTAAAAAAGCTTCTGTCGCCACCAGAATCCCCACGCTGTTATCAAGCGCAGGAGAGGCAACTCTTTCGTTTAAAAGCTCTATCGGCTCTTCTCTGTAAACGGCCCTCGTACCTAGCGGTAAAACACCATCACAGCAAACCCATAAATCGTCAAAAGAAGGCTCACTATCACCACCAAGATGCGGAGGAGTTGAGCAGAAAA
>CAYJJJ010000002.1:30429-50538 GCA_964370465.1 uncultured Oscillospiraceae bacterium
CTTTTTTACCCTGACCTTTGAGGCCCGCTATCGATAAAAGCCTATCTTTCATCCTATTTCTCCTCTATGTTCATTACTATTTGTTTGAAGTCACGACCTCTATGCTCAAAGTTTTTGTATCTATCAAAGCTCGCACAGGCAGGAGATAGGGTAACAACGTCCCCAGCTACAGCTATTTTATAAGCTGTATCAACCGCCTCTTTCATACTGTCCACCTTGTAAATTTTCAGTTTATCTGCATCGTAATCCGGGCACGTCAAAACGCTCTTTTCTATTTTATCCGCTGTTTCGCCTGTTAAAATAACCGCCTTTGCCCTCTCACAGAGAACAGGACTCAGTGGCGCAAACGAAACCTTTTTATCGCTCCCACCCGCTATAACAATAAGTTGCTCGTCAAATGCTAGCAGTCCCGCTATAACCCTCGTCGGTGAAGATGCTATACTGTCGTTATAGTACCGAACACCATCTATCTCGCGAACAAGCTCAATTCTATGCTCAACACCGCCAAAATTCATAGCAACCTTTTTAATAACATCTGCGGAAACTCGGGGCATAGTCGCTGAAATAGCCGCTAAATAGTTTAACACATTATGCTCACCGACAATTTTAATATCGCTTTTGTTCATAATGAAAATATCGCTTTTGCCAAAATCCCTAAAGTAAATATCGCCCTTTTCATCGCAATAAGCCCCGTGTCCCACTTCATTTCCATTCGAGAAGGTGTAGAGCCTGCCGCGAACATCATCTGCTAGTGCCGCAGACCCCTCGTTGTCAGCGCCGAGCACCGCCCTGCTATACCCATTTTGATGTAGCAGGAGATTTCTCTTACAGTTTGTATATTCGTCCATATCTTTGTGCACATTCAAGTGGTTCGGCGTGATATTCGTTATAACCGCAACATCAGGCGAGTAGCTATGTGAAATAAGCTGAAATGAAGATAATTCCGCCACAATAATGTCACTGCTTTTAACCTCTTCAATCATAGGGAGAAGCGCTCTGCCGATATTTCCACCGAGAAAAACCCTCTCGCCCGCTTCTTTTAGAATTTCCGATATTATCGTAGTGGTAGTCGTTTTGCCATCACTTCCTGAAACAGCATATACAAACGCAGGGCAGAGCTCAAAAAACGTCTCTGTTTCACTTGTAACATAAACCCCACTATCCCGAAGTTTTCGGATAATGCTATCGCCAAAATAAAACCCAGGCGTCCTGAATACTATATCCATAGAAAATAGCTCATCAAGATAATCATCACCTAAAATAAACTTGCATCCAGCTTCTATCAGCTCATCTCCACCCTCTATTTCGGTGTTTTTATCAAATAGGTAAACATCTATCCCCTTTTTTAAAAAAAGCAGTATACAGTCAAAATGGCTAACACCAGCCCCTATAAACCCAACTTTCTTACCCTTTAACTCCTCAAAATATCTATCAGCACCTCGCACGTCGATAATTCCTCTCTTTAAAAAATTTCTATACTCTACTTATTTTACTATTTCTGTGCATTTTTATCAATAAAATATTGTCATAACAGAGTAAGTCTGATAAAATAACTTATATATGTTAGGAGGATTAACTATGAGAAGTTATGAAAGTATACTCGATATAATGGAAACTCAGCTTGCTATTAAATTTGTAAAAGACACATTTGAGCGCGAGCTTGCAAGATATCTAAATATAGAGCGTGTGTCCGCACCGCTCTTTGTCCGCCCTGAGAGCGGCCTTAACGACAACCTAAACGGAGTTGAGCGCCCTGTTGCATTTGATATACCGTCAGCTAAATGCGATGTAGAGATAGTACAGTCGCTTGCAAAATGGAAAAGGCTCGCCCTTAAAAAATATGGCTTCCCACCATACACAGGCCTCTATACCGACATGAATGCTATCCGCCGCGATGAAGAGCTCGATTGTCTACACTCTGTTTATGTCGACCAGTGGGACTGGGAGAAGATTATAACCGCTGAGGGTCGAAACCTCGATACACTAAAGGGAACAGTGCGTGCTATTGCCGCCGCACTATACTACACTTCCGAGCAGGTAACAACAATCTACCCCGCCCTTGATTTTTCATTCCCACGTGAGGTATTTTTCATAACATGTGAGGAACTCCTTGCTAAATACCCAAATAAAACCGCAAAAGAGCGTGAAGATGCAATATGCAAAGAGCACGGCCTTGTATTTATTATCGGCATCGGCGGTGCTTTATCCGACGGTAACAAGCACGATGGCAGAGCACCCGACTACGACGACTGGAACTTAAACGGCGACCTTTTGGTCTACTACCCACCACTCGGCAGAGCAGTTGAAATCTCTTCGATGGGAATTCGTGTCGACAGCGACTCACTCAAAAAACAGCTAAAAGAAGCGGACGCTGAAGACAGAGCCTCCCTCCAGTTCCACAAAGCCCTTTTAGCAGATGAGCTTCCACTCACGATAGGCGGCGGTATCGGACAGAGCAGAATTTGTATGATAATGCTCTCAAAAGTTCATATCGGCGAGGTACAGTGCTCTGTCTGGGGCGATGAATATATTGAAACCCTCAAAAAAGAAGGCATAGAACTTTTATGATTAGGCTTGCAACAGAGGGCGACCTCGACTGTATATTTCCGATTTTTAAAAGAGCACGAGAGTATATGCAAAAAGAGGGCAACATCACCCAATGGGGTGAAAACTACCCTGCAAAAAGTCTGCTTTTGTCAGACATAGAGAAAAACCAGCTTTTCGTCTACACCGAAAACAATACAATCGAAGGTGTTTTTGTATTGCAGTCGGGCGATGACCCAGCCTACACTTATATCGAAAACGGCAGTTTCAAATACAGCGCCCCATACAAAACAATCCATCGCATTGCGGCTTCTGGCAGAGTAGCCGGCGTTTTTGCAAAATGCCTAGCCTACTGCAAAGAAAACGCAAGCTACTTGCGAATAGATACCCATGCCGATAACAAAACAATGCGCCACCTAATCGAGAAACACGGATTTTCGCAGAGCGGTATAGTCTATATGGCGGACAAATCCCCCCGCATAGTCTATGAATTAGAGGTAGGGCAAGGGCTCTGCTCTTGCCGATAGGGCTCTTGCAAATATTAATATAATGGATATTTAATACCACAAAAAACAAAGCTGACACTTAATTAAAAGTGTCAGCTCATTTTTTATAATCGCATATAATTTATTTATAGCTTTTGCGAAATTTATAAAATCCCAAAACAGCTAACGCACCTACAATTATCATCTCAACCGTAATAGGTGAAATAAAATCTAACATTGCTGCAAACGCAAAACCAATAATTCCACCAGCTAGTATTTTCAAACAAATACTAAACCATGAATTAACGCTTAACTGTTTACCACTATTTGGCAACTGTTGATTTTCCATAAATATTAGCTCCTTGTTACCCTATTTTATCAATAACCACATTGCCATTTTCATCAAGAAGCGGTGTTATACTACTCGGTCCTCCGCCAATAGTCATAAGATAATTAACCCCTGTTTTTGTATCCACAACTATTTGAATACCGCCAATACCAACCCCCTGCTCTTCTTTTATAACAAATCGCTTTTCTTTTTTGTTTCCAAACATTCTAAACCCTCTCTTTAACTAATGCAAAACCCACTAAAACAGGTCATATTATCCCTAATATTCCCTCAAATTCCTCAATCAACATTTCAACTGAAGTAAAACCTCCGATGCAATAAGCAAAGTCCTGAAATGACTCAATATAGATAAGTCGCCCATTTTGATAGGCATCATAACTTGCATATCGCTCTGTTAAATGCTCTTCCGCCGGGACACTCACATTTCCAGAAGCCCTATCGCCATCAAAAACAAATATCCAATCAGTAAGCTCAAACCACTCTTCATTCACAGCAAATCCCATTTCATTAACTACAATGTCGAAAAAGCCTCTTTCTGCCAATTCATTAGGGGTTCCGTTGCGATATAATATCAGTTCAGCACTTTGTCCAGCAGAAACCGCAGAAATACCAGCAACTCGCTCATTATACTCTTCTATCGTCGACGCAACTTCATCTGTTAAATCAAATATTTCGGCATGCAAGAGAGCAAACTCTTCAAAGCTTTCCATCACGCTTTTTTCATAGTCTAATGATATAGGTATCGTTGGCGCTATCTCGTTAAGACTATCGTATAAGAGCTCTGTCCCCTCCACACTGTTTGAAAAAATTATATTCGGATTAAGAGAGCTTATTAAATCGATATTCAAAGGGTCTAATATCTCGCCCAAATTCACAATATTCTCATCATCAAAATATTTTTGGAGATGACTTGGAACAGGTTCACTTTTTATCATACCAACAACCCTATCACCGAGTCCAAATTTATCGAGAAAATCCAACGTTTGATAGTTCAAAACCACAATTCTATCTGGATTCAACGGCACCTCAATTTTAATTTCGCCGCCAAAAGGGTGAATGATATCAACATCAATCATCTGCGGACTTTCTCCACTTTCAGAAGCGCTGCCGCCTTCATCGCCTTCACTTTGAGTAGAGCTTTCAATTTCATTCTCGTCTTGAATTTGCGTATCTTGTGAGCAAGCAACCATTGAAAAACTCATAGCCAATATTAAAATAAAAACAAATAATCTTTTCATTTTTCTCCTCCAATATTTAAAGCGAAATTTACAAACTATCTATCGAAGTTTCTCATACATCTCCCGCATCATCTCATCGCTAATATCAATCGGGCTATTATAGAAATTCGGGTGTTTTGATTTGCTTATAATATACTCAATATCCTCATCTGTAAAATTAAATTCCGATAAAGATAGCCGAGCTTTGATATTCTTCGAGATTTCAAGCAGTCTATCAACCATAGCATCTACATCGGCAAATCCATTAAGTCTTGCCATGGCAATAAGCCTGTCATCCTCTTTGTTCATTCTCATAAAGAACGGAAGCGTTAGCCCGCAGGCCTCACCGTGTGGAATGCCATATTTAACTGTCAAGATATATGAGCATGAATGTGATGGTCCTGTTTTCGGTATACCAAACCCAAACCCTGCAATAAGCGAAGCTATAGCAAGCTCATCTTTAGCGCTTATATTATCATTCATAAAAGCATCTTCGCAGTAGAGGAAGAAAAGTCTTGTCGCCTCAAGGCAAAATGCATCACAAATAGGCTGATGCCCTTTCGACATATACCCCTCAACTGCGTGAGCAAGCAGGTCAAGTGCCGCACCGACCGCCGCCGATTTTGGCGCAGTCCTGCATAAAACAGGGTCTACAATAGCAATTATCGGGTAGAGCAAGTCAGAAGCAATACTTCCCTTGTAATCATTTTCAATATCACTCACAACAGTAGCTGTTGTAACCTCGCTACCAGTCCCCGCCGTTGTTGGGATAGCAATAAGCGGATAAGCCGCTGTCAATGTCGCCCTCTTATATAAATAATCGCGAATATCGCCACCACTTTTAGCAACACCCGCCGCCGCTTTTGCGCAGTCAAGCACTGAGCCACCGCCAATAGCCACAACAAAATCGGCACCGCTCTTTAAAATAGCATCGGCACAGTCAGTGACATTCTGCACTGTAGGATTCGGCAAAATCCCATTGAAAATACCGCAAAGCTTACCCTTGTTTTCATCTAAAAGTTTCTGTGCATATCCGTTTTTAACAAGAAAATTCGAGGCAACTAAAATACCTTTACCCGAAACACCCTCTAATATCTCACCGAAATTCTCCATACAGTCTTTGCCATAATGCACTTTTGTTGGAATATTAAAACTAAACATAATTCACCCTATCTACAAAATTTTTCAATATAAGCGTCAAGACACTTCGCAATAATTTCACGTGCCTCTTCTGCCCCACTCAAATCATCAACAACCGTTTCTTTGCCCTCAAGATTTTTGTAAACGGTAAAAAAGTGGGTCATCTCGGTGAAAATATGCGGTGGCAACTCGCTTATATCCTTATACGAGTTGTAACTCGGGTCGTTAAAAGGAATAGCTAAAATCTTTTCATCGAGCTTCCCAGAATCAAGCATCTTTATAACGCCTATTGGATAACAGCGCACCAAACTCTCAGTTCTAATAACCTCAGAGCAGATAACCAAAACATCGAGCGGGTCGCCGTCATCTGCAAAAGTCCTCGGCAAAAAGCCGTAGTTTGCAGGATAGTGGGTCGAGGTATGCAAAATTCTATCAAGAATATATCTCCCAGACTCCTTATCAAGCTCATACTTGTTCTTGCTCCCCTTTTCAATCTCGATAATAGCGATAAAATCATCAACATTCTGTCTTGCTGGATTTAAGTCATGCCAAATATTAGCCATAAAAAAATCTCCAATCCACCGCAAAGATGTCAATTAAAACCTCCATTGCGGCTTTTTGGAGATTTCAAACCCATTAAACCAATTATTTATTCTTCTCGTTTAAGTACTCATCAATTGCGGTAGCGGCAGTTTTACCAGCGCCCATCGCCAAAATAACAGTAGCAGCACCGGTAACAACATCTCCACCAGCGTAAACTGCATTTCTTGAAGTTTTTCCATCGTCGTTGCAGACAATGCAACCCCATTTATTTGTTTCAAGTCCTGGAGTAGTTGAGCGGATAAGCGGATTTGGCGAAGTGCCAATCGCAATAATCACCGTATCAAGCTCTATTGTGTGAAGACTATCCGCTTTAACAACAGGACGACGACGACCACTATCATCAGGCTCGCCAAGCGTCATCTCGACACAGTTAACAGCACGAACGTAGTTTTTATCATCACCTAAAATCTCTGTCGGATTTGTAAGGGTTTTGAAGATAATTCCCTCTTCAATAGCGTGTTCTACCTCTTCAGCACGTGCTGGAATTTCTTCCATACCACGGCGGTAGATTATATAAACCTCTTTTGCACCAAGCCTTTTAGCACTTCTTGCAGCGTCCATCGCAACGTTTCCACCGCCGACAACAGCAACCCTCTCACCGCGCATAACAGGTGTATTACTGCTGTTTTTATATGCTTTCATCAGGTTGATTCTCGTTAGAAATTCATTTGCTGAGTAAACCCCTTTAAGGCTCTCACCTGGTATTTTCATAAAGTTTGGAAGCCCAGCACCACTGCCGACAAAAACAGCATCATAGCCATCTTCCAAAAGTTCATCGATAGTTAGAATTTTACCGATAACCATATTGGTGATTATTTTGACACCAAGAGCTTTTAACCCGTCAATCTCACGTGCCACAATGCTCTTTGGCAGACGAAACTCAGGAATTCCATAAACAAGCACACCGCCTGAAAGATGAAGTGCCTCAAAAACAGTTACCTCATACCCCTTTTTCGCAAGGTCACCCGCACATGTAAGACCAGCAGGTCCCGCACCAATAACCGCAACTTTTCTACCGTTTTTCTCAATTGCAGGTACAGTCGGCTCATAATTCTCTGCCGAATAGTCTGCAACAAATCTCTCAAGACGACCAATTCCAACGCTCTCGCCCTTAATAGCACGAACACATTTTCCCTCACACTGAACTTCCTGCGGACAAACACGTCCGCAAACAGCTGCAAGTGAAGTGCTCTCTGCTAAAACATCAGCGGCACCTTTTATATCACCATCACGCACCTTCATAATAAATCCTGGAATATCTATATTTACAGGACATCCCGCAACACAAGGTTTGTTCTTGCAGTTAAGACATCTATCAGCCTCTTCCATCGCCATCTCAAGGGTGTATCCAAGGGCTACCTCTTTAAAGTTTTGGTTTCTTATATCAGCCTCTTGATTTGGCATAGGCATTCTTTTTAAATTCATATTAGGCATTATTTATCCTCCCCCATAAGTCTGCACTCATCATGGCGTCTGCTCTCAAATTCACGGTAGAAATCAGCTCTACCCATAGCCTCGTTGAAGTCGACAAGATGACCGTCGAAATCAGGCCCGTCAACACAGGCAAACTTCGTTTCTCCACCGACAGTCAACCTACATCCACCGCACATACCAGTACCGTCAATCATTATAGGGTTCATTGAAACAACTGTTTTCACATCAAACTCTTTAGTTAAGAGTGAAACAAACTTCATCATAATAAGTGGACCTATTGCGATAACTTCGTCATACTGCTCACCGCTCTCGATAAGCGCACGAAGCTCATCAGTAACAAGCCCTTTTTCTCCATGGCTTCCATCGTCAGTGCGGATAAACACTTTAGTGGACGCCGCATTAAACTCATCTTCTAAAATAACTAAATCTTTATTTCTAAAACCTAAAATAGAGTGTACTTCACAGCCCTGTTCTTTTAGTTTCTTTGCAATCGGATAGGCAATCGCACTGCCAACACCACCGCCAACAACCGCTACCTTTCGAAGTCCATCGAGATGACTTGCAACACCAAGAGGCCCCACTAAATCACAAACACTATCACCTTCTGGAATTCTATCAAGCTCTAATGTTCCCGCACCAACAAGTTGGTATATTATCGTTATTGTGCCGCCTTCCCTGTCATAATTGTTAATCGTCAGCGGAATTCTCTCGCTCTTATCGTTTGCACGAATAATAATAAACTGACCGGGCTGCGCTTTTTTTGCAATAAGCGGCGCTTTTATAACCATTCTCGAAACGGTCGGGTTTAGGCTCTCTTTTGAAACTACTGTAAACATCTCTACACTCCTTAATAATTCTCAGATAATTATACCCCATAACAGCCATTTTTGCAACAAAACAGCTTGTCTGTTTTTTAACAATAAAATCCGATTCTGCCTCCCTCGCACCGCCCGCGGCGCCGATTTTTCAAATCGCCTTGCACTCTGGCAAAAAAATATAGAACCCATATGGGTTCTATATTTTTCGCCGCGGGCGTGCCTGCAAAACTCTACCGATTCTCAGTGATACCAACAGTTAACTACCGCAACCAAACAAACTTCTCTTTAAACATCTAATATTTCACCATCTACCGATATAGTCACAACCTGCCAAGGAATAAACTTCAGAGAATTTTTAAGCGCATTTATTGCAGCATTTTCAATCCCACCGCAACAAGGCACCTCCATTCTAACCACCGTCAAACTCTTAATATCATTGGCAGAAATAATAGCCGTCAACTTATCTGTATAATCCCCCTCATCGAGCTTCGGACATCCAATCAAAACTATCCGCCCTTTTATAAACTCATCGTGAAAATCCCCATACGCAAACGCAGAACAGTCTGCCGCAACAAGTAGCTTCGCACCATTAAAGTAAGGCGCATTTTCAGGCACAAGCTTAATCTGCACCGGCCATTGATTTAATCTACTGATACCACTCCCCACCATCATCGCATCTACCTCATCACCTTTGCGCTCGATATTTCTTGCATTTTTACCGGGACACCCTGCAAACTCAAATTTCTTTTCCACAGCCGACTTATTTGCTTTATCCATACTACTCCCCTCCTCATAGGCAAAAGTTATCGCATCAACAGGACAAACAGGCAAACACCTGCCAAGCCCATCACAAAAACTCTCCTCAACAACCCTCGCCTTGCCATCTACAACTTTAATAGCGCTCTGCTGACATGCATTCTCACAAAGTCCGCACCCTATACATTTATCTTCATCTATTTTTATAACCTTTTTGCTCATCTAACTAAAACCCTCCATTTTTTAACAGTCCCTTGACTGGTATACTGATATTATACTATACTAAAGCTATCAAATCCGTTGCAATTGCAACGAAACGAGGTTTTTATGGAAAAATATTTTATGTTGCTAAAATCAAATCCGCTTTTTTATAATATCCTACCCGAAGAATATAACTCCCTCCTATTTGCGCTATCAGCCAAAGGAAAAAAATTCCATAAGAGCGAGTATATTATAAACGAGGGCGACCCTATAAATTCTGTAGGTATTGTTATTTCAGGAAGTATATTAATCGAAAAGAATGACCATAACGGCTACCGCACGATTATAGGCGAAGCTCGCCCCTCTGAGCTATTCGCTGAGGTATTTGCCTGCTCAAATATAAAAACCAGTCCCGTATCAATAACCGCTGCCGAGGATAGCGAAATTCTTTTTATCAACTTCAATGATTTTCTTTGTAGCAACCAAAATAGCAACCTATATTACAATACAATTATCTTAAATATGCTAAAAATCGTTTCCGATAAAGCGCTATATCTAAACCAAAGACTCGATATAATCTCAAAGCGAAAGATGCGTGACAGAATACTAACCTACCTAAACTTCATCTCAAACGGTCGCACAAAATTTGATATACCACTCAATCGAGAAGAACTCGCTCAGTTTTTATCAACCGACCGCAGTGCCCTCTCAAAAGAGCTATCTAACATGCAAAAAGATAGGCTAATTACCTATCGAAAAAACAAATTCGAACTGCTTTAATTATTCCACCAAATATATTAAAAATCTTTGCAATCACTTATTTAATATGCTATATTGAAAATATAACAAATCTATCTTTTGTAAAGGAGCAAATTATGGAGCGAAACAGCTGTTATACCTATTTCGCAATTAGAGGCGACTTCAAACACGAAGATATAACTAAGCGGCTAAATTTAACCCCATGTGATTCTTGGAATACAGGTGATTTAAGTAGGTTTCATCCTCCCGAAAAAGAGCGTCGATATACCTTTTCTTGTTGGAAGTATGGTATCTGCAATGATTATGATATAGATATTCCAAATATGATGAGAAAAACTATAAAAGATTTAATTCCAAAGAAAGCTGAGCTTTTAAAAATTAGGGAAGATTATGATGCTGGTTTATACTTAGAAGTCGTCCCGGAAATCTATGTTCCAAAAGATGATAACGACACGGATTATGAGCCCCACCCTGTTATCACCCCAAGCCGAGATATCATCGAGTTTCTATATGAAACAAAAACTGAACTTGATATCGACTATTATATCTTTCCCTACTAAAAACCCACAAAAAAGCTGTGAATTTCAAAATTCACAGCTTTTTAAATTGCATATATATTTTCCCAAACCCTAAAAAAGCGGTATCACCCTTAAATATGTTTCATAGTTGGGAACAGCAGAACATCTCTAATCGATGCGCTGTTTGTAAGCAGCATACAGAGCCTGTCTATCCCAAATCCGATACCACCGGTCGGCGGCATACCGTATTTCAGTGCGTTGATAAAGTCCTCATCCATGTCAGACGCCTCATCGTCACCCTGCTTTTTAAGCTCAACCTGTCTTGCAAATCTCTCCTGCTGATCAATTGGGTCGTTGAGCTCTGAGAATGCATTTGCATACTCTCGCCCACCGATAAACAGCTCAAAGCGCTCGGTATACTCCTCATTGCCCGCCTGCTTTTTCGCAAGTGGTGAGATTTCAACAGGATGCCCTGTTATGAAAGTTGGGTTTACAAGTAGCTCCTCGCAGAACTCCTCAAAGAATAGGTTTAGAATATCGCCTTTCATATGGCGCGCTTCAAAATGCACACCTTTTTCTTTCGCAATAGCTCTCGCCTCGTCAACCGATTTTATATCATCAAAGTCAACTCCGGTCTGCTCTTTAACCATATCTTTCATCGAGATAACCTTAAACGGACTCTCAAGGTCGATATCAAGCTCACCGTATTTTATCTTACCAGTTCCGACAACTTTAAGCGCAACCGAGCGGATTAAATCCTCGCAAAGTCGCATCATACCGTTCATATCTGTATACGCTTCGTATAATTCAAGCAAAGTAAACTCAGGGTTATGACGAACAGAAATTCCCTCGTTTCTAAAAACTCTGCCAATCTCATAAACCTTGTCAAATCCACCGACTATAAGCCTCTTTAGGTGAAGCTCTAGCGCAATTCTAAGATATAAATCCATATCGAGAGCGTTGTGATGGGTTGTGAATGGTCTTGCAGTTGCACCACCTGCAACAGTATGCAAAACAGGTGTCTCAACCTCTAAGAATCCCGCATCGCCAAGATAGTTTCTTATCTCACGAATAATCTGCGAGCGCTTTACAAAAGTATCTTTTACATCGGGATTTGTCATCAAATCAACATATCTCTGGCGGTATCTCATATCGGTATCACGAAGCCCGTGGAACTTCTCAGGAAGTGGCAATAGTGATTTTGATAGTAGCTTCAAACTGCTCGCATGAACAGAAATTTCCCCACGTCTTGTTCTGAAAATCTCACCCTCAACGCCTATAATGTCGCCGATATCCCAGTTTGACATCGATGCGAAAAACTCTTCTCCGAGCTCATCCTGTTTTAAGTAAATCTGAATACGCCCTGTGGCATCAGCAAGGTCTAGAAAGTTCGCCTTGCCCATATCTCTCCAAGCCATAATTCTACCGGCAAGAACAACAGGTTTTCTCTCTTCTGTTCTCTCAAACTCCTCTTTAACTGCCGCCGCTCTGTCGCTCGCATCAAAAGAAGTCACTAAATAAGGGTCGTTACCGCTCTCTTTTAGCCTATTTAGCTTGTCCACTCTTATCTGCAGAATTTCAGATAACTCTAAATTTTCATTTTGAATATCGCTCATAATTATCTCCTTTTAAAGTTAAAGACGGACGGTACACCGTCCGCCTAATAGTCGGTTTTATTTTATTTGCCAATCTCTAAAATCTTGTATTTCGCTATACCGCCTGGTGTTTCCACCGAAACAGTCTTTTTAACCTTCTGTCCTATAAGCGCTTTACCAACAGGTGACTCATCGCTTATCTTGCCATTTATCGGGTCTGCCTCTGTGCTTCCCACAACAAAATAGGTAACTTCCTCGTTAAACTCAACATCGAGCACACGCACCTTGCTCCCTATCGACACAACATCGGTTGAAATCTCATCGGCATCTATAATTTTAACGTTCTTAAGCATAGCTTCAATCTCTGCAATTCTCGCCTCAACCATAGCCTGCTCATTTTTCGCTTCGTCGTATTCGCTATTCTCAGATAAGTCGCCAAAACTTCTTGCAACTTTAATCTTCTCAGCTATATCCATCCTCTTCTCTGTCTTTAGGTAAAGTAGTTCAGATTCGAGTTTTTCAAGACCTTCAGCTGTTAAAACAGTATGCTTAATCATCTATAATCTCCTTTTTAAAACAAATAAAATGAGGATTGTCGCCCTCATAACCCTTATATTATATTAAAAAACACAGGCTATGTCAATAGTTTTATCTCTGCCGTAGTATATTCTTTCCCTTTGTACTTAAAATATTTAACAAACGCACTACCAAGCTTTTTTGCATTCCCCCACTCAAAAAGCGCTTGCAACAAAAAATAATCATCAACTCCATCAATGTACAGCGATTTGTAATCATCACAATCGATGGAACTCGGCACAATGTTTCGCTCTCCTCCTGCCCCAAAAACCGTCTTTGTAGAGAGCTTGCTTAAACCATCAAGGTCGATAGCGCAGTCGCCCCTCTCAATCTCTCTATCCAAAACGGTTAAAACTATCCCCTCTTCGGATAGCATCCGCTCTTTTAGCTTGTAATATGGATATGCATTATCAGTAACAACCTGCATGCTTGAACTATGAATCGCAACCTTATAAGCAAGGTCTAAGTATCTGCCACCCTTATCACAAAAGACCACCTTTTTTCCATCGCTGTGCGCCAAAAACTTTATAGCTAAGCTGGTCGCAAGGTAGCATTTCAAAAGATACGGTTTCGCTATGTATCTCTCGTATTCAGGTAAAACTTCCACACCTTCTGCCACAACAATACGATTAAAAGAAACGCCGCAGAGTTTTTTTATCTCTTTAAAATCCTTGTAGGTATATTCTCTTGGCGACACAACTTTGTAAAAGCACCCGTTTTTATCCCCACAGAGATAAACTTTAGGTTTTGTCCAAAACAGCAGTTTGCCATACCATTTTCTATCAATCGTTAAAACAGTAAACAAAATAATCACCTCTGCAAATATATATTGCAAAGGTGATAAATTATGCTAAATATTAACCTATTAATTTAAGCGAATTGAGTATTTCAATCGCCCGTATTAGCTGTGGGTCATTTGTTTCATCAAGTAGTTCAAACCTACTTTCTTCCTCAACTGTTAAAATAACCTCGTAATCAGGAGTTATTCCAATACCATTATAGGTTATACCACTTGCAGGCGCTATAACCGCTACCGAATACTCAATAGCGCTTCCATCTGATAGTGTGACAATCTCTTGCATAACCGCTTTTCCATATGTGGTTTCTCCCACAAGGCTACCCGCTCCGAAATCTTTTATTGAAGCAGCAAACAGTTCAGCTGGCCCCTGTGTTTCCTTGTCCATAACAACAGTTATTGGCAGATTCACAAGGTTTGGGTCTGAGCTGTAAAGTGTTTCAGTTACACCGTCTTTGTCGGTCGCGTAGAGTAGCGCCCCCTCAGGAAGCAATAGATCAGCAAAAGCCGCCGCAACCTCAAAGCTACCCTCAGCTGTATCTCTTATATCAATAATTATACCTGAAACGCCATTGCTTTGAAGGTCTGCAACTGCATCTTCAAACTGCTCATACGCCGCCTCGTTAAAGCTACGAACTTTAATATAACCATTCTCACCCTGCTCACCTATCTGCCTATATTCAACATAGCTGTTTGGCATGGCACGACGTGTAAGCGTTATCGTCTTGTCATCACCATCTCGACGATAAGTTATAGTAAGTGCCGAACCCGCCTCACCACTCATAAGCTTGCGAGCTTCTGTCTCGGTCATAAGCGCTGTATCGCTCTCAGAAATCGCAATAATTAAGTCGCCATTTGTGATACCTTCAATAGCGGCTGGAGTTTCTGGAATAACCGACATAACCGCCAAATACCCACTGACAGGATCTTTTTCCCAACTGAGTCCAACTCCAATTTCATATCCACTTCTCTGAGTTAAGAAATCCTCATATTCCTCAGCTGAAATATAACTTGAATAGGCATCATTGAGCCCTCTGATATATCCTGTCGCCAACATATCGTTTAGGAAATTCTCGTCAATTGTACCGATAAAATCCTCACGCACTTCAGCATCTATTTCCGAGAGCTGATCGTACATATTTTCGCGCTCTCCGAGGTTGTTTACCATATCGTTAAACCTGTTCATAGAGAACATCATTGTAAGTGTGAAGGTAAAAGCAGCGACAATGGCCATAAGACCAATAACCACCCCTACCGATATTTTTTTGCTCATTTAATAAATTACCTTCTAACTAATTAAAATAACTAAGTGGGTTTACATGTTTACCGTCTACCCAAATTTCAAAATGGAGATGTGCACCAGTAGACCAACCAGTACTGCCGACATAACCGATAGTATCTCCTCTTGTAACGGTGTCCCCAGTCTGCACATTAAAACTGCTAAGGTGCGCATATAGGGTATAGTTTCCGCCGCCGTGGTCGATTAGAATATGATTGCCATAACCATATGAATAACTTCTTATATATACAACCTTACCGGTATTCGCCGCTGAGATATCAGCGCCGTATATAGCTTCTCCCCTTGAATTATATCCGCCTATATCAAATCCGGTATGGAAGTCATAGACTCCATATATATATCTATCCCCATAATATGAAGTAATATCACTTTTATCCCATCTCTGAACCGGCCAGTAGTACTCACCACCAACATAATCCTCAAGACCGCCACCAGCCGCAACGATATCAGCTATCTCCTGCTGGTTTTTCTTCATCTCTTCCTGTTTCGCCAGAGTTTCAGCCTCATTTTGTTCAATATTAAGCTCTATCTGCTCTTGCAGTGCCTCTGCTTCCGACTGTTTTGTCGATAGTTGCGAAGTAGACACTTCAAGGTCTGCAACTACCTGTTCGAGCTGTGTTCTATAACTATCAAGCTCTGCCTTTGCTGTTTCAAGCAGTGCAAGGTCGGACGCAAGTGAGTTTAAAAGCTCATCGTCAGACTCAGCAACAGCTTTCGCAAGGGTTGTTCCCATCAAAAACTCCTGAAATGATGTAACCCCTAAAAACAGCGAAACGAGTGAATTCTCTTTGCCCATATAAGATTGACGCAGTCTGCTCTTGTAATCCTCATAGTTGTTATCAATAACTATATTCAAATCATCAATCTCGATAATCTTCGTTGCAATATTCTTCTCAGTTTCCTCAATAAGTTGCTCATTTATAGCAATCTTTTCCTTTAAAGCAGAAATTTCAAGACGCAAGTTCTCAATTATAATCTCCTGAGCATTCTCCTGTTCTCGAAGTGCCTCTCCTTGCTCTTTAAGCTTATCGAGCTCGTCATTTATAGCTTCCCACTGCTCTTGAAGTTCAAGCAGTTTATCGTGGTCATCCTCTTCCTCTTCTTGCGTTGTCTCAGAGTCTGTCCCGTCTGTCGTGTCCTCTGTATCAGTCGCCATAAAAACACTATTTGCAGTTAAAACCACAAATGCTAAAAGTACAGCTAAGAATTTTCGTTTAATATTTTTTATCTTCATAAATACCTCTTAATACGCTAAATACGTAAACTAAACCTTCAGATGCCTGCTTATCGAGAAAAGGCTAATCGCCGACCCTATAAGTGCACCTGACCCAAAAAATCCTATCGCTAGAACTGGCAACATAGCGCCGAGCTCAACAAGTTTTAGATCAACCATTCCAAAAAGGCTCATACCACTTGAATTTATATACTCAATAAGCCCAACATAAACACCCGAAACAACACCTAGTGCAATAGCCGCTGCAAAAATACCGAGGAACATCCCCTCAATAATAAACGGAAGCCTTATAAAGCTGTTAGTAGCACCGACGTATTTCATAATGTTTATCTCTTTACGACGTGCATACATAGTAAGCCTTATTGTATTAGTGACAATAATCAGTGCAATAAGCACCATCGCCGTCCCTATTCCTATACCTGCATAAGTTACCGTCTGCCTTATATTCATAATAGAATCGGCAAAATCAATAGGCGCTGAAATTTCCATAATTTCATCTCGGCTCTCGATTTCCGCTACAAACTCCGCCATTAGCGAAACATCACTGAGCGTTATACTAAATGAGTTTGGGTACGGGTTATCATCTTCAAACCTATCTAGCAGATAAGACTCATCACCGAGTCTCTCTCGCTCAAGCTTTAGTGCGTCCTCTTTTGAAATATATGTAAAAGAAGCCACATTTTCATTATCTCTTATATAGTTTGAAAACTCGGTTATGCCATCACTTGTAACTTCGTCTTTAATAAAAACAAAAAGCTCGTTTTCGTTTTCAATCTCACCGATAAGCAGATTAACATTTTGCGAGATAACAATAGCAACACCAAATATTATGTAACAACAGGTAAGCACTCCGATTGACGCAAGGGTCATAAGTTTGTTTTTAAAAAGATTGCGAAATCCCTCTTTTAAAAGGTAGCCAAAGCTGTTGATGCTTCTATTTTTCACCTTTAGCATCCTCCTTGCTGTCCGCGGCTATTTTACCCTTATCGATAATGATAATTCTGCCGTCAAACTTACTGACAAGCTCATGCTCATGAGTTACCATAATTACTGTTGTCCCCATATCATTTAGCTTGCGCAAAAGATCAACTATCTCAAAGCTAAGTTTCGGGTCAACGTTACCAGTAGGCTCGTCCGCTACTATTAGTTTTGGCTCCGTGACAATAGCCCTTGCAATAGCAACCCTCTGTTGCTCACCGCCTGAAAGCTGCCTTGGATATCTTCTCGCCATCGTACCCATTCCGACAAGCTCAAGCGCATTAAGCACCCTTTTTCTAATCTCTCGACCGGGAACACCAATAATCCAAAGAGCAAATGCAACATTATCAAAAACCGTTTTAGACTCAATTAACCTAAAGTCTTGGAAAACAACCCCCATAGTACGCCTGAAATGCGGGAGTTTACGTTTTTTAATCTTCGGCAGATTATATCCGTTTATAGAGATAACACCTTTTGAAGGTTTTTCCTCTGCCATCATCATCTTCAAAAATGTACTCTTACCAGCACCACTATAGCCGAGGACAAAAACAAACTCCCCGTCTTCAATTTTTAATGATACATCATCAAGAGCATAAACTCCTGAAATATAAGACTTCGAAACGCCTTTAAATTCTATCACTATATCACCTCAAAACACGGGGAGCAATTATTAATATTTTATTGGGTTTGACGAAAGATACTTTTTAACCATTAGTGCCACTCTAAAGATAATAGCATGGTCAAACTCACGTAAGTCAAGGCCCGTTAGTTTCTTTATCTTCTCAAGTCTGTAGACAAGAGTATTTCTGTGAACAAAAAGCTTTCTACTCGTTTCCGATACATTTAGGTTGTTCTCAAAGAACTTCTGTATCGTAAAGAGCGTTTCGCTGTCAAGACTTTCAATGCTTCCCCTCTTGAAAACCTCTTTTAAATACATATCACAAAGGGTTGTCGGCAGTTGGTATATAAGTCTTGCTATACCGAGATTTGAGTAGTTGATAATAGGTTTCTCGTTGTCAAACACCTTGCCTACTTCAATTGAAATCTGAGCTTCTTTAAAGCTTCTCGCAAGGTCTTTAATGGTGTCCACAACGGTTCCAATACCAATAACCACTTTAATCATATACTCGCTTGCAAGGGTATCAACTATACTGCGCGCAAGTTTTTCAACGTCTTTGTTTTCAATATTTCCCTTTATCTCTTTAACTATAAGGATATCGCTCTCAGACACTGTAAAGATAAAATCTTTCTGCTTGTCTGGGAATAGGTTTTGCAAAACATCAAAAGCCGAAGTGTTGTTAGCGCTTATAACACGCACTAAAAGAACAACTCTTGAAATATCGTTATTAAAATTCAGCTCACGAGCTTTGACATAAATATCACTCGGCAGAATATTATCGAGAATAACATTCTTAATAAAATTTCCCCTGTCAAACTTCTCGTCGTAGAAATTTTTAACTCCGAGTAGTGCTACTGCCATAATGCCTGTAAGTTGTTTTGCAGTATCGTCCTCACCATCGACAAACACACAGAACTCAGGTGCTTGCGGTGATCCGAAAGACTTATAGGTCATGCCGCCTATTTTGATTACAGATGAAAGTGTATCAAAAGCAGACAGACTGATATTTGAATCAACTTCTCCAATTTTCGTAAGTTTCGTGCATGCGATAATTGTCGAATTCTCATCGAGCACACCAAGCACTCTATTAGTTGATTCCCCCATCTGATGAATCATAGATTGAAATACTCTGTTTGACATATTAGCAGCTCCTCAACAGTTTAGTGAAATTCTACAAAAATAAATTATCTTTTATACTATTCTACATATTATTTAGTAAAAATGCAATATAAATTTATAAAAAAATTTATTTTTTCGTCTTTAATACCTATTCTGCCCATTTTCACTGCCATTTTATACTAACTTTCCTCACTAATCTCATCATATTGACGAATAAAAATTGAGTAAATTACTATATGTATAATAGCTTAACTGCAAAATGTTAATAAATTATGTTTTTTTGCTAACTAAATAATTACAATTCGCCTTTTATCGCCAAAATCTCGCTTTCACCCAGTTCTCGCGCCTCACCCACCTCTAAACCCGTCGGCATCTTAAAACCACCAATAGCCACACGGTGAAGCGAGCAAACCGAAAAACCATGTTTTGAAAACATTCTTTTTATCTGATGATAAAGCCCTTGCCTTAAAACAACTTTACAGCTACAATCCGAAATTCTCTCAAAGTCTGCGGCAAGCAGTTGTTTTCCATTGAGCACCATCCCCGCCCTAAAGTCATCAGCAACCTCATCGGTTATCGGCTTGTCCACCTGCACAATATAGCTCTTGTCAACGTGTTTTTTGGGAGATAGGATATCGTGCGCGAAAGCACCGTCATCAGTAATTAATAATAGACCGGTGCTGTCCTTGTCAAGACGGCCGGCCACAAATAGATTTTTTCTGTTAATTTCCATCGGAAGAATATCCAGAACGGTTTTATCTCTGTTATCTTTAGTCGCAGAAACAACCCCCTGGGGCTTGTTTAAAACAAAATATCGAAATTTACGATAACAAACACTCTCACCACCATAAATTATCTCATCGATTTCGGTGTCGACTATATCGTCGTATTTTGGCTTCGTGCCATTTACTGTGCATCTCGCTATGCTTTTCTTAATCTCTTTTCTGCTCCCAAACCCCATGTTCGAGAGCAGTTTATCAATCCTTAGTTTCAAAATTATCTCCTTTAAAAAGCGCTACCATGCGTCGATGGCGACTCTATTACCGGCATAGGGTCCGCTATTGGTGC
>CAYJJJ010000002.1:50638-58372 GCA_964370465.1 uncultured Oscillospiraceae bacterium
GTCGCCCCCTCGATAGGATCAACTAAAATCTCGTCCTCACCGCCACCTGTTATTTCGGTTTCGCCCTCATCGCTCTCTTCGCTATCGATAGGCGCACCTTTATCTACATCGGCGTCTTCATCTTCGACGCTATCATCCTCACTAGTTGCACCATTTGCCTGTATATGGGTTATAAAACCATTGCTCTGCGAGCTTGAAATATCCCCACCAATAACTTCTCCGTCCTTTATAAGCAGATTGAGGCACACCTCTGGCTCATCGCCCTGGTAGTTTAGTATAAGGTGTCGCTCAAGCATAACCCGCTCACCTCTATAATCCCACAAATCATACCCACCATCAACTTGAAGCTCATTATAGCTGTGGTAGATTGCGTCAAACTCATCGGGTATTTTGACCGTTTGTGAGTCGATAAATTCCGTCCTATACCCAAGACTCTCAATAAACTGTGCAGTCGAAACAGTATCGTCGCCCGTCCCCCTTGTGAAAACAAAAGCAACCACGCCAAAAGCCACAACAAAAACAGCGAGCGCACCTATTAGAAATTTCCTATCTATCCTAAAATTCACAAAAAACATATTCTCACCTCAAGATAAGAATATGTTTTTAATAGAAGTTTAATGCTTATTTGTTACTTTTAATTTTTTTAACAGCCGCTGTCGCCGCAACCATACCTTCGTATGTCGCTTTCGCAACCTGCTTTATCCCCTTAATGCAGTCGCCGACCGCAAAAAGCATAGGCAATGAAGATTCAAAATCCTCATACACCACTAAAAGATCCCCCTCTGTTTCAACACCGAGTTTTTTCGCAAAATTAACACTTCCCGCAGTACCCGTTGCAACAAAAAGACCTGATACCGAGTATCTATCCTCACCAGCAACAACAGTATCGAGACCCGTTTCCCCGGAAACCTCTGTAATTTTCTCTTCAATTATCCGTATCTTCTCTGAAACTTCTGCCCTATCAAACAAAATCTCATCGCCGTTTGTGAAAAGCAAAACCTCTGCACAGATATTAGCAAGATATGATGCCTCTTCAAGGGCAAACTCACCGCCGCCTAAAACAGCCGCAACTTTCCCTCTGTGGAAAAATCCGTCACAGGTAGCGCAAAAAGAAACACCCTTACCATCAAAAGCTTTTATGCCAGAAACGTTTGGCATAAGATGCTTATTTCCAGTAGCAATAATAACACTGCGCGCCTCAAACTCGCTATTTTTCGTCTTAACCTTAAAAATATTCGTATCAAAATCGCACTCTAAATCTAAAACTTCATCGCAAACAAGCTCTATCTCAAGCCCTTTTAACTGCTCAATACCTATCTCAAAAAGCTTCTCACCCGAAACAGCACCAGCACCATAAAAATTCTCAATCATATGAGCTTTTAGAAGAGCGCTCTCCCCTTTGTCCACTACTAGCACAGAAAGGCCAGCCCTCTTTGCATAAATAGCCGCAGAAACCCCTCCAGGCCCTGCACCTATTATTAAAATGTCTTGCATAAAATCCCCTTATTTTATCGTCGCACGAGCAAGCTTCTCAAGTAGCCCTACAAATGGTAGGAACAATGCAGTAACAGCTATATTAAATATCGTGTGGAAATTCGCTATTCCACCCGCATCTACAACGTCATTCCAGAAGGCAAACCCGACCGTATATTGGAAGATATAAACCCCCGCAATAAATACAATTGAGCCTATTATATTAAAGTATAGATGAACCATAGCCGCCCTTTTCGCATTCTTCTTAGCGCCGATAGAAGCGAGCATAGCTGTGATACAAGTACCAATATTTTGTCCCAAAATTATCGGAATAGCCGCCGCATAGGTAATGGCCCCTGTTGAGCTGAGTGCCTGAAGCATACCAACAGAAGCAGATGAGCTCTGCACAAGCGCTGTAACTATAGCACCAATAGCAATACCAATGAGTGGATTTGTAAAGCTTGCGAATAGGCTTGATAGGGCAGGATCGCCACGAAGCGGATAAACCGCATTCTCCATAACTTCAAGACCCATAAACAATATTCCAAACCCTACAAGTGCAATACCTAAATTCTTTTTTCTCATCGTCTTTGATAGCATAAAGAAGAAGATACCGATAATTGCAAGAATTGCCGCTAGATTGTCGGTATTTAAAAATTTAAGCAGAAATGAATCACTTTCAAGAGTAGATAGCCTTATAATTTGAGAGGTAACAGTCGTTCCGATATTCGCCCCCATAATAACGCCGATACCCTGCTTTAAGTTTAAAAATTTTGCGTTTATAAGCCCAACAACAATAACAGTCGTCGCCGATGAGCTCTGAATTAGCGCCGTAACTACCGCGCCAAAAAATATACTGACAAACACATTGCTTGTGAACTTGCGAAGTGTTTCTTCCAGTCTGCCCCCCGCAAGATGTTCAAGTGAATTTGCCATAATAGTCATTCCGTAGAGAAAAAGTGCCAGTCCTCCAAACAGTCTAATAAAACTGTAAATATCCATAAAGTCCCCCATGTTTTTTTATCTTAATAATATTTTAACACGTGATAAGACTAAAATAAAGAAAAAAATCGAATTTTGTAAAAAATATTTTACCAACTCACCATTTCCTCAAAATTTCCAAAACAACCTTATTCGATAGGCAAATAACGGTAAAAAGATTTACTGCTGACATCGCTGCATTTAATATATCGCTAATAGCGAACACTTGAGTTATTTCCATTATTGCCCCCAAATATACAACAGCCGCAAAAATCACCTTGTACAACCGTGCAAATTTATCTCCACCCAAATATTCCGCTGCCCGAACACCGTAAACACTCCAGCCGCAGATACTCGACAGCGCAAAAAACACCATCGAAACTGCAAGCAAGCTCCCACCGACATTCCCAAAAACCGAAACAAAAGCACCTCTTGCGGCAATAATCCCAGTCGCGCCTCCCTCGAACCCACCTCCACAAATAGTTGCAAATGCGGTGAGAGAGCAGATTAGAATCGTATCGAAGAAAACTTCAAATATTCCCCAGAGTCCCTGTCGCACAGGGTTTTTGCAGTCGGCAACACCGTGAATAATAGGCGAGGAGCCAAGTCCCGCTTCATTTGAAAAGACACCTCTCGAAACACCATATCTCACCGCTAAAAAAACAGCACCTCCAGAAGCACTTTTAAAGGAGACCGCCGAAGCAATAACCTCTGAAAAAGCGTAGGGCAGCTGCTCAAAATTCACCGCTATAATATATCCACAACAGATAATATACAAAATCGATATAATCGGCACAACAAAGCTATTCACTGAAACCACCCTCTTCACTCCGCCAAAAAGCAGATAAAAAGTCATAGTCGCCAGAAAAAAACCAACAACTGCAAGCGAAACGCCAAAACTCTCAGAAATTATAACTGCCGCTGTATTGCTTTGCGCTAAATTCCCTATACCAAACGAAGCCAAAACAGTAAGTGCTGAAAACAATATTGCCAATTTTTTGTTGCCGAGTCCCTTTTCAATATAATACATAGGCCCCGCCCTTAAAAAACCATCTATCAAAACCCTGTATTTTACCGCGAGCACAATCTCTGAGAATTTAACTGCCATACCAAAAAATGCTGCAACCCAAATCCAAAAGAGGGCCCCCGGTCCCCCTGCCGCAATAGCAGTACAAACCCCGGCAATATTCCCAACACCAATAGTGCCAGCAAGGGCAGTCGCCACAGCACCAAAAGATGAAACACCGCTTTTTTCGCTCTTTTTGAAAATTCCACCTACAACCTCGCAAAGTGATAGACCAAAATAGCGCAACTGAAAAAAGCGAAGCTTTAGAGTTATAAACACTCCGCAAAAAAGTATCAAAACAACAGAAAAGTTCCCCGCAATATCCGCAACTAATGCCATCTGCACCCTTCCCATTCTTACAGTTTAACACTATAACTAATGCGAATACCCAAAAAAATATGCAGATGAAACTCATCGTCCCACCTGCACACAGTGTTTAAAAGCTAAACTGCACCTTTCTTTTCTTTTGGCATTAATACTATAAACCCTAAAATCGCCACCACCATAATTACCGCTAAATATTTAATTATCGGTGCAACTCCTCCGAAATAGTCTATAATATACCCTCCAAAGAAGCTTGAAATTATCTTTGAAAAACCATTTGCCACAATCGATAAAACCATCTGCCCTGTCGCTGAAAACTTCTTTGGCAGTTTTTCGTTTATGTATCTCACCGCAGAAATCATTCCAAAGGTATATGTAAAACCGTGCATTAGTTGCGAAAACACCCCAATAAATGGGTGCAGAACAAACATCATAACCACCCAGCGGAAAAGCGAGAGGACAGCTGCTGTAAGTATAAGGTTTTTCGCTCCAAATTTATTTATAAGTTTATCTAGGAAAAAAAGCAATGGTATCTCAAAAAGCGCCCCAAGGAAAAAAAGCACACCCATCTGTGAAAGACTTATTCCGATTGATTCATAGAAAATCACAGCGTAATTCATAAAAAAGTTAGAACAGATACCGAGCAAAAACAAAAGAGCAAAAACCAATATTATCTCTTTTTCTTTTAAAACACTGAGGATAGAAACCTTATCTTCTTTTTTATCTTCACCTGGAATGTTCGGCATAAACAAAGTTATAATAAACAAAATCACAAGTAAAATAGCGAGCATAATAAATATGCTATTTATATTATTCTCTGCAAAAATACCAGCTAACAGCGAGCAAAACATATATCCAATACTGCCAGTAAGCCGAATTTTTCCATAGCTCTGCCCAATTTTCCCGCTCTCTTCAACAGTTATTGCATCACTCATAGTAACAACAATAGTCGTTAAAAAGTTAATGGTTGCAAATGTTATAAGCATCGTCACAAAGCTGCCACTAAATGCCGCTAAACCAGTGAAAACAATCATTACAATAAGCTCAATTTGAAGCACCCGCACCTTGTTTTTACTCTTATCAGCAAGCGAGCCCATAAAAATCTGCAAACTAACCGTTATAACAGCTCCAACAGTTGTAATAATACCTATCTGTGAAGCCAAAAGCCCTTTTGCGCTAAAGTATGCGACAATATAATTTGAGAAAACTGCAAAGATAGAGAAAACAAGCAAATTTAGCAGATAAAAAGGCACCGCCTTTTTCATGCTTTTCATAATTGCACCCCTTTATAGTAATAGGCAGAAACCACCACGCAAACCAGATTAGCCCTCTTTGCACACAACTGCTATTCTGCCACTCCCCGCCCGCACATCTCCACCTTCGGTGTCGATCTGCCGCTTCGCCGCTTCAAAGCGAATAAATTCGCTTTGTGCGGGCGGGGCCCTCCACTAACAAAAACTCTATCCACAACCGCAGCCTAAACAACCGCCTATCTCTCGAGATACCCTACTATCTTCTCCAAAACCTTATCCCTACACCCGACATCCCTATGATAATCCAAAGCCCTATCCCCCATCTTCGCAAGGCTTTCCTTATCCATATTAATTAAAGACTTCAGATTACTCGCAAGCGCATCCACATCACCCGATGGCGAGCAAACTCCGCACCCGATTTTCTCTATTAAATCAGCCGCCGCACCATTCATTGAAATACAAAGCGGCACCCCCGCCGCAATATAAGATGAAATTTTTGCAGGCACTGTCAAATCGAAATTATCGACATCCGCCATAGTTGCAATCATCGTGTCTGCAATATCAAAAAACTTTGGCATATCTTCTGCAGGATAACTACCCGCAAAATCAACATAATCACAAAGCCCCTTTTCTTTCACTTCCGCTTCAAGCTCACTGCGGGACATTCCATCCCCGACAATAATAAGCTTAAACCCAGAAACTCCATCGCTTCGAAGCTTATCCACCGCCGCAATAGCCGTCGGAACCGACTGTGCAGGTGATAAATTCCCTGTGAAAACAATATTAAAACTGTCCTTATACCTCTCACGAAGCGCCGTATCACACTTTTTCTCGGTATAAAAATCCTCGCAGTACTGATGTATAACCTCAACCTGCTGGTGCTCTTTGAGGTAGCTTTTCATATAATCCTTACACTGCTCCGATAAAACAATAAGTTTCTCAGGCTTTTTGTATAGATATCTTGAATAGGCAAAGGCAATTTTTCGCAGAAATTTATTCTGCACATCCAAAACTGTAAAAAGATTTTCAGGCCAGATATCCAAAACATAAACTGTCCGTTCAACTTTCTTAATCCGTCCTAAAAAAAGCCCCGCCCACCCCATCATAACAGGCGAAGTTTGATAGATGAAAATCTTGTGATACTTCTTAAACAACACCCTTGGGATATTGAGCATCGAAGTAAACGGATACCAGATATAGTTTAAAAAGATGCGAAGCGAGGAATTGTTTCCTCGTGGTATCTCTCCGCACCTATAAATATCCGCTCCGTTATAATTTTCTTTTCTCTTTTTAAAGTAGCCATATCCCTTATAAAAACTCCCACTTGGGTAGTTTGGAATACCGCAAAGAACATCAACTTTATATCCCTTTTCAATAAACCCTGTCGCAATATCGTTTATCCGAAAATTTTCGGGATAAAAGTGTTGCCCAACAATAAGAATTCTCTTATCCATCTTTTCTCCAAACCATTTTATTCACAACAGAAACATACCCCGAGATGATATTCACAACTTTAGTGCTGACATTCTCATCGGTATAATCTGGAACAGGCGTCGCTACATCGCCATTTTTTCGCATCATAACCGCCGTTTCAACTGAGCGGAGCACACTCTCTTTGTCAATCGAGCCTAGCATAAACGTGCCTCTGTCCATAGCTTCAGGTCGCTCGGTGCTTGTCCTTATGCAGACCGCCGGAAAACAGTTGAAGTAAGCCGACTCTTCAGGCAATGTTCCACTATCAGAAACAACACAAAAGGCATTTTTCTGAAGGGCATTGTAGTGCGAGAAAGAAAACGGATCAAGGCTTCTCACATTCTTATCAAATACAAACCCCTCTTCCTCAATTCTTTTCGCACTGCGAGGATGTGTTGAATAGATAACAGGCATATCGTAATGCTGTGCAAGCTCGTTTACAGCTTCCATAAGTGAGCGGAAATTATTTCCAATATCTATATTTTCTTCCCTGTGCGCTGAAAGGAGAATATATCTGCCCTTTTCAAGAGATAACTTATCCAAAACACCGCTGTTCTCAATTTTCAAGATATTCGCAGAGAGCACCTCCGCCATCGGTGAGCCAGTAACAAAAGTTCTTTCTTTAGCGCACCCCTCGGCATTTAAATACCGCCTTGCATGCTCAGAGTAGCAGAGATTAACATCGGCAATATGATCAACAATTCTGCGGTTTGTTTCTTCTGGAAGATTCTCATCAAAGCATCTGTTTCCAGCCTCCATATGGAAAATCGGGATTTTCAGCCTCTTTGCTGAAATAGCACAAAGAGCCGAATTTGTATCCCCTAAAACAAGCAGAGCATCGGGGCGCACCTCTTGCATCAGCTTGTAGCTTTTCGCTATAACATTGCCGATAGTTTCCCCTAAATGCTCCCCGACAACATTCAAATAGTGATCAGGCGCTCGAAGCCCCAAATCCTCAAAAAATATTTCATTTAGAGTATAGTCGTAGTTTTGTCCTGTGTGCACTAAAATTTGCTCGAAATACTTATCGCATTTTTTTATAACTTCCGATAGACGAATTATCTCAGGGCGTGTCCCCACAACCGTCATAACTTTTAGTTTCTTCACCTTAAACCTCCAAAAAATAAGTATCTGGTCTATCTTTATCGAGTAGCTCGTTGCACC
>CAYJJJ010000003.1:0-22942 GCA_964370465.1 uncultured Oscillospiraceae bacterium
AACCCTGTGAATTTTGAAAAATTCACAGGGTTTTGTGTTACAAGTTTCTTTACGAGCAGCTGTATTATGGCGGCTATCTTTTTATTTCATTTACTGTTATTTTTGATATAAAAACAGGACCTTCTCCGTTATAATCAATATCGTAAAATTTATAGCTACTTTCAATATTTAAAAAGTCAACATCTGCACCATATAATTTATCCAAAACCTCATTTGTTTTAAAGGATAAATCTTCATTTATATCGTCATTCTCATCTTCTGCTCTCGCAAAACCCGAAACTTCATAAACTATCTCTATTTCACTACTTTTTTTATTAACAACCCTGTTTATACCAACATTAAAAACCTCAAATAAACTGTCGTTTAAAACTATTTCAAAATCGTCAATTTCACCTGATATAACCCCAAAATACAAGCATTCTTCCCTTTTCAAATAAACAGTTTCACTATCTGTCATAAAGGAAATACCGTTAAACTCCGCCCCATTTTCAAGGGTAATATTGCTCGCTGTAAAATATCCGCTGTTATATTTATCTATCTCTATGTCGATAAGTGTCCCCTTATTTGCAACCCCTTCAGCTGAGAGATTTTCAATAAGAGAGTTTATTTCACTTGAAATCATAGTCGACTCTTTTATTGTTTTATCAAGGTAATCATCTGAAAATTCACAGAAAACAACTTTAGTGCTTTTCTCAAAATCGCTATTTTGGGTTAACGCAGTTATAATCGATAATACTTCACTCTCATCAAAATCAAAATCAATTACGACAACAAAGGTGTTCTTGTAAAAGAGCTCTCTTTCGGTATTTTCATCAATAGAAAGCAAAATGTCATTTATATTATCACCTGATTCGCTCTCGAATTTTCGCACTCTTGTACTGTCAACGCTACTATCGAGTATCTCCACAACAACATTATAGCTTCCATCATAAAGCCTATCGATAAAAATACCCTCGACTATTCCCCTTTGTTTTATCTCAGTACCGTGACTACAACCAGACAGAAAAAACAGCAAAGCAAAAATAACTAAACTTATTTTTTTCATCGTTTATTCTCCTTTTTCGAGGTTAATAAAGTAAGCGCGATTAAAACAAGTGGAACTGTAAAATAGATAATTGCATTAAATGTCGGAGCAATTAACAGTTTTCGCAGTAGTATTACCGTTGCAGTAACGACGACTGTCGGTAGAA
Source organism: uncultured Oscillospiraceae bacterium (assembly GCA_964370465.1). Classification (GTDB taxonomy): domain Bacteria; phylum Bacillota; class Clostridia; order Oscillospirales; family Ruminococcaceae; genus CAYJGN01. Next base: position 1,191 of record CAYJJJ010000003.1, read on the forward strand.
TATATCCGATTTTCCGAATTCCAATAAGCTTTAATACACTGCATGTTGCAAAAGATATTCTCGCAATTGCCACAACAATTAACAAAGCGGTAAACAAATACGATAGATTATAACCGCTCTCTACACAAACAAAATCAACAATACTATTTAGTGGAAAATCATATTTTATGATTATCCCATACCCCAAAACAGCCACTGTGAAAATATATGCTACTGTCGGGACAAAGAAAGATAGTTTGTTTAAGCTGTCGATAGTCTTAAACGACGGCACTTTCGTGTTATCTTTAAAGAGAAAAAGAATAACTACTTCAAAGTTGATGGAAGTGTAAAAGAAAATGTTGTAAAGCGATATAGCTTCACTCTCGAAATTCGCTGTTGAAAACCGAACTTTTGAAACGAAAAATAGTGCCAATAACGATACCACCACAAATCCTACAACAATTAAAGAAAACCTTGAAACGCCCTCTATTCCATTGTTTGCAAGGTAGAGTGATATCAACAGTGCGAGTATCGGTATCAATAGATAGCTGTAGTTATACGACAGGTTGTTTGTTGTAAAATAGCTCAGTGTGAAAGCGGTCGAAATAACTACAACAACAAGGTACAGTGCAACTATATACCGCACTGCTTTATTTGTAGGAAAGTTTCTTTTTTTCAGAAAAATATAGGTTATATAAACAATTAAATAACTGATAAACTCAGCGAGTATAATTTCAGCTAAATTAATTTTCCCAAAACCCTGAAGGTTTGCTATTAATACAAAAAAACGAGATGAAGCCGCAGAAAAAACAAGCTCTCTTGTTGAAACTTTATTATTTCTCATCACTCGCCCCCGGTAGGTCATAAATTGATTTAATGTTTCGCTTCCCACTACTGCGCACAAACAAGCTATCCCCAAGCCCCTTTTTTGAGAATGGTGAGATTGGAGCAAAGTATGGAACACCAAAAGAAGATGTGCATACAAGAAGCGAGATAAGCCCTACTGCTGAGAAGATAAGTCCTAGGGTGCCGAATACTCCACCGACTAAAATATTTAAAAACCGCAAGAAAATAACCTGAGTGTATAAAAACGGCACAACAAATGCGCTTATTGCAGTAAATGCGAGGATAATAACCATCGGCGCACTTATAATACCCGCTGAAACAGCAGTTTCTCCTACGACAAGTGCCCCCACTATTCCTATTGCGTGCCCAATATTTTTGGGCAGTCGCAGTCCAGCTTCTATCAATACCTCAAACAAGAACCATACAAACATTGCTTCAAGTAGCAGTGGAAACGGGGTTGTAGCCCCTGTTGTGACAATGTTTTCTATAAGGTCTTTTGGAATGTATTCGGGGTTGTAAATAACTGTTGCAATATAAAAGCCCGGCAAAAAAACAGATACAACTGCCGATATATATTTAATCCACCGCAAAAATGTGCCATAATAGGGTTTTCTCGTGTAATCATCTATATTTTGAAAGTTCTCTATAAAAATATAAGGCAAAACCAAGACAAACGGGCTGCCGTCAACTACAAGGACAATCCTGCCTTCGTTTATCTTCGCAGCTGCTGTATCTGGCCGTTCAGTATAGCCGACAGTTGGAAAAAAGCTCTTTTTATTATCTGTGATTTGAGCGGTTATATATCCGCTGTCAACGATTATATCCTTGTCAATTCGGCCGAGTTTTTCTTTGATGTCTTCAAGTAGATTTTTATTTACCTTGTCACCCAGGTAAACAAGTGTTACTGCGGTATTTGAGTATTCGCCAACAACCACGCTCTCAAAGACAAGGTTTCTTGAGCGGAGTCTTTTCCTTATCATTGCGCTGTTTATCTTGAAATTCTCTACAAACCCCTCGCCTGCGCCCCTGATATTATTCTCGCCAACAGGTGGTGCAACTGAGCGTCCAGGCATCCCCTGAACACCAATTGCAATAGCTTTTCCTATTTCATCGATAAAAATCATAGCAAAGCCCGACATCATAAAGTAGAGAGCTTCATCAAAATCGTCTGTTTCTTTTATATCGGGTAAAATAGTTGATTCTTTAAAGATATAGCTATAAACCTTCTGTGGCGTTGTCTCTTCGTTTTTGAAAGCAAGGATATTTAATACGGTAGCACCGAGCATATCTTTGTTTATCATTCCATCACAGTGGACGATAAAACAGTCAACTCCGCCGACTTTTATATCTTTAAAAAGCACATCTTGACTTTCAGACATTGCCGCTAATACTTTGTCCCTATTTTCAGATATACTAAACGATATTTTTTCAGCCATAAAATCACCTCTAATTATTTATTGCCCAAAAGGTATAAATTTACTATAAAAAGCAAAGATAATTTTGAGGTGATGAATATGTTAGTAGCTTTTATTCGAACGATTATACTGTATTTTGTTGTATCACTGTGCGTACGACTTATGGGAAAAAGGCAGATAGGACAGCTATCACCTACAGAGCTCGTGGTTTCTCTAATGATTTCAAATATCGCGGCACTCCCTATTGAGGATACTTCAATATCGATAGTCAGCGGACTTGTGCCTATACTTGTTCTTGTTTCTCTTGAGATTATCGTTTCGTATCTATCCTCTAAAAATCTTAAACTGCGATATCTAACCCAAGGGCGACCGAAAATTGTTATCGAAAACGGGATTTTAAATCAGAAAAACCTCGACTACTTGCGTCTTTCTCCAAGCGACATACTCGAAGAGATGCACCAAAACGAGATTTTTTCTCTTTGCGATGTCTATTTTGCATTAGTTGAAACAAACGGCAAAATAAGCTTCTTTAAAACAAATGATGCACAGACACCGACAAAAAAAGATATGAACATTTCAGGTGTTAGCAAAAATCCACCTCTCACTATAATTTTAAATGGGAGCGTAATTGAAGAGACGCTTTCGAAGATAGGGCTTGACAAAGCATGGCTTTCAAAAACTCTGCAACAAAAAAACACCACCGAAAAGGCGGTGCTTATAATGACATGTGACAGCGATGGGGTTTTTGAAATAGTTTTGAAGGAGAAAGTATGAAGAGATTTAGAATTTCAGTTGCTATACTCGTTTCTATTTTAATCATTTTAATTGGCTGGCTTTTTTATCTCGACTACCAAAAGGACTATCTCGTTTCTCTCACAGAAAAAGCGCTATTCTCAGCACAAAACGATAACAACGATGAAACGGTGCTGTATATCGGGAAAATACGAGAAACATGGAGCAACTTAGAGCCTATTTTGATAGTTATGACACGTCACCAACACCTTGAAACGATAGAGCTTGCTGTTATTTCCCTTGAAGAATATTACCGAACACAGGAGGAAGGCGAGTTCACATCAAACCTCGAAGAGATAAAGAGCTCAATCGAGCATATATACAGGACAGAATTCCCCCACCTATTTAACCTACTTTAATCGCTTATCCTTTAAAATGCCCTCAAGCTCCGACATAAATGAATTTATATCCGAGAACTGTCTGTAAACCGAGGCAAAACGGACATAAGCTACTTCATCGATGTCCTTTAGCTTATCCATGACCATCTCCCCAATTCGGGCAGACGGCACTTCTCTATCGAGCGAGTTTAAAAGCTCACCCTCTATTTCATCAATCATCTTCTCGATATCTACTATTGAAACAGGTCTTTTCTCACAGGCAGTTATAACCCCTTTGAGAATTTTGTTTCGATTAAAACTCTCTCGCGACTTATCTTTTTTAATAACCACGAGTGGCACTATTTCAACAAACTCATAGGTGGTAAATCTTTTTGTGCACTTTAAGCACTCTCGTCTTCTACGAATACGAGCACCTTCATCAGTTGAGCGTGAATCAATAACTTTGCTCTCGTCAAAACCACAAAATGGACATTTCATATCATAACTCCTTAAAGCATATTATTAAGATACTGCATAGCTTCTTTTAGCTCGCTCTCTTTATTGTAGTTATCTCTATATAGTTCAATTAAAGCGGGGATGTTATAAACACCCTGCTCTTTTAGTTTATCAAAAAACTTTGAAAAGTCAAATTTCCCACGACCTGGCAACATACAACTATGCTCGTCATTGTGATCACTCAAGTGAAGCTCAACTATACTATCTCCCATAGCGTCAGCCATATCGAATGGGTTAATATCCGCTCGTCTGCACTGTTTTATATCGAGGACAAACTTTGTATCTGGAACAGCTTTTTTAAGTTTTGAGATAAACTCTGGGTCACCGCTCTTGCAGTACCCTACGTTTTCCTGTGCTAAAGTGATGTCAAAACTCTTAGCCACATCCGATAGCTTTCCAAAAACTTCAAAATACCTTCTATCAGAGCATTTTCCACCTTTTCTGTCGCCGTGGAAAACAATATTTTGAGCACCAACAATATTTGCCGCTTCAAAATATTTTTTATAGAGCTCTATACCGTCGTCTACTCTTCTGCTGTACCCTGAGAAAAAGAAGAACGGCTCTATCGCGGAAGACCACGGATGTAATGAAGCAACCTCTGCTCCCTCTCTATCACAGACACTTTTAATATCACTTATAAACGAAGCATCAACTTCACTGGGAGAGGATAGAAAAATCTCAATTGACCGAGAACCCTGCGACAATACCTCAAAAACCGCCTCTTCTGTTGGCATAGGATAGAGGCAAGCGGAGGATATTCCTATTTTCATAAAATACCTCATCTAAAAAGAAGCGGACGCACCACTTCTTTTTTAGGTTTATTTTGTTGTTTTCTTTTCTTTCTTTTCGTTCCAAAGAACCCACAGTGGCCCCGCTATACAAATAGTCGAGTATACACCTGAAATCATACCGATAATCATCGGGAATGCAAACGAAAGAATCGAGTCGACATTGAAAATCATACAAACAATACCGACAACACCCATAGCTATAACTGTTGTTACAGTTGTGTTTATTGTTCTCTTTAGCGACTGATTAATCGAGCGATTAACCTTGTCACGTAGTGACATCTTTTTGCCAAACAAGAGATTATTCTCACGAATTCTATCGTAAATAACAATTGTATCGTTTATCGAGTAACCGATAATAGTGAGGACTACTGCTATAAAGTTATCATTTAGCGGAATTCTAAATATAACGAAAGTAGCATAGACCATAATAATATCGTGAAGTAGCGCTACAACAGCCATAACACCAGCTGAAAGTCCACCGATTTTTCTAAATCTAACTGCGATATAGATAATCATAAGAACTGAAGCGAGCGCAAGTGCTGATAGACACTTGAAGAAGAACTCCTGTCCCATTGAAGCTTCAACGCTGTTTGAGCTTAGTAGTGTTAGATTTGCATCGGGAAAGCTCTCGTTTAAGATATCTTGAATTGTTGTGAGCGTTGTGTTATCAAAGTTATCCCCTGAAGCAAACGAGATGTTTATATTTGGTGTGTTTGTCACGAAGTTTTCAGAAGATATAACAGTTACCTGCTGCGAAAACTCGTCAGTTAGAATAGAGGCAACTTCATTTGTCGCAACCTCGCCTTCGTATGAGAAGGTCATAACTGCGCCACCTGTAAACTGCATATCGAGTTTAACTCCGAAAACAAGCGAAACAACAAGTGCTATTGTTATTAGGATACCTGAAATGGTGAAAAATATTTTTCTCTTTGATATGAAATCAAACATTATTTCGCACCTCCTTTGTAGCCGTAAAGCGCTGGTTTTCTAAAGATTTTAAACTTCGATGCGCTTTTTAGCATTAGCCTTGTAGCGCCAATTCCAAAGACAAAGTTTAGGATAACGCCTACAAGTAGAGTATATCCGAATGAATAGATTTCACCGGCAATTGATGTGCTAAAGAAGAAGAATACAGTGTTGAATATCTGAGCGAATATATTCGTTGGAGGGCCAAATGCCGCCATAAGAATAAGAGCTACGATAACAATTGTAACGTTTCCGTCAAATACAGCGGAAAACGCCTTCTTAAACCCAGAGTTTACTGAAGAATCAATGCTCTTACCTGCATTAATCTCCTCACGAATTCTCTCAGCTGCTATAACATTCGCATCAACTCCGATACCAATAGCAAGGATAATACCTGCAATACCGGGGAGAGTTAACGTAAATGATGGAACAACTGCAAGGAATCCCGAAATTGCAGCGATTGAACCTGCAAGTTGTCCAAGAAGTGAGATAGATGCAACTACACCAGGTAGTCTGTAGTTAAAGATAATATATGCGCAGATTAGAATAAACGCTATAATACCTGCTATAACCATAGCATTTAGCGCACCGCCACCAAGAGATGGGCTAATAGTATTGTAGTTCTCTGCTGTGAGCGCGAAAGGAAGAGCACCGCCGTTAATCTGATCAGCTAAAAGCTGAGCTTCTTCGGCTGTGAAGTTACCTGAAATAATAGCAGTGACATCATCAATAGGCTCGTCAACAGACGGAGCGCTTATCATAACATCATCCATCCAGATGGAAATAACGCCATTCTCTTCAGATAGTCTTGTAGTAGCTTCAAAAAAGCTCTCTCTACCGCTCTCATTTAAGTTTAGTGAAACTATAAAAGTCTGAACACCATTCTCAGTATATACCTGAGGCTCAGCGCTCGCTATATCGTCACCAGTAAGGACGATATTCTCTAAAGTTTCGCCAGTTGGCATACCTAATGCATCGACTTCTTCTCCCTCTCTAAAGGTGAGTACTGCAGTTGCGGCAAGCTCTTCGATAGCAGCTGCCGGGTCAAACTCAGTTTCATCTGCAGTCCACGGGAAACGAACAATTATTCTGTCGTTTTGGTAGTCGGTATAAACTTCGCTATCAGTTATGTTATTTGTGACAAGCCTGGTGTTTATAACCTCTTCAACACCTCTCATCTGCTCGTCGGTGGCATCAATCCCGTCAGCAGGTGTGAAGGTTGCTTCAACCCCTCCTCTGATATCGATACCGAGTCTAATCTCATCTGCACCTTTAACGATTACATTTGTGTAATCAGCATACTCTGTGCTTATCCCAAAAAATGAAGTATAAGCGAGTGCCAGTATCAGCGCTACGACGGAAAAGAACACTAATTTGGATCTTTTTCTCATTCTAAGTCCTCCAGAATTATATTTGCAATTTCTCAGCAATACTAATTATTATACTAAAAAACAAAAATAAAAACAAGGTTTTACCCCTGTTTTTATTAAAAAAATATTTATTTCTCTAAATAAGCGATTTTTGCCGATAAAGAAAAAATTTCCATAGCCGTTTCAAGCTCTGCAAGTGATGGGTATGTCGGCGCTATTCTTATATGACTATCGTTTTTATCGATACCATAAGGATATGCAGCTCCTACTTTCGTTAGCACAAGTCCACAGTCAAGGCAGAGTTTACCTATCTTTTGAGCAGTGCCACTCTGCGCATAGTAGCTTACAAAATACCCTCCATTTGGTCGGCTAAAGTCCCCTATGCCGTTTTCTTTAAGTCTATCGAGAGTTTCACAGACAACATCAAACTTCGAGCGAATTATAAATGAATGCTTAGCCATTAAATCGCGAACAGCATCTATATCCGGTAGCAGTTTAACGTGTGCTAACTGATTCACCTTATTAAATCCAATAGTTTGAAATCCTATAAGCTTTTTGAGCCTTGCAAGTTCGCTATCCCCCGTTGCAAAAGCAGAGATACCAGCACCACTAAATGTTATCTTTGAAGTTGAAGCAAATATGAACACCATATTCTCACTGCCACATTTTTTAGCCTCATCAAAGAGCGAGAGCAGTTTATCTGGATTATCTGTATCAAGGTCGTGAACTGCATAGGCATTATCCCAATATACTTTAAAGTCGGCAGCGGCTGGTTTTAGTGCTGCAATTCGGCGAACTGTTTCGTCACTGTATGTATAACCATCTGGATTTGAATATTTCGGCACACACCACATTCCTTTTATCGTGCTATCTTCTGCAAGTAGCTTCTCGACAGTATCCATATCAGGCCCTGTCGGAGTCATATCGATAGTAATCATCTCAATGCCGAATGTTTCGCAGATCATAAAGTGCCTATCGTACCCAGGGGACGGACATAAAAATTTGATTTTCCCCTGTGTAGCCTGTGGCGGACAGTTATTATACCCATGTGTAAAACCTTTAGCGATGTTATCATACATCATATTGAGCGACGAGTTTCCGCTGACAAAAATATTTTCAGCTGGCAAATTCATTATTTGTGAAAACAGTTTTTTTGCCTCAGGAAGACCGTCAAGCAAACCGTAGTTTCTACTATCAGTACCACTTTCTGAAATAAACGACTCGCTACCCGTGAAACCTTTAAACAAATTATCTGTAAGGTCGAGTTGCTCAGGTGACGGTTTCCCTCTCGACATGTCGAGTTTTAACTTTTGCTCCTTTAATTCATTATACCTATTATATAGCTCTGAAAGCTCGCTTTTATTTATCATTTTAACATTCCTCCTATGAAAAGATTATATATTGAAGCCGCGAATTTTGCAAGTATTAATTTGAAAACTTGCAAAAAATATAACAGTGAGCATATAAATCACTGTTATATTCTATGATAAAACAATTTTAAATTTACAAACTTGTAAAAATTAATACTCTGCATTACCAGGAGTTCTTGGGAATGGGATAGCATCTCTGATATTCGAAATACCTGTGAGATACATAACAAGACGCTCAAAACCAAGACCAAAACCAGCATGTGGAACAGTTCCGAAACGGCGCAAATCAAGATACCAGCTATAGTCTTCCACCGGTAGGTTCATCTCTTCAATTTTCGAGATAAGCACATCAAGGCGCTCTTCCCTCTGGCTACCACCGATAAGCTCACCAATTCCAGGCACTAACATATCCATAGCAGCTACGGTTTTACCGTCGTCGTTTGATCTCATATAAAAAGCCTTAATCTCTTTTGGGTAATTAATAACGAAAACAGGGCCTTTAAAATGCTTCTCAGTTAGATAGCGCTCATGCTCTGTCTGCAAGTCACAACCCCAGTACGGCTTAAACTCAAACTTTTCGCCACTATTTTCGAGTATTTCAACAGCTTCTGTATAGCTAACACTCTTAAACTCTGAGCGAACAAGTGTATTCAGTCTTTCAAGTAATCCTTTATCGACAAAACTATTAAAGAAAGCAAGCTCATCTTTACAGCTATTTAAAACATGCGAAATAACATACTGCACCATATCGCGTGCAAGCTCCATATCGTCGTTGAGGTCACCAAAAGCAATCTCCGGCTCAATCATCCAAAACTCTGCAACGTGACGAGGTGTGTTGCTGTTCTCTGCTCTGAATGTAGGGCCAAAAGTGTAGACATTTCCAAACGCCATTGCCATACACTCAGCTTCAAGCTGACCTGAAACGGTAAGGCTTGTTTCTTTTGAGAAGAAGTCTGCACTGTAATCGATACTGCCATCTTCATTTTTCGGAGTGTTTTGCATATCAAGCGTTGTCACTCGAAACATCTCTCCAGCGCCCTCACAGTCAGATCCTGTGATTATCGGTGTGTGTGCATATACAAATCCACGCTCATTAAAAAACTTGTGTATAGCAAATGCCGCCTCTGAGCGAACTTTAAATGCCGCATAGAAGGTGTTTGCACGAGGTCTTAAGTGAGCTATAGAGCGAAGATACTCAAGTGAATGTCTTTTATTTTGCAGAGGATAATCAGGGCTTGACTCACCAATCACCGAAACTTTTGTAGCCTTTATCTCAAAAGGTTGCTTTGCCCCTTCAGTGATAACAAGCTCACCCTCAACAGAAATCGATGTAAAGGTATTATACTTTGCAATTTCCGAAAAGTTATCTAAATTACTCGACTCAAAAACAACCTGCACACCCTTAAAGCTTGTACCGTCGACTACTTCAATAAATCCAATATCTTTAGAACTGCGCAGAGTTTTAACCCAACCATTTATCAGGACATTCCCCCCTGATAACTCTTTATATGAGATATTAAGCTTTGAAATCTCAATTCTATCCATTAATACACCTCAATTATTTTTTCTTACAATAAAGTTTATTATATCAAATCATAAGAAAAATTACAACTGCGAATAATCTATTAATCATTGATAACTATGCTTTCGGGTATATAAATTAGGTTATTTTTCAAAGCATAACTGTCACCTTTTATCAAACATTAAATTTAATTACTTATTAACCATCCGCCGCCCGCAGTAAATGCACTTAACGTGCATTTAATCGCGCAGAGCGCGATTGCGGCGAACCATATGGTTCGCCACTGCGGGCTGCGAGGTGGCGCCCTATTCAAATTATGATATTGTTTCTCTAAAAAATAAAGAAGAAGATATTCATCTACAAAACATCTTCTTCCACTTATACAGCTTATATTCTCGCATATAATATTTATGTTTAATAACTAGAAAATTTATATACCTAAACAATCTACCCACCAATAACAGTCGCCATAAAAACAGCTACGGTATTCGCTTGAATTTCCATTTTTTTCATGGCGTTGTACTCAAGATAGTCATCATCTGCAAAGGTCGATGAAACAAGCACCCACTGCATACCTTGTGGCAGTTTCGGAAGCTCTATCTCAAGGCTCTCCCAATAGCTATTGGCGGCAAGATAAATGTAGTCCTGCGTTTTATCGGGATATTCGCCCGCAAACATAACACCTATGTACCTATCGTGGTCATTAAAATTTTGAACATTCGGTTTAGTTCCATGAAAAGATATATCCCTGTACCCGCCAGCGCCATCACTTATGTTCTTGCGCATTATCTGGTGGTCTTTTCTAAATGCTATCATCTTTTTAAAAAACTCAAAAACATCTCTGTTCTTATCGAGATTGCTCCAATCAAGCCAAGAGATTTCGTTATCTTGACAGTAGGCGTTATTATTTCCAAACTGAGTGTTGCAAAACTCATCCCCTGCCAAAAACATCGGTATGCCTCTGCTACAAAGCAAAATAGTAATTGCATTCTTAACCATGCGTTTGCGAAGGGTATTTATCTCGATATCGTCAGTCTCTCCCTCAACTCCGCAATTCCAGCTGTTGTTATCGTTTGCACCGTCGGTATTGTTCCAGCCGTTTTTTAGGTTATGCTTTTCATTGTAGCTAAACATATCATTAAGGGTAAACCCGTCATGACAGGTAATAAAGTTTACTGAAGCATTTTGACGATTTATAGGGTCATATATATCATGTGAGCCTGCAATTCGCTCAGCTGCCGCATTTGCCGTTCCAAAATCGCCCTTTAAAAACTTCCTTATATCATCTCTGTATCTGCCATTCCACTCGCTCCATCTATTCCAAGACGGAAAACTTCCAACTTGATATAAGCCAGCAGCATCCCATGCCTCTGCAATTAGCTTTGAGTCACCGAGAATCGTGTCAAATGCAAGTGAGCGGACAAGTGGCGGACGTTGCATAGGACGACCGTCTTCATTTCTGCCGAGAATTGAAGCGAGGTCGAAGCGGAAACCGTCGATATGATATGTTGTAACCCAGTAGCGAAGACAGTCGATAATCATCCTTTGTACTGTTGGATGGTTACAGTTGACAGAATTTCCGCAACCGCTGTAATTCATATACTCGCCCTCTTCATTTAGAAGATAGTAGACGCTGTTATCTATCCCCTTAAAGCTAAAGAAAGGCCCATTGTTATCCCCTTCCGCCGTGTGATTAAAAACAACATCAAGGAAAACTTCAATTCCATTTTCATTTAATGCGCGAACAAGCTCTTTAAGCTCACTACCTTCAAAGTTTTCCTCGGGGAAGGCTGCATAACTGTTATTTGGAGCAAAAAAACCAACGGTGCTGTATCCCCAGTAGTTGCAGAGGGTTTCTCCTTCATATTCTCTGGCATCGAGCATCTCGTCAAACTCAAATACAGGCATCAGCTCAACAACATTAACACCAAGCTCAACAAGATACGGAATTTTATCGATAAGACCTTTGAATGTACCTGGGTAACTAACACCCGAGCTTTTGTCCTTGGTAAAGCCACGAACGTGCAGTTCATATATAATAAGATCTTCATCGGGAATTAACGGTTGTCTTGTATCTCCCCAATCGAAGTTATTCTTAACAACTTTAGATTTGTAAAACGGAACTTTATCTTCTGGGTTTCCCCATTTATCATGTCCTGTTACAACTTTCGCGTAAGGGTCGAGCAGATACTTCGATTTATCGAAAATGAGTCCCTTTTCCTTATCGTAAGGGCCGTCAACACGAAAAGCGTATTCAAAATCTTCTATTTCTAGGTCAAAAACAATCATAGAATAAACTTTACCCATGCGATAGTGCAAAGGAAAAGGAATAACTGCATACGGTTTGTTCTCACCCCTGTGAAATAAAAGCAGTTCAATAGAGGTTGCTCCGTGCGAATGAATAGTGAAATTAACTCCGCAAGGAATAGCTGTAGCGCCGTTAACATCATAGAAACCAGGACGCACGTCAAAACCGTTTATTTTATCCATCGGCTGTAAGTTGACAGACTTGCTCTTGCTGCCCCCTAACCTATCGACATTGCTTCCAAAATGCGCATTGTTGTACTGTTCAAAGTTATCTTTTGCCATAATTCTCACCTCTCAGAAGAGAAATTCATCTCGCTTATATTTTATCACAGTATTTTATACAATACAACTAAAATGCTACTAACTTTTTAGATATAATTCACCTTAATTTGACAAAAGTAGTTTGTAAAAGGTTATACCTTGTGATATTATAATAATATTAAATGGAGGATTTTTTATGCAAAATGATGTTTTAGATTTCATTTTTGAAAACAAACTTACTTGCGGCGCAAAAAATAGGTATATTGATGTTGTGAGCGAAGTTGGAGAGCTCGGGAAAGAGCTTCTATTATCTTGTGAATATATGGATAAAGATATTACTAAAACAAGCAAAATGGAGGAAGAAATGGGCGATGTGCTATTCTCTTTATTAGCGCTCTGCTGTGAGCTTTCGATTGATAGCAAAGAAGCTCTTGATAAATCTCTTGCAAAATACAAAAGAAGATTGCTAACCAGAAATACAATTGGCAGTGGAGAATAAAATATCGCTTAACATACTTTTTATTTAGGGCGCTAATTATTTCCCCTTTTCATAAACGGTTTTTATGATATAATGGTATAACAGTATAAAAAATTATTTTAAGGAGTAGTTAAATGGAATATTCAAGTCTTATAAAAGAAGCTCTATTAGCGCGAGAAAAAGCATACATACCATATTCTAATTTTGCAGTAGGTGCAGCGCTACTTTGCAAAAGCGGCAAAGTATACACAGGGTGTAATATCGAGTGCGTTTCATATTCTCCGACAAATTGCGGCGAGAGAACAGCTATCTTCAAGGCTGTAAGCGAAGGTGAGCGAGAGTTTTCTGCAATTGCTGTTGTAGCGGCAAACAAAGATTTTAGTGCACCTCTACCTGATTTTGTGTCCCCTTGTGGTGTTTGCAGACAGGTTATGGCTGAGTTTTGTAGTGAGGATTTTAAAGTTATTCTCGCTAAAAGCGAAGACGAGTATGAAGTTTATGAGTTAAAAGATCTTCTGCCTCTTTCTTTCTCTGGAAAAGATTTATAAGTAATTTTAAAAAAGCGGTTGTGATGTAAAATATCACAACCGCTTTTTTAAAAAATTAAGGTGGAAGAAACAATAAATTCTTCCACCTTGATTCTCTAAAATCTCTTTAAAAGATTTTGGTACCAAGCTATTTCGTATTCATTCATATCAATTGCAAATTCAATAGTATATCTTTGAAACTCAAGATGCGTTACAACTTCCGGCGGAATATTTTCAGGATTCATAAGGATTTTATCAATGATATTTTTGCCCTTTAGTGTTGCTTTTGTGCCCTCACGCAACTGCTCAATATAGTTATTCACCACCCGAACTCTATTCTCTTTATCGGTAAATCCCATGAAAAAGAGCTTCGATAGCTCCATATTCTTAATCTTTTCACTCTGCATAGGCGTTCTTATCCAAGCTGAGAACTCTTGTCTACCTTTATCTGTAACATAAAACAGTTTTTTCGTCTTATTTCCAGATACTCTCTCCTCAAAATAAACACTTTCTGAGTTTAAAAGTTTTTTTATAGCGGTTTGGATACTTCCAGCGCTCTCAGAGCAAATCTTTGTCAGATTTGATTTAATAAACTTACCTATTTCATAACCGGACATCGGTTGCAATTGCAAAAGTCCTAAAATAACAAATTCCATACTTACTCCTAATAAACAATATACAAAATCTTAACATAAAACCTAATTAAAGTCAAGAAACTTTATATTAAATCTGCTAATTTAACAAGCGAAATTTCAGCGTTCTGACCAAAGAGCTATATGCGATTTCAAAAGCACCTGCTAAAGAATTAACGACTATATTTTTTTATAAGTTGTATTTTTAGTGATTTTTATCAGTTAGCAAAAATATCGAAATCATCTTTGCCGCATATAAAAGACTATTTATCTCTTTCTCGCTCCATACCCTTGTTCTTGTACAATCATCAAGTCCGAGGAACAGTTTCGCTACATTCTTCTCACGAACCTGTGCATGTAAAAAAGATTTTATCCCTTGGTCATACATAAGCTTGTAGGCACCATCCGCTTCAAGGACAGTTAAATCGTTGCTGTAAACAATTCCGTTAGCGTCAGCGGTGCTGAGGAAATCACCTAATATTTCAGCGGTAAGCCCCTGCAGATTATCTATCTCAGGAGTTATCCCGTTCGCTACCCATTCATAGGTGTTTGAATAGGTCTTTCCATCGTCAAACGACTCAAATATATAGCATCTGTCAGAATTCGTCCGCTTGCCGATATACTGCATTACAGCATTGACAGAGGAGCCGAGCTCTTTTGTTTCATACATAAGATTAAATACAGTTGAAACAAGTTCAGAATCAAAATACGAGTTTGCAATTCGGTTTGCATTTTCTAAAAGTGTGCGGTTTTTCATAGTTCCGTCGAGGAAATCTTCGCTGTAGAATGTATACCTATCTTTACCAGATAACTTCGACTGATAGAGCGCTTTATCTGAAGCCTTATAGAGCTCTTCAAATGTCTTCCCATCTCTTGGGAAACATGCAATACCGATACTACCGGAAATTTTATAATCACCATGTTCACCTGAATAGGTATTTTGAAATGCTTTTGAAATATTCATAGCTTTGCTTTCAATAATAGAAACATCCGTTACATTTTTGAGGAAAACGATAAATTCATCGCCGCCGATACGACCTAAAATATCATCAGTTCTAAAGTAACTGCGAAGGTTGCCTGCAACTTCACTCAAAACAAGATCCCCAAAATGATGCCCCAAATTATCATTAATTGCTTTAAAGTTATCTATATCGACAATAAACAAAGCATGCATACCATTTGGGTGCTCTGAAATGGTATCTGCAATTAGATTTTCAGAAGTCACCTTATTGAAGCAGTTTGTTAAGAGGTCGGTCTTTGAGCGAAGTTCAAGTGATTTCTGCTCATTAATGTCAAAAGCTTTACCAATAGCGAATAAAGGATTGTTTTCATTATCATATATTAATTGATAGCTTATCTTATAATAATGCGGTATGCCACTTTTCGGAATAAGCCTTATGTCTATAGGTTTCACAATGCCGTTCTCGATATTCTTACAAAGCTCTGTAAACAAATCCAAATCCTCGCCAAAAAGCCTACCTTTACTTGTGAAAACATCTAACAAATACTTCTTATCGTCTTTGAGTCCAAAATTTTCTTTCCCTTTGCCTAAAAACTGAACTTCACGAGTTTTAGTATCGAAAATAAAGAACAGTTCATCGGAAAGGTCTGCAATCGTATTGAAAAGCTGTTTATCTGTTATTCTGTCGACAAAATAATTGTCAGCTGCATTAACATTCAAAACAGCTGTTAAATACTCAACTATGTTACGCAAATAAGCTGCAATTACCCTTTTGTTATCGCTGTCATTAATTTTTAAATCAACAAGCGTTACCTCACATGGGATTTCCGTTCCAGCGAAGCTTTTGTGAAGCCAGTTAAAATTAACTATACCCGTATTAAATACCGAACTGATTTTGCTTGTAGCTCCCTCAGAGCTTTTAATTCCTGATGGCTGATATTCAGGTGATAGCTCTGAAAACCTATCGCTTATATCGCAATCATTAGCAATATCAAAAAACTCAAGTGAGTATTTGTTGCAGTATAGAATTTTCCCATCTTCGTTTATTAGCATAACAGCAATCGGCGTTGCATCAATCATTGAATTTAAAAGATAATCATCTATTGAAATTTTCATATCACTATTCCTTTTAAAATATAGGTAATAAATCCTCATTGGATAATATTTCATTGTAATAATAAAATTATAACATAAAAATTTAAAATGTCTATTAGATATACTAAACAAAAATAATAACATAAACTATTGATAATTATATTTGTGAATAAATTTAGTCAAGCAACATATTTACTTAAAATACCTGCGATGCACACATAGAAATATCACTTAGTAACAACATCGTTACATCTTCATAAAAATTTATAAAGAAAATTTATATATTTAAGCAAAAAATAAATAAAGGTAACTCTTTTTAATAAGTTACCTTTATCATAATTATAGATTAAATTATTTTTTGCCTTTTCTTCTAATAAATTTAGAATTGTTGTTTTTTGAAAATCCGCCGCGCTTAGTATTACTGTTGAATTTCGAATTTTTACTCTTGGATTTTTCTGAGTGGAAGAAACTTGCATTAACAGGTTTCCCGCATATCTTAATACCACGAAGAGCGAAAAGAATATCATCAATCATACTCTCAGGAACTGCTACAAGCGATGAATTTTCATCAATTATTATCTTGCCTAAATGACTTGAAGAAATACCAGTTTTCTCTGTTATCGCACCGACAATGTGATTTGTTCTACATCTTGAAGCGGCGCCGATGTCGAGGTGGATATTTTTGTATTTACCACCAGTCTCTTCTCTGAATTTTACAGGTTTCCCTTTTACACGCTCTGCTTTTTTCGAGTGTTTTGGAATATCTTCAATAGCTCTCGCCTTTGCTTTAAATGCAATACCTGCCAAAGCAACAGCGATGCTCTCTGCTGTATACCCGCTTTCAATAAGGGTTTTTACAAGTTGCTTGTTCGCGTTGCTTCCAATTTCATCTTTTGAAAGACGTTTTATAACCTTCTCAACGTTCTTCTCTGCATCATTTTTAGAAATACTCTCAACAGTTGGCGCATCAATCTCAGTGACATCACAGCGAAGCTTCTTCGCCATCGAGCGCATAATAGCTGTTTCTTTATTGCCACAACAGATAGTTATAGCAACACCGCTTTTGCCAGCTCTTCCTGTTCTTCCTATTCTGTGGACATAATAGTCGTCCATCTTTGGAATATCAAAGTTAAATACATAGTCGATATCGCTAACATCAATACCTCTTGCAGCAACATCGGTAGCTATAAGAATGTGTGTCTTACCGCTTTTGAAATCGCCCATAACTTTAGTTCGCTGACGCTGTTTTAGGTCACCGTGGATACCGGCAGTTGAAAATCCAGCCGCA
This sequence comes from uncultured Oscillospiraceae bacterium, assembly GCA_964370465.1. Lineage (GTDB taxonomy): Bacteria > Bacillota > Clostridia > Oscillospirales > Ruminococcaceae > CAYJGN01. Next base: position 18,624 of record CAYJJJ010000003.1, read on the forward strand.
TTTAACATATCAGACAGCTCATCTACCATACTCTTTGTGTTTGAGAATATAATTGAGCGTTTTGGTTTGTAATAATACAAAAGAAGCTTTAAAGCGTTAATTTTGTGTTGTTTTGGAACATCGATAAATAGCTGAGATATCTCGCCGATAGTTGCATTGTCAGTTACTAAATTCACCTTTTTTGGGTTACTTAAATAGCTGTTTGCAATCTCAACAATCGCTTTAGGTACAGTCGCTGAGAACATCAGTGTCTGCCTTGTGTCTGGAGTATCTTTTAAAATCTCCTCGATATCTTCACGGAATCCCATATTAAGCATCTCGTCCGCTTCGTCAAGGATAATTATCTTTAGATTATCAAGCTTTAGGCTTCCTCTATTTATATGGTCGATAAGCCTACCTGGTGTGCCGATTACGACATTCGCAGTTTTTAGTGCACGAAACTGTGGGCTATAATCAGCGCCACCATAGATATCGGCAATCTTTATAAACGGCATGTATTTTGTTATTTTGCGCACTTCTTCAGTACATTGTTGAGCAAGCTCTCTTGTCGGCGATAAAACCAACACTTGAACACCGCTCTCCTCTTTCTTTACAAGCGAGATAGCTGGAATGGAAAACGCTAAAGTTTTACCTGTACCAGTTCTTGACTGTGCAAGAATATCTCTGCCCTCAAGGATAATCGGAATCGTCTTCGCTTGTACTTTTGTTGTTTCAATAAAACCCAAATCATCAATTGCTCTTTGGATTTCACTTTTTAGTGCTAGTTCTTTAAATGTTGTGCTCATATTTCTCCTTAAATTTTAGTTAAAAAAAAGATGGACGCATTCGTATCCACCATACAATACTTTATTACACAGTAAGTATACCATAAACAAAAAGATTACACAAGCGAATTATCCAATAAATACTACTAAACTTTGTTATATTTCGACAAAATTTTTATCTACATTTTGCTAAAAAAACGACCCCTCTTTCGAGAAGTCGCCTTTTGAGTTAAAATCACTGTGAATTTTAAGTATATATTATGAGTTTGCGTCCTTGTCGTCAAATAAATCTCCGCACTCTGGGCAGAATTTAGGTGGATTTTTTGGGTCCGCTGGCTCCCAACCGCACTTATCGCATTTATATAAAAGCGCTTCCGCTGGCTTTTTGCTGCCACATTGTGGGCAGAATTTGCCTTTATTAGTAGCACCACAGCTACAAGCCCAACCGCTTGGCTCTTCTGGTTTTTTGTTTCCGCATTCGTTGCAGAAGTTGCCTGTATTGCCAGCTTTACCGCAACTGCAATCCCAGCCAGTTGGAGCCGCTGTCGGTGCACCGCCCTGAGGTCCACCCTGACTTTGCATACCAAATCCGCCATTTGGAGCGCCGCCCGCCTGTGGAGGCATACCGCCACCCTGCTGTTGACCCATCTGGAATAGGCTATTTGGATTCATGCCACCAGCGTTGTTTGCCATATTCATGCCAGCAAACGCCATGAATGCACCCTGACCCTCATTTGCAGCCGCACTCTGCATAGCTTCTGCCTGAGCGCCAACAAGATGAGCTGCCGCCATTGTTGGGTTTCTAAAAGTAGCGTTTCTCTGGAGCTCTTTAATCATATCTTCATCTTCTTCAGATGCTTTGACCGAAGATACTCCGAACGAATGTATTTTCAGTCCACGAAGCTCTCCCCACTGCTTTGAGAGCACTTCATTTAGTGCATTGGCAATTTCCATAGTGTGGCCAGGTAGCGCACTATAACGAATACCCATAGCCGAAATTTGTGCAAACGCTGGGTTTAGAGCAGTTAAAAGCTCACTTTTCAGCTGACCATCTATCTCACTTCTTAGGTATTCACCATCGATATTCCCACAGACATTTGTATAGAAAAGCATAGGGTCGATGATTTTGTATGAGTATTCACCGTGACATCTGATATCGATATCTATATCAAGGCCGATATTTGTATCAACTACACGGAAAGGGACAGCTGCTGGTGTGCCATACTTATTTCCGATTATCTCTTTAGTGTTGAAATAATAAACCCTTTGGTCTTTTCCAGGCTGTCCGCCAAAGGTGAACCTTGAACCGATATTTTTAAAGCTATCTATAATACCTTTTCCAAGACCGCCATAAAAAATACTCGGCTCTGTTGAGCTGTCGTATGTAAATTCACCGGGGTCTGCACAAAGCTCAACTACCTTGCCGTTATCAACGATTATCATACACTGACCGTCGGCAACCGCGATAACTGAACCGTTAGTTATGATGTTATCTTCGCCTTTTGTGTTTGAGCTGCGGTCACTACTCCGTTTTTGTCCTTTAGTCGCAAGACAATCAGCTGAAATAGAGTCGCAGTAGATAAATTCTCTCCATTGGTCGGCTAAAACTCCGCCAACCGAACCTGTTAAAGCTTTAATTAATCCCATAGAAATCCTCCAAAATAATAGATTATTTCAAATTATGCTGTATAATATAAACACAATTTTTATTATATATAATTTTACCATTAAAAGTAAGATTTGCATATGTGCCAAAAAGCACATATTAAAAGTTAAAACAAGAGATTATAATAGCAATATAAACAAAATTTAGGAGGAAATAACTTGAGAAAAAATAGAGCTTCTGACAAAGGTTTCATACTTGCATACATTATAAATTTTTTATTTTGCAGTGGGTGGGCAGCTGCGGCATTATTTTTTTACTTGATACACCACTTTTGGGGCATACCTGAACTATTTTGGCAAGTTTCACTCGCGATATGGTTTATCTATCCTCTAATAACTACAACTGTTTTGACAGTGCTTATAAGGGGCAGCGAAGACACTCCAAAACCATCAGCTGAAAACAAAAATCCATATTCGAACTCAACTGAGAGCTATATAAATAAAATTAAAAAGCAATAAATCCTGCAAAATAATAAGCTGAAAATCAAAATTCAAATTAAAGCTATTTTAAATAATAAAAAAACAACCTATCACATAAACAAAGAGAGCGGGAGAATTCTCCCGCTCTCTTTGCCAAAGTCAAACGTCCTAAATGACAAGAAATGTTTCATAACAATTTCGTCTATTAAACTTCAAAAGCTAATTACAAAAATAGATATTACCCTGCTGGCGTCGCTGTTAACGACTCAATAATAGAAATAACATCCGCATCTGAAAACGATATTTCACCTTTAGAAGCCTTATAACGCATAATCAGCTTAAACTGATTGTCCCCAATTGTAGCCGCTACTGAATAAATAGGATATCCATTATTTTCCGACTTAAACCCCTCGTAAGTTGCATCTCCAATCACAACAGGCTCAATGTCTTCAGCATCATCGTAGAGCGGTCTGTCATTTAAAGCGTCGTGGTCCAAATCATATATGAAAATAGAGATCGATGGATGATTTAGCATACTTATATCATTTTCCGCTTCTTTATACAGCACCACCGAATCGGTCATTGGGTTTTCTTCGTCACCGTTAACTAAAAACGGAACAACCAACCAATTTTCTGGAACATTAACATCAAACTCCCCTATTGAGTGCACCTCACTGTTAATCACCTCACCACCTCCTGAATTCTCATTCTCTGCGCCGTTATCGCTATCTCCTCCACCGCAACCACCAAGCAAAGATAAAAAAGATAAGCAGAATATAATTGCTACAATTTTTTTCATAAAATAACCTCCTGATATTAGTATATAAAAATTATATACTAATATCAGGTTGCCCGAATGTGCTTTTATGCACATTTTTAAATAAAAAGAACGAAAGCAAAGAGCTCTCGTTCAAAATTTTATTAAGCCCAAGGGTCATCAGAAACTGGCCTTTCTATATCTGCAAACAGAAGAAAGTCCCACAAGAACCACTCATCAGATGAAGCTTTATAGCGCAGTTTAACACCACGCGCACTATTTGCACCGCCTGATTTTAGAAATAGACGCATAAATCCTTCACCGACAATTATTTCATTTTCCACGCTTTCATACACAAAAACAGTATAAGGCATAGAAGGTTTATAATTATTAGTCGGCACTGCACCATCAAAAAATGAATTCATTAAATATGGATTTAATTCTAAGCGGTCATTTATATATTGAACGTCGTATTCAGTCAGTGGACGAGGCCCTCTTAAAAAATTCACCATTTCAATACAGCCCTGTGCATCTTCTTTATAACCACTAAGCGCCGCAACAACAAGAGCCGCAATTTTATATGGGTCTTTAAAATCTTTGGTAATTGATTTTAGTTCCTCAATGTTTTTTGGTAGCTTTTCAAAAACAACAGCAACTTTTTTCGCATTGTAGGCAGTGTCTGTGTTTTTACGGTAATCAACTGTATCTGAATT
>CAYJJJ010000003.1:23042-31032 GCA_964370465.1 uncultured Oscillospiraceae bacterium
CTATCAAAAATAGCTTTTGTAGCTAATATTGTTCCGGGCTTTGCGTTTGATTCAAGTCTTGCAGTAACGTTTACAGTATCCCCTATTGCAGTGTAATCCATGCGATCAACTGAACCAAAATTCCCAACAATACACGGGCCGTAGTTTATACCTATTCCTATTTTAATCTGACTGCTATATTTATCTAAATACTTATCTTCAAGCTCTTTTGAGCGGACAATAATATCAAGTGCGGTTAATGCGGCTTTATATTCAAAATCTTCCACAGGCATTGGTGCACCCCAAAAAGCCATTATACTGTCCCCCATATATTTATCAATAGTGCCACCTGTTTTTAAAACAGCATCACTCATCATAGTGAGATAGTCGTTTAGTATTTCAGCAACTTGTGCGGGGCTTAGCTTTTCAGATAGTGGTGTGAAACCTCGTATATCTGCAAACATCACAACAATATCTGTAAGCTTACCTCCAAGCTGACTGCTCGCTTGCTCGTCGTTTAAAAGTTTCGTTACAACATCAGGTGCTAAAAACCTCTTAAATGTCCTTGTTATCTCTCGCTTCTCCATCATAGACTTTAAATAATTTATTATTATCGATAGAGTATAGCAGATAGCTGCTGAGATTATAAAATAGAATATGTGCATAACAATTCCCATCTCAAACAGCAACAAACACAAGAAAACCCAAAGAGCTGAAATTGAAATATATAAGATTGTAGCATGTGAAAACTTTCGCTCATATAGCCAAAAAAGCATAATAAATGTAAGTATAAAAAGAAGAGCTGCTTGAGTATTCTCATCAACTTCATCTTTTAAGTCGCCATTAATAAGTGCTGCAATCGCATTTGCCTGATACTCAACCCCATACATCTTTCTTGCGTGATCGATAGCGGTGAAGTACTCATCGCTCATACCAATAGTATACGGCCCAATTAGCACTATTTTGCCGGCAAAAACATCTGGGTCAATCTTACCATCAATAAGGTCAACTATTGAATAGCCGTCATCGTATGAACCAGGGTATGATGTGAAAGGAAGATACCACATATCTTCACCATCTGTAACTGGACTCACTATATCAGTAGACCCGATACTCTCCATATATTCGTAATAAACAACTTGATTGAATGAAGGATACATCTCACCGCTCGGAAGCTCAACTTCCCAGATTGCATGTCGTAGGATACCGTCGTTATCGAGCATCGCATTAATATGCCCCGCCTTTGAAACTTCTGCAAGCGCTTCAAACGGCTCCTCTATTAAAACAACGGCATCTTCATCCATATAAAAACTGCCGTCGGGAAGCATAACAAGCTTGCTATCAAAGGTGATGTTCGAAGCAGTCACAACATTCCCGCCCGCAAGCGCTGCCGCCACAAAACGTGCATCTCCTTCGCTGTTATCAGTCGTTGTGTAAAGGGTATCAATTCCAATAACTGCAGGTTTTTTTTCGGGGTTATTATTGAGCATCTCAATAGCTTGCGCCATAATATCACGAGGCCATGGCATAGAGTCATACTCATTAAGTGCCTTAATATCCATACCCACAATTACAATTTCCGGGTTTGGCGGCCCATTCCTTTGGTATAGCTCATCATCTATATCTGTAACGACCGAAAAAAACAAACTTTGACCAAGCAAAAAAGTTATAACAACAGAAGAAATTAGTGAGAAGAGAACTCTCCCCACTAACTTTCTTTTTTTCTCATTAATATTCAGTTTTTTGTAAATATCTTTAACTAATTTTTTCATTAAAATATTATCTCTATTCTAAATTTCGCAAATAATCAATTGAAAACTTCTCTAAAATTTAAATTACACTAAAATATCAGTATATTTAACTCTTAGTCATCATCGTCATCTTTTTCAGCTGGAAGGCTTTGAGGACTGCTATCTTGAGGACTCTGTTCACTGCTCGAACTATCCTCAATCTCATCTTCCTCCTCTTCCTCCTCATCTTCTACCTTGCTACTATCTGGTGTAGAAGATGAACTTTCATCATCGTCGTCATCTTCTTCGTCTTCTTCGTCGCTGTTGCTTCTGCTTGAAGATGATGAACTGCTGTTATCACTCTGTGAATTATTGTCTTCATCTTCTTCATTTTCATCTTCTTCCTCTTCCTCCTCATTTTCATCTTCATCATCTTCTTCACTATCGCCGTCTGAATTATCATCATCATCGTTATTATCTTCATATAAATCATCTAAAATATCACGAAGTTCATCTGCGTCAAAAACGCCGTCTTCAAAAATCTCATCAAATAGCTCATCGTCATCCGCAAGTACCTGCAAAACAAAATCCGGTATTGAGTTTTCATCTGTTTCAAGTATAGTTATTCTATCCTCATCGTCCTCATAGTCGTAAACGGCAGTGTTTCCTGCTGGCAGGTCAACATCATCTAACTCATCACCATCATCGCCTATTGCGTTTACTACAACTTTACCAGTAATAATAGTTGTTTCAGACACCACCCTATCATCGTCTTCGTATGTTGTTACAATACCCGAAGTTCCTCTTATACCTGTTATCATGTTTGATGTTTGTATATTCATGCTCTCATCGTCAGCAAGCGGGGCGGTAACATTAAAGAACAGACTACCTGAAACAAGCGTTATCAGAAGATCTTTGCCGTCGTAATCAATTTTAGAACTCGAAGCTGAGTCAAGCTTTATAGCTTTACTGTCATCAAGGCTAATAAAAGCAAATCCTTCGCTCCCAGTTTCAACTGTATACCCGCTTTGCAATCTCATTCCAGCAAAAGGCTCGATATCTTGCCCATCACTATTTTTAATTTTCAATTCACCCTCAAAAAGCTCAAGGCGCATAATATCAGCTGTTGCGCTCTCAATATTCTGACTACCCGATACAGTATCAGCGCCGCCACCACATGCAGTTGTGAATAACAAAATAACTGCAAGCAAAATCGCTATTTTACTTCTTATTCCCGTGCTTTGGCTCTTTTCCATAAAACATCCTTCTCTCATCGTTTAAAAACACCTTTTTCCCAAGCTTTGCTCTGATAAAATAGCGAAAGCAACTTACCATCGAGCTTCCCCTCTTTTACCATCTCATTCATTATTACAAACACCTTATCGATAGGTGTTGGTTTTTTATATGGTCTATCGACCGCTGAAAGGCCATCGAAAACATCAATAATCGTAAGCAGCCTTGTCGGCAAGTCGAGCTCTTTTGCAGTTAATTTTTCTGGATAACCGCTTCCATCTATAAACTCATGGTGCCTTGCTGCCCAAATTGGCACCATTGAATATTCATTTTTAAAGTCCATTTTTTCAAGTATTTGTTTTGTCATCAAAACATGGTTTTGCATAACAACACGCTCTTTCGCTGTTAGCGTTCCGCGGACAATCATCAAATCATCAATTTCATCATCTGTAAACCATCTACACAATTTACCGCTATCATCTGTATATGTCAACTCTGATAGAGCGCGAACTTTTAAGAGAGTTTCCTCATCTAAAAAGCCTTTGTTATTTATTGACAAAACAAATTCTCGAACTTCTTCAACCTTATCGAGTTCTCTTTTTGGGTCGCACCCATTTTCAAGGCAAGAGAGTTTTGTTGTAAGCCTAATAATATCAAGCCTACCCATTACCCTCTCCACTTTTTCGTGAAGCCTCGTTGCTTTATCCATAACTTCAAGCGGGGTTGCGAGTTTCCCTATATCGTGAAGCCAAATACTCATAAGAAACATCTGCTTGCTCTCTTCATCGAAAATTTGCTCATTTTCTTTGTTTGTTGAAAGCCATTCGATAAAATGCTCTGCATAAATTGCCATATTGTGAGTGTGTGACACATTATACGGCGTTCTTAAATATATGACCTCAGCTATTGTTTTAACAATTGACTCCATCAGTCTTTTAATTTCAAATGTGTAGCTGATATTTGTCATCTTAATTGCCGCAATTGAAGCAATCGCTTTTAATATCATCTCACTTTTGTTGTTAAACTCTACTATATTGCCACTCGAATCTTTAGCATTCAATAGTTGCATAACACCTATAGTTTCGCCCCTATCGTCAACCATCGGGACTACTATCATAGATTTTGTCTGGTATCCAGTTAACTTGTCATAATGTTTTGGGCCTGAAAAGTCGAACAAGTCGCTTTTATATACATCGGGAATGTTTACGACTTTATTTTCAAGCACACTATAAGTGCAGACATTCGACCTCGACATCTTCACGTTCGGAAGGTTAATTTTTTTGTTTTTACCGCCACTTTTTATCCCTAGTGAACGTGTTATCATAATCTTGAAGGCAAGTTCATTATTATCAACGATATAAAGGGTTCCAGCATCGCAGTTTGTGATATCAAGGGCGTTATTTAAAATGAGCTCAAGAAGAGTATCTCCGTCATAGACAGATGAAACAGCAATAAAAGTCTTTAGTAGTTTGGCTGTATCGTAATTAATCATAAGACTACTTTATCCCCTCTTCTTGCCAAAAAGTAGTTTTTATCGTACTCCTTGACCTTTTGTTCAACAGTTAACAGATAATCATCGTCGCTGTACGGGTCATGATGTGTGATTGTCAGTAATTCACACCCGCATTTTTTCGCTATCATGACTGTATCTCTCCAATATGAGTGTCCATAATCAAACTTCGTCACCATATCAGCACTTGAATACTGTCCATCAGCAATTAAAATATTAGCACCTTTTACAAACTGTGTAAACTCAAAACCCTCATCTTTATTGAACTTTGTATCGGTTGCATAAACTATTTTTTTACCATCGATATCGAGTTTATAGATAGTTGAGCCACCAGGATGTACTCCATCGATAAAATCCACTGATATATTTTCTATGAAAAATTCATCTTCGATATCATGGAAATTAACAGTTGCTTTAAACGAAGAAGAGTCAACTGGCCATACAGGGGGTGACATAAAGCAGTTTATCTGCTCTTTTACTGACAGTTTCTCTCTTCTCTTACCGTAAATATTTATAGTTGCATTCTGGTTAAACATAATATCCGATGCCACAAGCCCCATTATGTGATCAAAATGAGTGTGAGATATTAAAATGTGCAAGACTACCTTTTCATCTTTATCGTATTCTATGTAGTCATTTATATTTAAAAATCCGCTTCCGGCATCAAGAACAATATTACAGTTTTTAGTCTTAATTAGCGTTGAAAGTGTTGCGCCGCCGAAAACAAGGTGCTTTTTATTATCTGTGGGGACAGTTCCTCTCGTCCCTAAAAACACAATTTCAGTTTCCATTAAAGCCTCCATTCATTTAAGTAATGCGCAACAAACACGTTTTATTGCAAAAAAAATAAAAAATTTATGATAATATGCAGTTTATTTATAAATCGTCAAAAAATTAACCTTAACAAACTATATATCGACCAAAAAGACAAGAACTTTAACTGCCTTATAAATACAAATTAAAATATTGTTTTTATGTTTAAAATGTGATAAATTATATATATAATAAATATTAGTAATTAACTCAAATCACGATGATTTCAAACATCAAATAATTTTAAACAGTTAGGAGAAAATATGAAAACTAAAAAATTAGCGATTATTTCAACTATCCTCTCGATTATGCTTTTTATTTCTGCATGTTCAGGCTCACCGGCCGATATAATGCTCGGTGGCGGCGGCGATAACAGCAGCAGCGGAGGAGGACAAAATGGCGGTACCGACTCAAGCTCTGGTGGTGGAGTTGTTGAGTACTCACGAGGAACCTTTGAAGGTAGCTATTACCATGTAGAGAGCGGACATGAGATAAACCTTGCAAGCAACGACACCCTCTATTTTGTGCAAGACGGTACTATGTTCTATGGAACATATGTATATGACGCGGGGTATTTCGAGTTCACATATGATGATGGCTCTGTTGATACTGGCTATTTTATGACGTCAGACCCTGAACATCCATATAAGCCGGTGCTTTTTATCAATGGTATTGGTAAGTTTATTTCAGCAGATGTATACTATGGCGACGATGTTCCGACCTCTAATCTTTTTGTCGGCGAGTTCTATTATGAGGACACCAATGCACATGTTGCATTTTATGCCGATGGAACTTTCGGTTTCTTCGATGAATTCAATATTATCGATCCTGATTTCTTTGAAGGCGATTACGAGCACAACGGAAGCAAAATTACCCTAAGAAGCGATTTCCACGGCTTTGTCTACACCTTCGAAATCGTAGACAACGATACCCTTTGGATAAACGGTCTTGACGGCTATTTCTACAGAGCAGGAAACTCAGGCGGCGGCATTGGGGGCGGCAACAACGGCGGCGGTATTGGGGGCGGCAACAACGGCGGCGGTGAAATGCCAGATCCACCAGCCTACTATGCGGCATTTGAGGAATACAACCTGTTCTATTCCCAACCAAATACTGGCAGACATTACTTTATGAACGGCGTTTATTATGACTACGATGGCGGTTTTAACCATATGACTGATGATTGTGACGTTGAAGTTGTTCTTCATGAAGTTGAAGACCACGGCGACGGTACACAGACAACACATTTCACAGCATATATCTACTTCATTAATCGCCCACCGGATACGGCAATGGATAGTCACTCATACACTACATTGTTTGATTATTACACAGGCTATACTTTTAAGTTTGGCGATGCGGACACCGTTTCATATACCCTTCCATACAATGGCCGTGATATAGTAATCGAGCTTACAAAGTCGTTCACTTATGACTATTATATCGAGGATAGCTATCTCGTTTTCACCCTTGATTACACTATGGTTTCCCCTGTCGGTTATGACGGTTTGGTATACTCGTTTGACAGAGCAGCTTACGATGCAAGAGATGCAGAAATGCGTGTAGATGAGAGCTTCGCCCTTGCGTATGGTACACCTTTCTATGAATATGACCACTTTTATATGCACGAGAATTTTTATTTCAAAATTCTCGGATATTAGAGGTATTTTATGACTATTGCAATTTCAGCAATTATTTTAATAGCATCTGTTCTAGGTATTATCTACACAAACAGAGCGAAAAAGAAAACCGAGAACTCGCAAGAGCGAAAAAAACTCACGATTATAGCTATTGTTTGTTTATTAACTTTCTTAGCATCTGCATTTTATCTGTTTTTAAACCTAATTTTCTTACAGGCGCTATAAATTAGCAAAATTAGAAAGGATTTTCTTATGAAAATTAAAAATTTATTAGTATTACTTTTAGCACTCATAACTTTAGTTGCACTTACCGCTTGCGGAAGTCAGTCAGACAGCAATAGTAGCGATACAAGTAGTAACAGCGAAGACGATAACGGCGGAGATATTCCAGGTTATGTTGACCAAGAGGTTGGAAGTTTTTCAGATTATATCGGCTGGTATTCTAATGCGCTTGATAGCGATATGCCATTTCACGTTATGCATATAGACGGCGAGTCCGCTTTTGCTTACGACCTTGATGGTAATGTTATAGGCGAGGCGTATGGCAACTACGACGAGCAACGTGCCCTCAACGGCAACCCACTTATCGTTCTTGAGTTTGATGAATTGGAGCTATCTTATGGCGTTATCGGCTCTCCTGAGGACAGTATTGACTTAATCCCTATCGATGAGTGGTCAACTGATGACGACAATATGTACACCTTTTATTATCAGCAAAACACTCCATTTGTCGATGAACCCGATGAACCCGAAGAACCCGAACTGCTCGACTTCGAAACAACCTCAACTGCCCTTTTAGATGCACTCGGTGAAAAAGCAGAGGGCATGGCTATTGTCGACACAGGTGAGAGCGAGATAAACGGTATTCTATGCAAAACCTTTGCATTTGGCACAAATCAGGAAGACCGTTTTGTCGCAGAAGAGCACTATGCAGTGTCTGAGGATTTGCAGATATTCTATTACGATATATTAGAGGATGTTTGGGTGACTTATACCGCAGAATAGACGAAGTTTGGAGGTCTTTCTATGAACAACGTTCAAGATTATATTGATAGTCATATACTCGAAGAGGTTCGGCGAACTTC
>CAYJJJ010000003.1:31132-44313 GCA_964370465.1 uncultured Oscillospiraceae bacterium
CTAAAAAAATTCTTTGAAGTTTCGGAATACGATAGAAACTCTCATATCTCAAACGCAATAGTAAGCAAGTCAAATATTGTCGGCGGCTATGACTACGACTATGGCAGTGACCATTTAAAGGGCCATTACCGCTCAAAATATTTTGAGTTTTCAGAAAAATGGTTCACACGACTTGAGTACCATACTGGTGAGGGAGGCGGAGGTCACTATCAGGCAAATTTTTTTAGCGGTCCATGGTTTGTCGTTCAGTTTTCAAGGCTCCTCTCTGGCAGACTGTTAATACGTGAAAATAACAAAAGCCAGAAGATTATCGGTAATATTGGAAACCTCAAAAAAACAGCGACTGGTAACGCAGAGTTTGACAAGAGATTTTCTGTCTATACCAACGACGAGTCTGTTCTATCCTATATACTAACCCCTGATTTTATAACAGCCATACTCGAAAAAGGCAAGGTAGTAGGGAGTTTTATGCATATCTCACTCGAGGGTGGAAGGCTATACTTAGGATTTAAAAAGGCAAAACTATTTAGCGGAAATTTAACAGATGAGGAACTTAACAGCGTCCAGAAAATCAAAGAGCGATATACTGCTGAGCTTCGAGGATATACAGATTTAATAGATTTATTTATCGACTCAGGAAAGCTTGATAATTAAAATATCCACTCACCTCATAAATTACCTCTATTAAATAATACGCTTAAATTTTACTTGAAAATTATTAGATAATAAAAAAACAACGGTGTAAAGCTATATTGCTTAATACCGTTGTTTTATTTTTTAAATTATATAATGCCTTTGCTTTTAGCAAGCTTCGTCAGCGATTCTTTTATCCTCTCAAAACGAATAACTGCGTCACTGTCCTCTTTAAAGCAAGCGGTTACAATTCGAAGATAGCCCTCTCCTTCACTGCCATATGGTGTTCCCTGATTTACCATAATTTTAGCATCGTTCATCAGATGATTCGCAACCTCTTCGCTTGTCCCGAGCTTTTTGATGTTTATCCACGATAATATACCGCTCTCGCTCGGCTTCATTGAAACACCGGGGATTGTGCTTAGTACTTCATAAGCAAGCATACGACGCCTGTCAAGGCGCTCTTTATAATCTTTAAGAATGCTATCATCGCTAAGTGCTGCAATCGCACCAAGAGAAGTTATAGTAGTTGCTGCGCCGAGGATATTAACAGCTCCACCATAGTAAACATCCATAAAGACATCGTTTGTGTATATGTACCCTATTCTAAACCCTGAAAGCCCAAGACCTTTTGATATCGAACAAACTGTTACAGTCCTCTCCCACATACCCTCAACGGTATTTGGCGATAGAAACTCAATATCATCATAAATATGATCTTCAAAAGCTTGATCTGATACCAAAATAAGGTCGTGTTTTTTAACAAAATCACAAAGCATTCTGATATTATCTGGACGAAATACTGTTGTAGTCGGATTATTTGGATGGGTTATCAAAACAACTTTTGTTTTATCTGTTACCCGTCGCTCAAGCTCCTCTAAGCGCAGCTGGTAGTTATCCTCTTCATACATAGGAACTTCAATCGGAACAGCGCCGAGTAGTTTGCAGTTTAGAAAGTTGCTAGGATAAGATGGACAAGGTATCAAAACCTCATCGCCCTCGCCGAGAAACGGCATCAACGAGTAGATAAGACCGCTGTCAGAGCCAGGTGTTACAATTATATTTCTCGCAGGGTCAATATCAAGTCCGTTTTGCTTTTTTATAAACTCTGAGAGCGCAACACGTAGCTCGTATAGTCCAATAGGCATACTGTAATGAGAAACCAAGCCATCATCGATAGCATTTTTCATCACTTCTTTAACAGACTCAGGAACCGATGGGTCTGGAAAAAACGGGTCAGCCCATGCCATTATCTCGCCGCCGTCAGCCATAAATTTACCAGCGCCCTCGCCGACATCAGCTTTTGTTACCGATAGAAATAAGCCCCCTTGTAGGTCGCGAAATCTATCATTCATTTTATTTTTCATATATATCAATCCTAAAATTACTTTGCAGCAATTGCCTCTATTTCGCAGAGAACGTTTTTCGGAAGCGTTTTAACTGCTACACAGCTTCTTGCTGGTTTCGATGTGAAATACTTTGAATAAACTTCGTTGAACGCTGCAAAGTCGCCCATATCTGCAAGGAAGCAAGTTGTTTTAATAACGTTATCTATCTTAGATCCGCCCTCTTCTAAAACAGCAATAAGATTTTTTATAACAAGCTCTGTCTGTGCTGTTATTTCATTCTCACAAACTTCACCAGTTGCTGGGTCTATTGGAATCTGACCTGAAGTAAATACTAAATCTCCAAATACTTTCCCCTGTGAGTATGGACCTATTGCGCCTGGTGCATTTTTTGTGTCAATTGTTTTAATCATTTTCATTTCTCCTATCAATAAAATAATGTTCTTATATATATTTTAACATACGATTCATTTCAGTCAATAAAAAATTTTTCGTTTACTGAAAAAAATCGATAATTATTAAAATAATTGGATATATGTTATTGAATTAACGCAGTAAATAATATATAATTCAATAGGTAGAAAAAATTTTATTGGAGTAGAAATGAAAAGTAATCTGAAGTTCACAAAAAATGACTATCTTGTTATTAACTCATATAAAGCTATGCTCGATGGTCTTGCCGAATTCTTAGGTGATGGACATGAAATACTGCTACATAGTCTTGAAGACCTTGATGAGTCGGCGGTTAAAGTTATCAACGGACACCTGTCTGGGAGAAGAGAAGGCGCCCCTATAACCGACCTTGCAATGGAAATGCTCTCAAACTTCTTGAAAAACCCTGATAGTAAAGCAGGCAAGGTCTACCAAAACAGGAGCAGTAAAGGTGTACCGCTCCGCTCCGCTACCCTTCCAATATTTGGAGATAATGAGCGGATAATCGGTCTTATCTGTATTAATTTTTATATGGATATTCCGCTACATAGATACCTTGATAGCTTAACGAAGTTCTCAAGGGAAAACAATGAGATTGTCGAAACATTTGTAACGAACAGCGATGAGCTTATTTCATCAAATGTCATCAAAGCAAAAAGCACAATTCTAAACGATAATAGCATAACAGCGAGCAACAAGAATAAAGCAATAATTAAGTATCTGTATGAACGCGATATATTCGACTTAAAAGATTCAGTCGTCAAGGTTGCAGATCTTCTGTCAATCTCAAAAAATACAGTTTACATGCATATTAGAAATATAACACCACAGAAATAAAATTCGGAGGAAAATATGAAAGTAGCAAATTTAGTCGGTGAAAGATTTAAAGAGCGCCCTGCTGACTGCGTGATAGATAGCCATGCTTTAATGGTTAGAGGCGGATATATAAAAAATGTGGCGAGCGGCATCTTCTCATCCTACACACCACAAAAAAGAATTGCACGCAAAATAGAGCAGATAATCAAAGAGGAAATGGATAGAATAGACGGCCAAGAAGTTTCCTTCCCTGTTGTTCTACCAGCATCGCTTTGGGAAGAGAGCGGAAGATACACTTCAGTTGGAAGTGAGCTTCTGCGCTTTACTGACAGAAACGATGGCGACTACCTCCTTGGAATGACCCATGAAGAGGCGGCTGTTCATCTTGTGCGTGAGTATGGACAGAGCTATACTAAATATCCTTTTATGATATATCAAATTCAAACAAAATTCAGAGATGAGGCAAGACCTCGTGGCGGACTTATTCGCGTTCGTGAATTCACTATGAAAGACGGTTATTCGTTCCATACCTCGCAAGAAGATTTGGAGCAGTATTATGAAATTTGCCATAAGGCATACGAGAAGATATTCAAAAGAGCTGGTGTGCCTGAGGTTATATCTGTCGCGTCAGACTCTGGCATGATGGGCGGTAGCTTATCTCATGAGTTTATGCTTTTGACAGCTGTCGGCGAAGATACAATAGTAAGCTGTCCTGAATGTGGTTACAGCGCAAATATGGAAGCTGCTGAAAATACCACAACAAATAAAAAAGACGCAACATCAGCTCCCCTCACCTCTATTCACACTCCAAACATGGAAACTATTGAAGATGTTTGCAATTTTGTAGGGTCGCCACAAGATAAGAGCTGTAAAGCTGTTGTTTTCCAAAAAGCAACTGATAATAGTTATGTAATTCTATTTATCCGTGGTGACTATGAAGTTAACGATGCAAAGCTTAAAAATATCCTCGGTTGTGATTTCTATCCGGCAATTATAACTGAAGAGAGCGGTATCGTTGCAGGGTTTATAGGACCAGTTGATTTGAAAGCTGACTGCACTGTGCTGTTTGATAGAACCCTTCAAAACACAAACAATCTTGTAATCGGTGCTAATAAAAAAGATTACCATACCACCGGTTTTGATATATCGCGTGACCTTTCAGCTGATATCGAATTTGTCGATGCAGCAAAGGTAAAAGAGGGCGGTATCTGCCCTGTTTGCAAAAAAGAAACACTGACTATAAACCGCGGAATAGAAGTTGGCAACATCTTCCAGCTCGGCGATAAATACACAAAATCAATGGGCATGACCTACCTTGACGATAAAGGCGAGACAAAATATCCGATTATGGGTTGCTATGGTATCGGCGTTGGCAGACTTGCAGCATCTGTATGTGAAGCCCACCACGATGATTACGGTCCTATTTGGCCTATCTCAATAGCACCGTGGGAGGTGCATATCTGCGCTGTTCGTTCTGATGATGAAGATGTACGCAAAGTTGCAGATGAGCTATACAACACCCTAAAAGAGCGTGGCATTGAAGTTATTTATGACGACAGAAAAGTTTCAGCAGGCGTTATGTTCTCAGATGCCGACCTACTCGGTGTCCCCCTTCGTGTGGTAATAAGCCCTCGAAACCTAAAAGAGAATGTCTGCGAGATTGTCAGCCGTGATAAGAGCCTTGCTACGAAAAAAGATGTTGCACAAACAGCCGATGAAGTTTGCAAGCTTGTTGATGACTTTAAAAAGGCTTATAAATAATCTCTAACATACAAAATAAGAACATCGGGCAAGGAGTATATTTTACTCCTTGCCCTTGATTTTTAGCGATTCAAAATAAAAACAGTTAATTTTTTAAACTAAAAAACAAGCATTACTTTTCAGTAAAAAGTAATGCTTGTTTATGTTATTATTCTTAGTTATTATGCAGATAATAATCTCTATATGAATCATAGGTTTCATTTTTATCTAAGTCCAGAGTTATTTCGTTTATTACAACCTCGCTATCGCTAATCCATTCTATCTCAACTTCTTTCTCGTGATAGCAATCATAGATTAGCTCTTTATCGCCATCTTCTACAATATAAACCCTAATTGAGAAATCATCAAATGCGGGAGGATTTGTTCTATATGCTTCTATCTGATACTCACCATCGGGCGAGACTGAAGAAGTAAGCAAAGTGTCTGGTACACTGGAGAGATCTATCATAAGGGCACTAAAAAAGCCAAAGTAGACAATTAATTTTACAATCGGATTAAAATACGAAAAAAAGCTTAAAATCTTTTCAAACATTAAAGTCTTACTAAACATACAATACACCTGATTATTATCACAAAATTGGATAACATTATAATTTATCTAATAATTTTGCCAATAGTAAGTTTCATTTTTATCTAAGTCCAGAGTTATTTCGTTTATTACAACCTCGCTATCGCTAATCCATTCTATCTCAACTTCTTTCTCGTGATAGCAATCATAGATTAGCTCTTTATCGCCATCTTCTACAATATAAACCCTAATTGAGAAATCATCAAATGCGGGAGGATTTGTTCTATATGCTTCTATCTGATACTCACCATCGGGCGAGACTGAAGAAGTAAGCAAAGTGTCTGGTACACTGGAGAGATCTATCATAAGGGCACTAAAAAAGCCAAAGTAGACAATTAATTTTACAATCGGATTAAAATACGAAAAAAAGCTTAAAATCTTTTCAAACATTAAAGTCTTACTAAACATACAATACACCTCGATTATCTTAATTGTAAAGTAGTAGTTTGTAGTTTTTCTTTATTATAACTAATATATAATAGTTTTATTAAAATGTCAAACTCATAATATACCATAGAAAAAAGGGGGTTTCCAAAACAGGAAACTCCCTTCATACCATCTTATAGACCTTATTATAAAATACATAACACAATATTATAACTAGAATAAAACAATCAAATATAATTATCTGCTATGAGATAAACTATCCATTCTTTTTTTGTTCGTTATAAAAGATTATAAATCCACCCATAACAACTATCGCAATCGGTGTTGAGAGTCCTCGTAGTGCAGGTTCTTCAAGAAAAATAAACTCAAAAATCAGCGCTACTATCGCAGTAACTACCATTGCAATTATCGCTTTTTTCATTTAATCACCTTTATCCTAATTTACTTTGATTTTATCTTGCGAATATATCAGACAATCGCAAAACAGCAAAACCTAACTAAAACTCGGCTGATTTTTGTCCTTTTCGCTGAGTTTATATTCTATATCGAGTTTTGGCCAGTCAATCGCTATATCCTTATCGTTATAGATAATACCGCCCTCGTCGGTCGGGTCATATAGATTTGTGCATTTATAGACAAACTCCGCATAATCAGATAAAACAAGAAAACCATGCGCAAACCCTTCGGGAACATATAGCTGTCTTTTATTTTCAGCGCTGAGAAGAACACCAACCCATTGTCCATAAGTTGCGCTATCTGGTCTTATATCAACACCAACGTCAAACACCTCGCCAGAAACCACACGCACAAGTTTCCCCTGTGGCTTGTTTACTTGGAAATGAAGTCCTCGCAAAACACCTTTCGAGCTTTTTGAGTGGTTGTCCTGAACAAAAACTGTCGGCAGACCTGCTTCACCGAATTCTGCTTCGCTGAAAGTTTCCATAAAGAAACCGCGCTCATCGCCGAAAACAGTGCTATCAACGATAGTCATTCCCTCGAGTTTTGTTTTTGTAAAAGTAAATTTCCCCATAATTTATCCTTTATACATTTTGTTGTAATAGTTTTGATATTCGCCAGATGTTACGTTGTTCATCCACTCTTTGTTGTCGAGATACCATTTTATAGTAAGCTTAATCCCCTCTTCAAACGGAGTTTCTGGGTACCAACCAAGATCGTTTTTAATCTTTGTAGGGTCGATGCCGTATCTCTTATCATGTCCTTTTCTGTCTTTGACATATTTAATCAAATCGTGCGAAACACTGCTGTCAACATTCTCGCTGATATAGTCAATTATCGTCTTAACTATAGTTATGTTTGTTCTCTCATTGTGCCCGCCAACGTTATAAACCTCACCCAAAACGCCGTTATCGATAACCATATCGATAGCTTTGCAGTGGTCTTCAACATATAGCCAGTCGCGAACGTTTAGCCCGTCGCCATAAACAGGTAAATCTTTCTTTTGGAGGGTGTTATTTATGATAAGCGGTATTAGTTTCTCAGGAAACTGGTATGGGCCGTAGTTATTTGAGCATCTTGTTATGTTAACAGGCATTTTATATGTATCAGCATAAGCTTTAACAAAGCAATCAGCAGAAGTTTTGCTTGAGCTGTATGGGCTGTGCGGGTCGAGCGGAGTCTGCTCGGTGAAATAACCTGTATCGCCGAGTGAACCGTACACCTCATCGGTTGAAACCTGCAAGAATTTAACGCCATCTTTAAAGGTATCTTCCCCTACTGTCCAGAACTCTTTTGCAATATTTAGCAAGTTAACTGTTCCCAAAACATTTGTGCGAACAAAAATCTCAGGGTCGCTTATACTTCTATCGACATGACTCTCAGCTGCAAAATTGACAACATAATCTATCTCGTTATCTGTAAATATTTTGCGAACAGCATCTTTATCACAGATATCAACTCCTACAAAGCTATATCTTGGATCTTTTTCTATCTCTCTTAAATTCTCAAGATTGCCGGCATAAGTTAGCACATCGAGATTGATTATCTCAATATCTTTCTTTGTTTTTAGCATATAAAGGACAAAATTCGAGCCGATAAATCCGGCACCACCTGTTACTAAGTATCTTTTCATAAAACACCTCAAAATATTTTTTAGTACAACTATTTAATAATACCACACTTTTAACTATTGTGGAATAAGATTTATTATTTCTTTAATAGATAAGCATTTGCTGTCCGCCTCAAATGCTCTGCCGCTTTTCAGAATAGTTTCCGCAACATCTCTCATAGCTGGAAAAGCTGAGCGTGTTAGCTGATTTGCATAGATAATTATATCAACGCCGTGCGCCGCAAGCTCAGACTCATAGGTTTTATTAAAGCTTGTTGGCACAACAACAATCGGGATAGTTTTATTAATCAGGCGCAGTTTATCACAAAACTCAAATATCTCATCAGGGCTCTCACGCCTTGAATGAATCATAATCCCATCAACGCCTGCTTTTATATAACTCTCCGCCCTCTCTAGCGCATCATCCATCCCCTGCTCTAAAATCAAACTCTCGATTCTTGCAATAAGCATAAAGTCCTTTGTGCGAAGTGCTTGTTTTCCAGCTCTAATCTTCTCACAAAATCCCTCGATTGTATCTTGTGTTTGCTCAACTTCTGTTCCAAAAAGCGAGTTCTTTTTAAGCCCTGTTTTATCCTCAATAATAACGGCGCTCACACCTATTCTCTCAAGGGTTTTTATGTTGTATACAAAGTGCTCAACTAGTCCGCCGGTATCACCATCGAGGATAATAGGCTTTGTTGTAACTTCCATAATATCGTCAATCGTGCGCAGTCTTGAGCTCATATCGACAAGCTCGATATCGGGTTTTCCTTTAGCAGTACTATCGCAAAGACTTGAAACCCACATACCGTCAAACTCTCGCACCTCACCATCGACCGAAACTTTCGTCTTCTCGGCAATAAGGCCTGTTATACCACTGTGCGCCTCTAAAATACGAACAGGTTTTTTGAGTGATAAGAGATTGCGGAGCCTTATTCTGCGAGTTTCAGGCATCGAGAGTATTTCACCTGCAGTTTCATCTAAAACACTCTCGGTATCGAGCACAGTATATGGAAACTCAATTAGCTCTCCGCCTATTTCGCCGAGTGTTTTTATAACGTTTTCTCTAATTGTTGCTTGATAACCCTCTTTCCAGTTATCTCCATGAACAACTATATCAGGTCGCAGTTTGTTTAGAATATCAGTGTAGTCAAGGCTATCTTGCACAACAACACTCGAAACACCTTTGATATTTTGAAGTATCTCTATCCTTTCATTGAGCGGAATTAATGGATACCTTTTATAAGATGCAATAACTTCATCGGTGAGCACACCAACAGTCACCTCGCCAAGTTCTGCCGCTTTTTTAATTATGTTTATATGTCCGTTGTGAATTATATCCGCTCCAAAACAAAGATAAACGCTCTTCATATTCTCTTCCACCTGTCTTTAATTATTTCCAAATCCTCTGGGGTATCTATTTCTCCGCACAACCTGTCCAACACATCAAAAGGATAGAGCGAAATCTCATCTAAAACTTCATTTAGTGCATTCTCAGCGTAACATTTTCTCTGCCCTTCTTTGATAAACTGCGAAATCTTCATAAGCCATACTGCAAAATCAGATTTTTTAAAGTAGTATAAAGGCTGTGCAGCGAGAACATTTTCGAAAAACTCAATTCCTACTTTTTTTATTTGCCCCTTTTCAATAACCGCCTTAAAGTCTTTCTCTGGTATTGGCGCTGTACTGCTGACAGTCATCGCCGATTTGCCAAATTGTATTAGCTCTTCTAATACAGAGTATTCAAACACCAAATCGCCATGTAGAGATATAATATCGTCTTGCAAAAGATTGTTTGCAAGGAAAATAGAATAAATGTAGTTCGTTTCCTTGTAAACATCGTTGCTTACATAGATAAACTCAGCCTGTCCCGCAAACTTCTCTTCAACCTCTCCCACAATTAAATGCGGAACAGGCCCTGTCGTTATAACGAACCTTTTAACCCCCGCCAAAAGCAAATTTCTAATTTGGGATGATAGTATGGTGTCAGTTTCAGATATAGCGGTGAGGGCTTTGTGGCTGTTTGCAACTAAGTCGCCCATTCGGCTTCCAACGCCTGAGTTTAAAATTAAAGCTGTCATCACTGCCCCTTTACAAACTTCATAAAATCAATTTTGTTGTCACTCGGCGAGATAGTAGGTCTTGTTAAGTCATCTCGAGAGTGTGTATTTGTCATTATTTCAATAAGAGATAATTTCCCACGAGCTTTTAAAATCGCCTCTTTTATCTGCTCTGTATCCTCGCACCTGATGCAGTTCTCATACCCTAAAGCAGACGCAACAGCGCAGAAATCAGTATTAACAGCTGAGGTGCTCATACCGCCCACCGTTTCATGGGAGCGGTTATTTATAACTATATGAATGAAGTTTTTCGGTTTTCGCTCACCAATTAAAGCCATAGCTCCAAGATGCATAAGTACAGCACCATCACCATCAATGCAGACAATCTGTCTATCTTTTTTGAAAGTAGCAGTTGAGAGCGCAATAAGCGAGCAGTGGCCCATGCTACCAACAGTCAGAAAATCTCGTGAATGACCCATGTTTCTGTTCTCACGAATCTCAAAAAGCTCTCTTGACGCCTTTCCAGTCGTCGAATAGACTATGTCCTTGTCATCTAAACTATCAACAACAGCTTCTAAGCAAACCTCTCTCGAAATGCTCAGTGTTTCTTCTTTAGGATAGCCACACCCAAGTGTAAAGGTATTTTTCTTTACAACAAAAGCGCTACTTTTTTTGTTATCTGCCCTTGTCTTAATTTCGTTAATCATCGCCTTTAGCTCAAGACATTTAGTTTCCGCGGAAATAACAAACGGTTTAACATCGATAACCTCTAAAAGTTTCTCGGTTATTTCCCCTTGATAGATATGTTGTGGCTCATCTTTCACTCCCGGCTCACCACGGTATCCCACAATAAAAACCATAGGTATACCATATACTTTATCGTTTGTAAGTGAAACTATTGGATTTAATGCATTGCCAATACCACTGTTTTGCATATAGACAACAGGTATTTTCCCGGTTGAAAGATAATAGCCAGAGGCAAGCGCCACCGCACCACCCTCGTTCGGAGCAGGCATATGCACCCCCGCATAACCATTCTCAAGGTAGTCACAAAGTGGCTTTAACAAACTATCAGGCACTCCTGTATAGAAATAGCCGCAGATATTATCAACTTCTCTTATAAAATCAGTTACTCTCATAATAAACTCCCAAAACATTATACCATATAATTTTAGTATTATTTGCAGGTTTTGTCAATTTAAAGCTTTACTAAATTGTATTTTTTTTATATAATGCTAAAGGAGGTGTTGAAAATGAAATTTACATTTGCACACAATAATATAAACGTTTTAGATATCGATAAAAGTATTGAATTCTATAATAAGGCACTCGGACTTACTGTTGCTCGCGAAAAGACCGCCGATGATGGCAGCTTTAAAATCGTATACTTAAAAGATGAGGTATCAAACTACCGTTTAGAGCTCACCTGGCTCGCCTCACAAAAAATCCCCTACGACCTCGGCGACAACGAGATTCACATAGCTTTCACAGTCGATGACTACGACGCTGCGCATAAATACCACAGCGAAATGGGATGTATCTGCTACGAAAACGAAAAAATGGGTATCTATTTCATTGAAGACCCAGACGGCTATTGGCTCGAAGTTATACCGAAAAGATAAAAAACATGGGGGTTAACTTAATGCTAAAAAGAAAATCTGTTGTATTATTTTTATCTGATAGGCGTGTAATCTATTTCTTGTTGTTGATTTATGGTTTCTATGTTGCATATCAATTGTGTAATATACACTACTTCGTTAGTGACCCTGATAACGTTTCAAAGGATACCATTTACAGTATGTATATGAGCTCAAGATATGACTGGATTGAGCAAACGTATATACAACTTGTTAACGGTGAATATTTATCCGCCCTTACTCAACGTCAAAATTTCAGTGCATCTTTTATATTAGTTTACGCTTTAATACCTGCAATCTTTAATATTGAAGTTTGGGAAGGATTACTCTATACGCAATATACTTTTATGGTAATATGCATAGGTATCTATCCACCTTTAATATATAGGCTATTTAGAAACAAAAAAATAATAATTGCTCTTATAAGCCCTTTCTTACTTAAACACCTTATTACTTGGGCTTTCGTTTCTTATGCGAGTGAATCATATTGGATGTTTGGATGGATACTTGTAACATCTGTACCTGTATTTTTAAATCTTTGCAGAGATAAATGGTCTAACAAAAGCTTCATATGGATTGGAATAATAATTTTTCTAATGTCAGTTGCAAATGTTTTTCGTGGGCAAGGTGCACTTGGTGTACTTATCTTACTAATAATTGTTATAGTATTTAAGATTTTTAGAGAGATGAATGGCAATGCTAAAAAACTACTCGCAAAGAAAGTTGCAACAGTATTATCGATAGTTATTGTTTCAATATTTGGTATGAACTTTTTCTCAGTAACATTACCTGAAGCAGTTGGTGCCATCACTGGAAGTTATGGAGGATTTCAGTATACAGAACCTTGGCATACACTTTATATTGGATTCAATGATTATGAAAACCGATATGGAATTTACTATTCAGATACAGTATCATACAATCGAGCAAAAGAAATTGATCCAGAGTTTGTATATGAGTCTCCTGAATATTATGAAATCATGAGAAAAGAATATTTTAGTCTTATAAGTGATGATCCTATTTACTTTGTTAGTTCTTATTTTTTAAAATTTTTTAACGGAATTCGCACATTTACTATGAAGTATTTTACGTATGGAGTAGGAAACACAATTATGCATCCGCTGTTAATGATACTATTGATAATAGCTGTCCCGTTTGTACTATTCCTTTTAATGAAAATTTCAATATTAGACTATTTTAAAAAATGGTGGTATATGTATGTGATAATAATGTTTTCAGCAATTTTTTCTGCAATACAACCAATGGTTGGAATATTTAGAGTCGATTATAATGTAGGACTTGTAGGTGCATATGGAGTCTCCGTGCTCTTTATACTTTTAGTACCTCTATCAACTATCTTTGATAAATTATATTCTACTCTTTCAAATAATGATAAATTCAAAAGAATCGCAATTATCTTTAAATAATATAAATTACAACTTTATATAACCCCTTGTATTTTATTGTGAAAATGCT
>CAYJJJ010000003.1:44413-50713 GCA_964370465.1 uncultured Oscillospiraceae bacterium
ATTCCATATTTTCTTGATATGTAGTTGAAACTTCCTTTCACTCCTACGTATTCTTCTATAACTTTTTTTAAATTTTAAACTATATTTTGCCACAAAAATACCGACCTCCTATTTGTTAGACTTTAGGTCTAACTTTGGGGGGTCGGTACATAAAACGTTGGTTTTTAAGTTTGTAGCTTATCTCTTATTCAACACTATAAAATATTTCTGCAATCGGCGAATCTGGTGTTAGGAAGAGAGTGTTTTCGCCACTTCCCTCAAGGCTTAGTTTTGCGGCGTCAAGGCTTCGAACGAAACTGTAAAACTCTGCTTTTTGTGGGTCGTTGTAGACCTCTGAGAGTATAGCCATATACTCAGCCTCGCCCTGCGCTATAAGCGCTTGCGCCTCTGCGTTCGCTTCACTTAGCATTACAGATACTTCTCTATCAGTAGTACTTCTGATAACCTGTGCCGCTCTCTCGCCTTCTGCGGTGAAGCTTGCGGCAATGTTGTTTCTCTCTGAAATCATTCGCTGATAAACCGCCTCTTTGTTGTCATCAGGCAGATCAAGTCGTTTTGTTTCAACCGACTCTATTTCAATTCCATACTGGTCAAGTGAATCACCAATGCTCGCTAAAATGTCTGCAGCAAGCACTCCATCACGACCGCTTATGACCTCACTTTGTGAGCGAGATGAAATCGTATTTTTGAGGCTGTTGTAAACGGTACTTGAAATCCTACCCTCAGCACTGCTAACCGAGCCGTTTAGCGTCTGGATAAATGCACGTGGGTCCGAAATGTTCCAGATAACAAAGCTATCTGCAACCATTGTTTTCTTATCCTCTGTAATAACATCAGAAATCGGCAAATCATAAAGCATTGATTTTGATGTCAGTCTGCTTGTGCTCTGCAAAAATGGTATTTTAAATGTCACACCTGGAGTATCGTTTATTGCAACAACCTCCCCGAACTGACGGATAATTGTGTATTCACCTTCATAGGTTACAACAAATGAGTTATTAACTACAACTATTGCCACTAAAACTATAATGCCAAGTACTATTCCTTTAAATTTTTTCATAGCTACTCCCTCCTACTGCACACTGGCGAGATCGCCATAATTTAATATACTAAGCGCATTTCCGCCCTCTTCTTGAATGATAATTCTCATATCAGGTAGTAGCTCTTCCATTGTTTCATAGTACATACGCTCTTTTGTTATAAGCGGATATCTTGTGTATTCCTCATATAGAGAGTTAAATCTCGCAGCCTGACCAGTCGCCTCGTTAATACGAGCTTCTTTCTCTGCCTCTGCCGACTGAATTATTCTGTCTGCCTCAGCTTCTGCCGCTGGGATTTGCTCTGAGCGATATTTGTTTGCGTTGTTGACTATAGTGTCAGCCTGCTGTTTTGCTGTTTCCACGGCCTTAAAAGCGTCTACTACCGCAGTGGTCGGCGGCTCTGCGTCTTGAATTGTTATGTTTACAAGCTGCAAACCTATATCTTCCACTTCCAAGCGATTTATAATCTTCTCTTTAATCTCTGCTTGAATTTGGTTTTTCCCTGTGGTGATAACATCATCAACTGGATATAATCCAATTGTATCTCTTATGTAGCTCTGAACAATATTCTTAAGTATAACCTCTGGTCTCTCACTTGCATACATATACTGCACTGGGTCTGTCACTCGGTACTCAACATAGAAATCGACATTTACGAAATTGTAGTCCGATGTTATCATCAAACTCTCAGTCGGAATGCTCTCATCTGTATATAAATCATATCCGACCGCAAAACTCTTGATTGTCATATCTATTATTGTCGTATTCTGCACAAATGGGATTTTGAAATTAAGACCTGTAGTTGTGACTGCTTGCGGCACACCGAATGTTTCAACAACTGCATTCTCCTGCTCACCGATTGTATAAAACGAGTTGAATGCTAAAAATACTATCACTAAGATAAGCACTACTATCCCGCCCCGTTTTGCAACCTTTTTTGCAACCTCTTTCACATCGTCTTCTTTAAAACTTTTGTACTCCATTTTTCCTCCTTATTTATATCGATATCTCTTTGTTTTCCGGTAAATAAATATTACTAAAAAATGTAGATAAAGTCAAAGCCCTAAAACCGCCGGTTTTGACATTGGCGGTATGGCAGAGATTAATCTATTATATCTACCCACTCAATCTTTGATTATCTCACTCAATCTCACGCTTACTTGATTTTTCAAGGTTTTGATTGCTCGAAACTTCTTTACAAACTTTTTTACTGCTCATGTTGTAACTAAATTAAAAACTGCACCTTTAAGTTATTTATATAGCTACTAACCATATGTCAAACTTATTTGGTGCAGTTCAAAGTAATCTTTGCATTAACGCTAAAAAATATAAATATATTCTCGCTACAATATTATCACTATTCCACAACTGATAAATAGAACACTTCAGTTCCACCGCTATGCCCAACGGTTACCACTACAACACTTTCACTGTTAAACATATTCACACTCGATTCACTTTTTATAGAATAGCTGTCATTTAGCGGATCAATTGAGGTTATTGACCAAATGGTAGCACCGCCATTAATACCGTATGCGGCAAACGATTCTTTTGTATTCGCGAGATCAGCCTCATCGCCTTTGTAGTTGAGATTAAAAACCTCTCTGAACATATAACCATCATTAACTTCACCAGTCTTAATTTCAATAACATCCAAAGTTGCAACCCAGTTATCATTTTCGCCTTCAAACGAGATAACTACATTATCTGTTTCCTGAATTAAAACTATAAATAAAACAACACCTAAAATAAAAACTGGCACTAAAATTTTTAGTAATTTCATACTAAGTCACAACCCCTTTCAATTACATCAACTTAAACTTAACTGTACTCTATAAAACTATAATATACTAATAAAATTTACTTGTCAAATAGGAATTACTTTGTATTTTTTAGTCTTAATTTCATCTTTCAAATAACCATAATTTAAAAAATTTTTTTAATACAACAAAAAATGACCTCGAATAAATCAAGGCCACATTATAAGTGTTTTATAACTATATATTGGAATTTCACCCAAGAATTTATACCAGTTTTACTGATATCCAAATAACTTTATTTCAACTAAGCAAAAAACTGCTATTTCAAAAATAAATATAAAAAAACATTGTAGTGGTTTATATTTAAAGCTTAGTTTCCTGCAATATTCTATCGCTACTATAAATTCGTTACTGCTATCGCTACAAAGCCAAATTCTACAAACAATCAGTTATCCCAAAAAACATAACTGCTCTCGTCCTTAAGACCTCTGTCCATAAGGGCAAGCATAGCTTCGCCCACCTTTTTATCGTTGTAGAGTATTTCATAAACCTGCTCAACAATAGGCATAGAAACGCCATTTTGCTCTGCTAAAAGGTAAATATTCCGAGCGGCGGTATATCCCTCAACTGTCATCCCGACCCTTGCAATGGCCTCTTTAACGCTCATTCCCTCGCCTATATAAACACCAGTCTGTCGGTTTCGGCTGTGCACGCTTGTACAGGTAACTATAAGGTCGCCAATACCTGAGAGCCCCGAAAAAGTTTCTCTGCGCGCTCCGAGTGCTTTACCAAGTCTTGCTATTTCAACAATTCCCCTTGTCATAAGAGCCGCTTTTGTATTGTCCCCTTGATTCATTCCATCTAAAATTCCCGCCGCAAGAGCTATAACATTCTTCGCAGCGCCACCGATTTCAACACCGACTATATCATTGTTGCTATACATCCTAATGCTCTCTGTCGTCATCGCCTGTTGAACAGTTTTAACGGCATTTTCATCACTACCCGCCGCTACAAGTGTTGTGACAACTCCACGAGCAACCTCTTCTGCGTGTGAAGGGCCAGAAACAACGACTACTTCGTTTTCAATCTCGCTCTCGATAATCTCATTTACAAGCAAAAGCGATTTATTCTCAACACCTTTAGAAACACAGGCAACAATAGTATGCGCATCTATTACTTCTTTTAATGTTCGACTAACTGAACGAACCGCTTGCGATGGCACCGCTATTATAACTATATCCTGATCTTTTAGATTTTCCGAATCATTTGATAGTATAACCGAATTATCTAAGATGATATCTGGAAGCAGTTTTGGGTTACCGCGAAGCTTTATAAGATTTTCATACTCCTCTAAAAAAGGAGTATATAGAGTTATTTCATTTGTTTTGCAAAGGTTTTGCGAGAGCGCCATGCCGAATCCACCGGCACCTATTATTGCAATTTTAGCCATAATTATTTTCGTTTAAGAGAAACTTTTCTCTCTTCTCCTTTAAGAATTCTTGAAATATTACCATGGTGCTTTATTAGCATTAAAACAATCATACCTGAGTACATCAAGGCGCGAATTAAGTTGTATTCTCCGCCAAGACTACTTTCAAAAAAGCTAAGTGGTATAACAAGAAAAAGCCCAACTACCGATCCGAGCGATAGAATTCTTGTTACGAGAGTTAGGAGCAAGAATACCAAGAAAGCTATAAGTGCGATATAGATATTTAAGAATATTAAAACTCCAAAAGTTGTCGCAACGCCTTTTCCGCCTTTGAATTTAAAAAACACCGGGAAACAATGTCCAACAACCGCAGAAAAACCAGCAACAGCTGTTGCTATATTCGGGTCAAGATTAAGCATTGGGGATAAAAGCGAAGCTACAACAACTGCAATCCCGCCTTTTAGCATATCAAAAGCAAGTGTTCCAGCCGCCGCTCTCTTACCTTTATTTCTCAAAACATTAGTCATGCCAGCGTTGCCGCTACCCATAGTTCTGATATCCTCTTTGCTCATCAGCTTAACTATCAAAATAGCCGCATTAACGCTACCAAACAAATAGGATATAGCTATTATAATTAAATAATTCATCATTGCTCCAAAAATTTATTTTTGACTTATTTTTCCTTACGCTCTCGAATGGCAAACTTAATTGGCGTACCCTCGAGCCCAAATGTTTCGCGAAGACGATTTTCAATATATCTCTGGTATGAGAAGTGGAATAGATCTGCTCTATTAACAAATGTTACAAACTCAGGCGGTCTTGTTGAAGACTGGGTCATATAGTAGATTTTAAGCCTTCTGCCCTTATCGCTCGGTGGCTCAACCCTGCTTGTAACCATAGCGAGCAGTTCATTGAGTTTTCCCGTTGAAATTCTAGTTGCATTTTGATTATCAACATATGTTATTAGCTCAAAAAGCTTATCTATACGCTGACCTGTTTTTGCACTTATAAATATTATAGGCGCAAACGACATAAAAGAAAAGTCGCTTTCTAAGTTTTTACGATAATTTTTCATTGTATCGTTATCTTTTTCTATTGCGTCCCATTTATTAACAGCTATTATGCACCCTTTACCCTGCTCAAGCGCATAACCCGCAACTTTTGTGTCTTGCTCGGTGAAGCCCACTGTCGCATCAATCATAATAACACAGACAGAAGCCCTGTCAACTGCCATATATGAGCGGAGAACACTGTATTTCTCTATTTTTTCGTCAACTTTTTTCTGACGGCGAAGACCAGCTGTATCTATAAAGATAAATTTACCGTATTTATTTTCAATCGGTGAGTCAACTGCATCTCTTGTTGTGCCTGGAATATCTGAAACAATCGCTCTCTCTTCTCCAGCTATCTTATTTAAAAGCGAAGATTTCCCAACATTCGGCTTGCCAATAAGGGCAACTCTTATAAAATCCTCGCCCTCTTCCTCTTCTGGTTCTGCTGGAAGGTGCTCGAAAACTTCATCTAAAAGGTCGCCTGTACCGTGACCGTGAACTGAAGATACCGCAATTGGCTCACCAATACCGAGATTATAAAACTCATAAAACTCAGCAGGTGGGTCACCCACGCTATCGCATTTATTGACACACAAAACAACTGGTTTTGCGCTCTTTTGAAGCATCTGCGCAACCTCTTGGTCGGTTGCTGTGACACCGCTTTTAAGGTCTGTTACAAATATTATAACATCAGCATCTTCAATAGCGATATTCGCTTGAAGACGCATCTGACTTAGAATAATATCGTCGCTATAAGGCTCGATACCGCCTGTGTCTATAACTGCAAAACTGCGGTTTCTCCACTCACTATCAGCATATATTCTATCCCTTGTCACACCCGGGGTATCGTCAACTATCGAATACCGCTTGCCGACAAGCTTGTTAAACAGGGTCGATTTGCCGACATTCGGCCGCCCAACTATCGCTACTATTGGTTTTGCCATTTTAATCTCCATTCTGTGCACAGCACAAATAGTTTTGAATAATCTCCGTACAGAATGGAGATTAATTGGCATGTG
>CAYJJJ010000004.1:0-92 GCA_964370465.1 uncultured Oscillospiraceae bacterium
AACCTGCGGCATCCTGGTCCCAAACCAGGCGCTCTACCAAACTGAGCCACATCCCGTTATTAACTTTTCATTTGAATTATTCTTGCCTTTAA
>CAYJJJ010000004.1:192-46812 GCA_964370465.1 uncultured Oscillospiraceae bacterium
TCTAGCGGCGCTCGGTCGCTCACAAACTGAGCCACATCCCGTTATTAACTTTTCATTTGAATTATTCTTGCCTTTAAGGTATATTGTCGCTATGCGCTCTAAACTCTTGTCGTATTGTCGTGCTATTCGCATTTGCTCATATCACTCTGTACGACGGCGCTTCACTCTCTTCGCTTTATCCGCCTCTAGCGGCGCTCGGTCGCTCACAAACTGAGCCACATCCCGTTATTAACTTTTCAATTAATATTTATTCTTACAGAATAATCAGTGCGAATAATATAATATAACAAATTGCGAGTTTTGTCAATATATAATTTGCATTTTTTTAAAATAAAAAGGCGGTGGTGTTACCGCCTTTATAAAAATGTTGATTTTAACTGTTATCTATATATAATATCTTCTCTTTTTGGCCCGTTTGATACATATGCAATTGGTATCCCAATATGCTTTTCTGCAAACTCAATATATTTTTTTGTGTTTTTTGGTAGTTTATCGTAGTCGGTTATGCCTGTGATATCGCATTTCCAACCTGGGAGAACTTCTAAAATCGGCTTGCATCTCTTGAGCGCTGTTGTTGAGGGGAAATAGTCAATTCTCTCGCCGTCGAGCTCATATCCAACGCAAACAGGGATTTCATCGAGGTAGCCGAGTGCATCGATAACTGCAAATGCAACTTTTGTGGCCCCCTGTACCTGACAGCCATATCTCGAAGCCACAAGGTCGAGCCAACCCATTCTGCGAGGTCTTCCGGTTGTTGCGCCGTACTCGCCACCGTCACCACCACGACGACGAAGCTCGTCTGCCTCTTCACCAAAAATCTCACTTACAAACTCACCAGCACCGACAGCGCTTGAATAGGCTTTTACAACAGTTATAATATCTGTGTAGTCAAATGGGGAGATACCAGCGCCAACTGTTCCATAGCCTGCAAGGGTAGAGGAGGATGTTACCATCGGATATATTCCGAAATCAGGGTCCTTTAGGCTACCGAGCTGGCCTTCTAAAAGAACGCTTTTGCCCTCTTTAATTGCTTTTTGTAAGAATGTGAAACTATCGCCAATATATGGCGCAATCGCTTCTTTATACTCCATAAGTTTACTGTAAATCTCATCAGCTGTGAGAAGGGGAGCGTTATATAAATGTTTGTAGAGAACGTTTTTAATGGAAATTACATTGTTTATCCTCTCGTAAATTGTTTCCTTATCATCAAAGAGTTCACTCGCCTGGAAACCGATTTTTGCGAATTTATCCGAATAGAAAGGAGCAATTCCCGATTTTGTTGAGCCGTATGATTTATCGGCAAGTCTTGCTTCCTCAAGACCGTCAAGCTCTTTGTGGTAAGGCATAACTATCTGGCAACGGTCAGAAATGAGAATTTTCGGAGCTGGAACACCTCTGTCGGAGAGCTCTTTTAGCTCTTTTACTAAATTTTCAACGCTTAGCGCAACACCGTTTCCGATAACACTTGTTATCTGGCTGTGAAAAACGCCCGACGGCAGCTGATGAAGAGCGAATTTACCGTAACCATTAACTATCGTATGCCCTGCATTACTACCACCCTGAAAACGGACAACGATATCCGCCTCCCCAGCCAATACATCGGTGATTTTTCCCTTGCCCTCATCGCCCCAACACGCTCCTACAATTGCTTTAACCATTTTTTTCTCCTTTACAAACTAATTTCTGACTTTTCTGATATTTTATCTTCGTATCTTGCTAAAATTGGATTTACATTTTCCAAAATAAACTTTTTAGTCTGAGAGCTCGCCATGCCTGTGTAGTCGGCGGGGTTTAGAAGTGAATTAATCTCATCAAGACCTATATCAAAAGCGGGGTCTGCACAGATTCTCTCGAGCAAATCATTCTGCTTACCCTCCATCTTAACAGCGTATCCTGCCGCCTGAGAGTGCTCTCTGATTTTTTCGTGTATATCTTGGCGGTCACCGCCTTTTTTAACAGCATTCATCATAATATTTTCACTCGCCATAAAGGGGAGCTCATCTTTTAGGTGTTTTTCAATCATCTTTTCATAGACAACAAGCCCGTCTGCAATGTCAGCATAGAGATTGAGCACTGCATCGGCGGCAAGAAAGCTCTCAGGGATTGAAATTCTTCTGTTCGCAGAGTCATCGAGCGTTCTCTCAAACCACTGCGCAGAGGCGGTTATTGCGGGGTTTAGCGAATTTACCATTATATGTCTTGCAAGGGAGGCGAGGCGCTCGCTTCGCATGGGGTTTCGCTTGTATGCCATTGCAGATGACCCAATTTGATTTTTTGCGAATGGTTCTTCTATCTCTTTTCTGCTTGCGAGCAGTCTTATATCGTTTGAGAATTTTGTTGCAGACTGTGCGAGTGATGATAATGCTGAGAGTACCCTGTAATCAATTTTTCTCGAGTATGTCTGACCGCTTACAGGATAACACTCTAAAAATCCCATCTTTTCAGCTATTATTTCATCGAGCTTATATACCTTTTCTTCATCGCCCTCGAAAAGCTCAAGGAAGCTGGCACCAGTTCCTGTTGTGCCCTTGCTACCAAGTAGTTTTAGGCTATTTTTGATGTATTCTAAATCATAAAGGTCGAGTAGTAGGTCGTGAATCCAGAGTGTTGCACGCTTGCCGACTGTTGTCGGTTGAGCTGGCTGGAAGTGGGTAAAAGCGAGAGTTGGAAGGTCTTTGTATTTTTGTGCAAACTCTGCCTGAATTTTTATAACTAATACTATTTTGTTTATTATCACATCAATAGCTTCACGCATGATAATTATATCGGTATTATCGCCGACATAGCAGGAGGTTGCACCGAGATGAATTATTCCTTTTGCCTGCGGGCACTGCTCTCCATACGCATAAACATGACTCATAACATCGTGACGTACCTCTCGTTCACGCGCCTCTGCGACTTCATAGTTAATATCGTCCTTAAAGGCGATAAGTTCATTAATTTGTTCATCTGTTATATCAAGACCGAGTTTTTGCTCTGCTTGTGCAAGCGCTACCCAGAGCGCACGCCATGTTTTAAACTTCTTATCCTCTGAAAAGAGGTATTTCATCTGCTTGTCAGCATATCGTCCGCTGAGCGGTGAATTGTAAACATCTCTACCCATAAATCCCCCTTAAAATTACATCAACGGAGCCTTTGCTAACTGCAAAAACTCCGTTGTTTTTAAACATATAAAATAATTTGACATTTATCTTACACCCACCTAAAATTTTTTTGGTGTAAAACAGATAAAAAATATCTCTATTACTTATGTATTTTAACCGAATAAAATGATATTGTCAATATTATAGAAAAATATTGACTTAACGCTCTATTATCTTTACAATATATAAGTAGAATAAAGGAGTTGGTATTTATGATAAACAGCGAAAAATCAATGGAGAAGATTGTTGCCCTCTGTAAAGGCAGAGGTTTTGTTTATTCAGGCAGTGAGATTTACGGCGGCCTTTCAAACACTTGGGACTACGGTCCTCTTGGTGTTGAGTTTAAAAACAACGTTAAAAAAGCTTGGTGGAAGAAGTTTGTTCAGCAGTCCCCATATAATGTAGGCCTTGACAGTGCTATTCTAATGAATCCAAAAGCTTGGGTAGCATCGGGACATGTAGGTGGATTTTCAGATCCTTTAATGGACTGCAAAAGCTGTAAGACTAGACATCGTGCGGACAAGCTAATCGAGGATACAGGGGTAAATCCAGCTGGCTGGAGTGACGCTGATATGAAAGCGCACATAGATGAAAATAAAATCGTCTGTCCCGATTGCGGCAAGTGCGATTTTACCGATATTCGAAAGTTTAACCTGATGTTTAAAACATTTCAGGGCGTTACTGAAGATGCGAAAAATGAAATTTATCTAAGACCTGAAACTGCACAGGGTATTTTTGTGAACTTCACAAACGTTGCAAGAACAACAAGGAAGAAAATTCCGTTTGGTGTAGCGCAGATAGGAAAAAGCTTTAGAAACGAGATAACACCAGGTAACTTCATCTTTAGAACTCGTGAGTTTGAGCAGATGGAGCTTGAGTTTTTCTGTCGTCCGGGAACTGACCTTGAGTGGTTCGACTACTGGAAAAACGCCTGCAAGAGCTTCCTGTTAAACCTTGGCATTGCTGAAGAAAATATCAAAATGCGTGACCATGAGAGCGAAGAGCTCTCGCATTATAGCAATGCAACTACCGATATAGAGTTTATGTTCCCATTTGGTTGGGGAGAACTTTGGGGTATTGCTGATAGAACAGACTTTGACTTAAAACAGCATCAAGAGCACTCAAGCAAAGATTTGACTTATTTTGATCAAGAGAATAACGAGAGATACATTCCATATGTTATAGAGCCGTCACTTGGCGCTGACAGGGTAACGCTTGCGTTCCTAGTAGAAGCTTATAACGAGGAAGAGATAGGCGAGGGAGATACAAGGGTTGTTATGAAGTTTCACCCAGCGCTCGCACCGTTTAAAGCGGCAGTTCTTCCGCTCTCAAAGAAACTCTCGACAGCTGCTACTGAGGTATACACTGAACTATCTAAATACTTTATGATTGACTACGATGAGGCTGGTTCAATAGGAAAGAGATATCGCCGTCAAGATGAAGTGGGAACACCTTTCTGTATTACCTACGATTTTGAGAGTGAAGAGGATAACTCAGTAACGATAAGGCACCGTGATACAATGGAGCAAGAGCGTGTGAAAATCACAGAGCTTCGTTCATATATCGAGAAGTATCTTGAGTTTTAATTAATTTATTTGCTACAGGTTTATCTTTTAAAATAAATCGCTGTTAAATAACAATATCAAATTTGATGAAAGTCTTAGAGTTTAAACGCAAAACTAACATTTTTAAATGATTTTATAGCTTGAAATTTGTTTTTCAATATGCTATAATTAAAAAAATTAAAACGACAATGAAGTCATAATCAAGCAGATATATTTATATCTGCCTGTTTATGGCTTTTTATTTTTTCAAGTCGGCAGATATTGCATAGACATAGGAGGATATAATAATGGCAAACAAAACACTTTACGACAGACAATTTGAACACGACGCTTGCGGTATTGGCGCGGTGGTTTCAATCGATGGCAAAAAGAGCTATCGGGTGGTATCAGATGCGCTCTCTATCGTTGAGAAGCTTGAGCACAGGGCTGGAAAAGATGCGCAGGGAGAAGTGGGCGACGGTGTTGGCATACTCCTTCAGATTTCCCATAACTTTTTCAAAAAGCAGAAACTTGGCTTTGAGATAGGGGATGCTGGCGACTATGGTGTCGGTATGTTTTTTCTGCCTCAAAACAATCTTTCTCGCAAACAAGCAAAGAAGATGTTTGAGATAATTGCAGATAAAGAGGGAGTGGAGTTTTTAGGGTGGAGAAAAGTGCCTGTAAGCCCAGAGATACTTGGAAAAAAAGCATTCGACCAGATGCCTACAATCGAGCAATGTTTTATTAAAAGACCAAGTGACATAAACAAAGGGATAGACTTTGATAGAAAGCTCTATGTTATTCGTCGTGAGTTTGAGCACAGCTCAAATGACACATATATTGCAAGTCTTTCATCGAGGACGATAGTTTATAAAGGTATGTTTTTAGTAGAACAACTGCGCTTGTTTTATCATGATCTGCAAAGCACTGATTACAAGTCTGCAATTGCAATGGTACACTCAAGGTTTTCAACAAATACAAACCCAAGTTGGGAGAGAGCTCATCCGAACAGGGTGATACTCCACAACGGTGAGATAAACACAATTAGGGGAAATGCTGATAGGATGCATGCCCGTGAGGAAACACTGTCCTCTGAGCTTTTGGGTGACGATATTAGTAAGGTTTTACCTGTTATCGATAACGAGGGAAGCGATTCTGCAATGCTCGATAACACTTTGGAGTTTTTATATCTCAACGGTATGGATTTGCCTCTTGCAGTTATGACGACTATTCCAGAGCCATGGAAAAACGACCCATATATGAGCCGAGCAAAAAAGGATTTCTTCCATTACTACGCAACGATGATGGAACCATGGGACGGCCCTGCTGCTATTCTCTTTTCAGATGGCGACATCATGGGCGCTGTGCTTGATAGAAACGGTCTTCGTCCTTCGAGATACTATATAACTGATGATAATACGCTAATTCTATCATCAGAGGTAGGCGTATTAGATATACCTGCTGAGAAAATCGTGAAGAAATCACGTCTAAAACCGGGCAAGATGCTGCTTGTTGATACAAAAGAGGGCAGAATTATTTCCGATGAAGAATGCAAAAATAAATACGCAACTGCAAATCCATATGGTGAGTGGCTCGATAGAAATCTATTAAAGCTTAAAAGTATAGAACTCCCAAACAAACAGGTTGAAACAAGCTCACCGGAGATGCGCGATAAGCTCTATAAAGTTTTTGGATATACCTATGAAGATGTTAAGAGTATAATTTTGCCGATGGCAAGAAATGGCCTTGAAGCGACTGCCGCAATGGGTACTGATATTCCACTCGCTGTTTTATCTGAAAAGCATCAGCCGCTTTTTAGATATTTCAAACAGCTTTTTGCACAGGTCACAAATCCGCCGATAGACTCGCTTCGTGAGGAGATAGTCACTGATACAACAGTATATATCGGCTCAGATGGCAACCTGCTTTGCGACAGTGCGTCAAACTGTACTGTGCTTGAGGTGCACAACCCGATTTTAACAGGTACTGACCTTATAAAAATTAAAAATTTAAATAAAGATGGATTTGTAACAAAGACGGTTTCGCTATGTTACTATAAAAACACTTCACTTGAAAATGCTCTTGAGCAGTTGTTTGTCAAGTGCGACAAGGCTTATAAAAAAGGCGCAAATATAATAGTTTTATCAGATAGGGGAGTGGATGAGAACCATGTTGCAATTCCCTCGCTACTTGCAGTTTCTGCGATGGAGCAGTATCTAATTAAGACAAAAAGACGCACAGCGATATCGATAGTTCTCGAGAGCGCAGAGCCCCGTGATGTACATCAGTTTTCAACCCTTCTCGGATATGGTGCACGTGCAATTCACCCATACCTTGCGCATGAGTGTATAGCTGACTTAATAGAAAACAAAATTCTCGACAAAGACTTATACAGAGCAATTGAAGATTATAACCACGCAGTTTTGCACGGTATAGTTAAAGTTTCAGCAAAAATGGGTATTTCAGCATTACAGTCATATCAGTCAGCGCAGATTTTTGAGGCTGTTGGTATAAATAAAGAGGTAGTTGATAAGTACTTTACTAATACCGTTTCAAGAGTTTCTGGCATTGGACTTGCGGAAATAGAGCAGGGAGTTGAGTTTCGCCATGCGAGCGCATTCGACCCGCTGGGCCTCACTATCGATAGCACGCTTGACAGTACAGGATTCTTAAAGCTGCGCTCTGGTGAAGATAAAGAAGACCATCTATATAATCCATCTATAATAATAGCTATGCAACAAGCTGTGCGAAATAGCGACTATAGCAGATTTAAAGAGTATACTGCGATGGTCGATGATGAGCATAAACCACACACTTTAAGAGGGCTTTTAGCGTTTGACTTTGATGGTAGAGAAGCTATTTCAATCGATGAGGTTGAGTCGGTAGATGCAATTGTTAAGCGATTCAAGACAGGAGCTATGTCTTATGGGTCTATTTCAAAAGAGGCACATGAATGTATGGCAATAGCTATGAACACCCTTGGCGGAAAATCAAATTCCGGCGAGGGAGGGGAGGAAGTAGATAGGCTTTACACCGAGAGGAATAGCGCTATAAAACAGGTAGCCTCAGGGCGCTTTGGTGTTACGGGCGAGTATCTGCTCAGTGCGTCTGAAATTCAAATTAAGATGGCGCAAGGGGCAAAACCAGGTGAGGGCGGACATCTGCCCGGTGGAAAAGTATACCCTTGGATAGCAAAAACAAGGCACTCAACCCCAGGTGTTTCGCTTATTTCACCGCCACCGCACCACGATATCTATTCAATTGAGGATTTAGCCCAGCTTATCTATGACCTAAAGAATGCAAACAGAGCGGCTCGTATTTCAGTGAAGCTTGTTTCAGAAGCGGGTGTTGGAACAATTGCGGCAGGTGTTGCGAAAGCTGGTGCATCTGTCATATTGATATCAGGTTTTGACGGTGGTACAGGTGCTGCACCGATAAGCTCAATTCTGGATGCGGGTCTTCCTTGGGAACTTGGTCTTGCCGAGGCGCACCAAACGCTTATTCAAAACGGTCTGCGACAGAGCGTTGTCCTTGAAACAGACGGTAAGCTTATGAGTGGGCGCGATGTTGCGATAGCTGCTATTCTCGGTGCTGAGGAGTTTGGATTTGCAACTGCACCGCTTGTTTCAATGGGTTGTATGATGATGAGGGTCTGCAATCTCGATACTTGCCCTGTCGGAATAGCAACACAAAACGAAAAACTAAGAGCACGTTTTCGTGGCAAACCAGAACATGTTATAAACTTTATGAGGTATATAGCGGAAGAACTCCGTGAAATAATGGCGAAACTCGGCGTTCGCACTGTAAATGAGCTTGTTGGCAACACAAACCTTATAAAGGTTAAGGAAAAGAAAGTTACAAAAAGGGCAGAGCTTGTCGATATGTCAAAAATTATATCGAGAGAGTATGCGGGGGCAGAAGAAAAGATGTTTAATCCTGTAAAGCTGTTTGACTTTAAACTTTCTGAAACAATCGATGAGAGAGAGCTTTTAAAAAGGTTTAAAAAATCTATCGAGAACGGCAAAAAGCATACAGAAGATATCGAGGTTTCAAGTATTGATAGAACGCTTGGAACAATTCTCGGCTCAGAAATTACTAAAAAACATAAAAACACACTACCCGATGATACTTTCACAGTCAATTGCAAGGGCGGTGTTGGACAGTCGTTTGGTGCGTTTATTCCAAAAGGGTTGACGCTCAAAATCGAGGGAGATGTAAACGATTATATGGGTAAAGGGCTCTCAGGCGGAAAGATTATAGTTGTGCCACCAAAAGATAGTAAGTTTGAAGCAGAGGATAATATAATAATCGGAAACGTTGCTTTCTATGGTGCAACATCTGGTGAGAGCTATATTAACGGTATTGCAGGCGAGCGGTTTATGGTGCGAAACTCTGGTGCTACAGCGGTAGTTGAGGGTTGTGGTGACCACGGTCTTGAATATATGACTGGTGGTCGTGCAGTTATTCTCGGCGAGACTGGAAAAAACTTCGCAGCTGGAATGAGCGGCGGTATTGCTTATGTCCTTGATTTAAAACACGAGTTGTATCTAAAGCTCAACAAAGAGTTTGTGACAATGTATGAAGTTGAGGAGAGGGCGGATAGCGAAGAGCTCCAAAGTCTTATAAAGATACATTATGAGCAGACAAATTCACCGCTTGCAAAGAGAATCCTCGATAGTTTTGATAAACATCTGCCTTATTTTAAAAAGATAGTTCCGAATGATTACAAGGCAATGCTCTCGAGAATTGAAAAGTTTAAAGAGAGTGGTATGTCGGACGAAGAGGCGAGAATGGAAGCGTTTTCTGCTTCATTAAAAGGGTAGGAGGTATTATTATGGGGAAACCAACAGGTTTTATGGATTTTGAGAGAGTCGGGAATGTTCGTATCACCGCAAGTGAGCGCATTTCAAATTTTGATGAATTCTACAATATAAATAACGAAGAGCAGCGACGACGTCAAGGTGGCAGATGTATGAACTGCGGTGTGCCTTTCTGCGGTTCTGCACTTAAGCTGTCTGGTATGGTTACTGGATGTCCGCTAAACAATCTTATCCCTGAGTGGAATGATGAGATTTTTAACGGAAACTTCGCTCATGGCCTTGCAAGACTTTTAAAAACGAGCTGTTTTCCAGAGTTTACGGGTAGAGTCTGCCCGGCACTTTGTGAAAAAGCTTGTATAAATGGTATGGAGGGCGACGCTGTCACAATTAGGGATAATGAGCTCTACTTGATTGAAGAGGGGTTTAAGCAAGGGCTTATGACTCCGAAAATACCAAAAGTGAGAAGCGATAAAAAAATCGCAGTAATTGGGTCAGGTCCTGCTGGTCTTGCAGTTGCCGACAGACTAAATAAGCGCGGGCATAATGTAACAGTTTTCGAGAGAGATGATAGATTTGGTGGCCTTTTGATGTATGGCATACCAAATATGAAGCTCGATAAAAAGATTGTGCAAAGAAGAATTGACCTTATGGAGCAAGAGGGTATAACATTTATCCCGAATATGGATTTTGGGAAAAATCTAAAACTCGAAAGCCTCGAAAATGATTTTGATGCGGTAGTCCTTGCGTGTGGCGCGAAAAAAGCAAGGGACGTAACCCTTGCAAACAGAGAATCTGACGGTATATATTTTGCTGTTGATTTTCTTTCGAGCACAACAAAAAGTCTTATAGAAACTGGTCTTAAAGATGGGGAGTATTTAACCGCAGAGGGTAAAAATGTCGTAGTTCTCGGTGGTGGAGATACTGGAAATGACTGCGTTGGAACAGTTGTTCGACATGGGGCGAAATCGGTAGTACAGATTGAGATGATGCCAAAATT
The DNA here is from genome assembly GCA_964370465.1 of uncultured Oscillospiraceae bacterium. Lineage (GTDB taxonomy): Bacteria > Bacillota > Clostridia > Oscillospirales > Ruminococcaceae > CAYJGN01. The sequence goes on from CAYJJJ010000004.1 coordinate 10,697, forward strand.
ACCAGGAACTCGAGCGGATAACAATCCATGGCCGGAGTGGCCGAAAGTGTCACTTACTGATTATGGTCAGGAGGAAGCTATTGAAGTTTTTGGCAGTGACCCCAGAGTTTATAGCACAACGATAAAAGAAATTGAGCAAACCGATGGAAAAATAACAGGAGTTTTAACTGTTGAAGTTTTGTTTAAAGGCGGAAAGCTATCTGAAATAGAGGGTACAGAGAAGCATTATGACTGCGATTTACTGCTTATAGCGGCAGGTTTTACTGGCTATGAAGAATATTGTGCAGACGGCATTAAAGTCCCAGAAAAAGACGAAATATCGTTCAAAACTGATAAAGAGAATGTCTTTTGTTGCGGCGATATGAAAAGGGGACAGTCGCTTGTAGTTTGGGCGGTTGCCGACGGTATAAAGTGTGCAAAAGAAGTTGACGAATTTTTGCTTGAGTATTAAGCATATTGTATCTTAATAGTAAAAAGGTTGTTATTTAAAATAACAACCTTTTTTGGCGTAAAGATAAAGAAAACACCGCAAGCGGTGTTTTCTTTTAGACTATTATTGAGTTAAACTGAAAGTTGAAGGTAATAGAGTTTGAATTTATCTGAAAAACCTCTATTTAAGTGGGTCTTTTAGCATCCACTTACCTTTATCGTCCTTATAGAAGATATCGGTGTTGTAGAATTTATCGAGAATAGCGTAGAACTCGCTCTCTGAATATCCACAGAACTCGCAGAAGTCACGCACACAATATGGGTCAAGTGAGCCATCGCGCTCATTTATAAGTTTTACTGCCTCTTCTCTTGTCATCATGCCATAGCGGATAGTTCTTGCTGTATAGTCGGTAGCTGCGGCATGGCCGAATTTCGGGTATTTTAGCCATGAGTGAACAAGATAAGCTCTGCTATCTATCTGGTCAAACATCTCAACATGGTGCTTTCTATCCCATTCGTGTGTTAAATCGTGGAAACCACGGCTCTTTGCGAAGTTGTAGTTTTTATAGCTGTTCCACTCTATGAAGTACGATAGATAAAACGGATCGAGCTTTGCAAGCTCACCTGCTGTTGGAGCTATAGTTAGGCTTAAATCATTCTCAGTAACACCATCGCCAATAAGCTCTTTTGTATCGATTCCAACTGCAACGCCGTTGTTTATCTGCTCTTTTGCAGAGTAGGTTTCTTCATCTGTGCCGCCGCCATACTCATAGCTTACGTTCTCACCGTAGCAGAGCATCGGTGTGTTGAATTTTAGCGCCATGTGGAGCGGGAAGGTGTAGATAAGTCTGTCGACGAACCATGTTGGTTTACCGTATTTCTCGAAAAACTTCTTCATTAGAATTTTCTGAACTTTTATATTAGGTTTGCAGCTAATAATAGTACAGCCAAATTCTTCACTTATATTTTTTAAGTTGTGAATACCTGCATCGGTCATTGGGAAGTTGTCTTCAACGGAGAAGAGTATTGGGTTCATTCCCATAACTTCCTTTAGCATGTAAACTTGGAAATGGCTATCTTTACCGCCTGAAATAGCAACAGCACAATCATAACCACCAGGGCCGTTGCAACCTCTGTATTTATCGCATAGGGCTTTGAACTCCTCAAATCTCTTATCCCAATTAATATTTTTTCTGTCGTCGTAGTGGTTGCATGCGGTGCATACACCATTCTCGTCAAATTTAATTCCGGGTCTTGTGTCTGGCATTGTGCATTTAGTACAGTACTTCATTTTTCTCTCTCCTAACTAATTATTGTTTATTTTTTAAGGCGATTGGTAGCTTTGATTATATTTTCCCTATCGCCAAATGCCGTAAGTCTAAAGTATCCTTCGCCTGCGGTTCCAAAACCGCTTCCTGGAGTTCCAACTATATTGTACTCGTTGAGAAGTAAATCAAAATATTCCCAAGAGCTCATTCCCTCTGGACACGAAAGCCAGATATACGGGGAATTTTCTCCACCAGTGAAGCTTATATTTTGCTTTGTAAAAGCTTCCATGATAATCTGCGCATTCTCGAGATAGTATTTGATGTTTTCAGATATCTGCGCACGTCCTATCTCTGAGAAAATAGCCTGCGCTCCACGCTGTATTATATACGGCACACCGTTGAATTTCGTTGTCTGGCGACGAAGCCAGAAGCTGTTTAAACTATCTCCATCGGACTCGATAGCTTTTGGAACAACTGTATATCCGCATCGGGTGCCTGTGAAACCGGCCGTCTTTGAAAGTGAACAAAATTCAATTGCGCATTTGTTTGCACCGCATATTTCATAAATTGTTGTTGGAAGGCTTTTATCGGTGATAAAAGCTTCATATGCACTGTCAAAGAGGATTATAGCTTTTTCTTTTAGCGCGTAGTCAACCCATACTTTAAGTTGCTCTTTGCTGTATACAGCACCTGTTGGGTTGTTTGGTGAGCATAGATAGATAATATCTGCGTGAATATCGGGGTTTGGCATCGGAAGGAAGTTGTTTTCGCTATTTCCCTCTATCAAAATAATCTCTCTGCCAGCCATAATATTTGTATCGATATAAACAGGGTAGACAGGATTTGGAATCATAACAACATTATCTTTATCAAAGATATCGAGGATATTTCCAATATCACTTTTTGCGCCGTCGCTTATGAATATCTCATCAATTCCAACATTTACGCCTTTTTCACTGTAATACCGCGAGATTGCTTCACGAAGGAAGCCGTATCCTTGTTCTTCGCCGTACCCTTTAAAGGTGCTGCTATCGCTCATCTCTAAAACTGCCTTTTGCATAGCTTCAATTGATGCTTTCGGCAACGGAAGGGTAACATCACCTATTCCAAGTCTTATTATATCACTTTTTGGGTTGTTTTCCTTAAAATCTGCAACTTTCTTTGCAATATTTGAAAAAAGATAGCTTTGTTCTAAGTTTTTATAGTTTTTATTAAGTTTCATATATCACCTCTTTTTCCCAGTGCCGCCTGCACAAGTCCTAAGAAAAGCGGATGGGCTTTATTTGGTCTGCTCTTAAACTCAGGGTGGAACTGCACTGCAACAAAATATCTGCAACTGCTGTTTTCAACCGCCTCAACAAGAGTTTCATCGGGGGAGTAACCGCTGATTTTGAGTCCTCTCATCTCCATTATCTCACGATAATAGTTGTTAAACTCAAATCGGTGACGATGCCTCTCATCAATCAGCTTGCTATTGTATAGCGTTTGTAGTTTTGTGCTATAAACTGTCTTGCAAGGGTATGAGCCAAGACGCATTGTGCCCCCCTTATCAGTTACATTTATCTGACTATCCATAATATGGACAACAGGGTGGGGCGTATTTTCATCAAACTCTTTTGAGTTTGCACTCTCGAGTTTGCAAACATTTCTTGCAAATTCTATTACAGCAATCTGCATACCAAGACAAATTCCAAGGAAAGGTATATCGTTCTCTCTTGCGTACTTGCAGGCGTTTATTTTCCCTTCGATGCCTCTGTCGCCAAATCCACCTGGAATTATCATTCCATCGATATTTGCAAAGAGTTTCGGCGCGCTTTCTTCGGTCACAAGTTCGCTGTCTATCCATTCGATTGCTATCTCAGAGCCTTCGTTGTAACCAGCATGTTGAAGCGCTTCTGAAACTGAAAGATATGCATCATGAAGCTGGACATATTTGCCGACAATAGCGATAGTAATCTTTTTATCCCTATCATCGATTTTTTTAAGCATTAGTTTCCATTCAGTTAAATCGCAAGGTTTAGCTTCGAGTTTAAGTTCTCGACAAACTATCTCATCAAGACCTCTTTCATGAAGCATCAAAGGCGCTTGATAGAGGTGTGGCATCGTTGCATTTTCTATAACGCAATCCCGCTTGACATTACAAAACATCGATAGCTTTTCAAGGGTGTCTTCATCTATCGCCTCATCAGCCCTTGTTATAATTATATTGGGGGAGATACCTATTGAACGTAGCTCTTTAACTGAGTGTTGAGTTGGTTTCGATTTATGCTCGCCGCTCCATTTTAGGTAGGGGACAAATGTAACATGTATGAACAGACAATTATCACTGCCAACTTCGAGTGAGAGCTGTCTTATCGCTTCTAAAAATGGTTGGCACTCAATATCTCCCGAAGTGCCTCCGATTTCGGTTATCACTACATCTGCGCCGCTATATTTTGCATTGTCATAGATAAACTGCTTGATTTCATTTGTTATGTGTGGGATTACCTGAACTGTTTTTCCAAGGTATCCGCCCTGTCGCTCTCTTGTTATAACATTGTGGTAAACTCTGCCAGAGGTTAGATTTGAGTGTTTTGTCAGATTTTCATCAATAAACCGCTCGTAGTGACCGAGGTCGAGGTCTGTTTCAGCGCCATCATCGGTAACATAAACTTCACCATGTTGGTATGGACTCATGGTACCAGGGTCAACGTTCATATACGGATCAAGTTTTTGCGCCGCTATTTTAAAGCCACGTTGTTTTAAAAGTCTGCCAAGGCTTGCCGCTGTTATGCCCTTGCCAAGCCCTGAAACAACTCCACCTGTTACAAAAATAAATTTTGTCATATAATAACCTCTCCATCGAAAACTTTTTCACATTCACCGGTCATAAATACTGCTTTATCTGTGCATTTAATCGTGAGCTCACCACCTAAAAGTGAAACGGTGATATCGGTATCTTTTTCGCAAAACCCGAGTTTCACAGCCGCGCATACAGCTGCACAAGCACCAGTACCGCATGCCATAGTCTCGCCGCTACCTCTCTCCCAAACTCTCATTAGTAACTTTGTTTTAGAAACAATTTGAATAAACTCTACGTTTGTTTTTTCGGGAAATATATCGGCATTCTCAATAGGCTTTCCTAAACCCTCGACATCGATAGTTGAAAAATCCTTTATTTCCTCAAAACCAAAAATCACAGCATGTGGGTTTCCCATAGAAACACAGGTGATTTTGTGAGTAGTGCCATCTATAGTAACCTCTCTGTCTAATATTTCATCGCCATCTAATTTTACCGGTATTAATGCAGGGTCGAAAATTGCGGCCCCCATATCGACACATACAGACTTAACAATATCGTTTTCTATAAAAAGCTTAAGAGTTTTTATACCACTTAGCGTTTCGATTTTTAGGATATCTTTTTTAGCTATATCATTTTCATATAGATACTTTGCAACGCAACGTATAGCGTTTCCGCACATCTTACCCTCGCTACCATCGATATTAAACATTCGCATTTTAGCGTCTGCTATATCAGATGGAGCAATAAGCACTATCCCATCGCCACCTATACCGCTATTTCTATCTGATAGCTTAATTGCAATATCCTGTGGGGTTGGGAAGGGGAGAGATTCGGTTGCAAAGTTATTAAAGAGGTTGAAATATATATAATCGTTTTTACATCCGTGCATCTTTGTGAATTTTAATTTCATTGCAATCATCACCTATCTTCATAAATTTTTAGTATTCCCTCAGCAACTGCCCGACGTGTAATTCTGCCGTCCATTGCTTGTTTTTCAATATGTCTGTGAGCGTCTTCTTCGCTCATACTCAAATATGAAATAAGCAGATGTTTCGCCCTATCGATAATTTTTATATCTTCAATTGTAGAAATAAGTTTTGCGTTTTCTTTTTCCATAATTGATAGCCTATTAAATGAAGCTTTTGCGAGTTTTAGTGAAAACCAAAATATATTTCTGTTAAGTGGTTTTGAAACAGTTATGACACCAAAATCCTCGACTTTGCGTGATACTTCGTCGTAGTAATCATTATTTACAAGTAAAATAACTTGGCTTTTGTGTTTTGATGTGATGTCTATAGAGAGCCGCTCACCAGTTTCATCTTTTAGTGGAAAGTTAATTATTACTATATCAAATTCCTGTTCATTTAGTTTTCGCCGAGCCTCTGAAACAGAGGTAGCAATTACTATTCGTTCCAAAGAAAATTCGCTCAGTTGTTGTTTTATAAAATCAGTTGCTTTTGATACACTTGATACAATTAGTCCCGTTTCGATATATGCCACCTCCTCCGTAAATTATTTTAAATTTAAAACTGACGGAAATAGTTGAGTTCTGAAAATTCGCAGTTATCAAGATTGCTTTCAAAACGAACAATCTCATTGCGCTTCTTATCGAGATAATCAGCAAGGAAACTCTCACCCACTACCGATGAAACAAATTCTGATTTTGAAGCTACTTCGAGTGCTGTCTTCAAGTCGCTTGGAAGCTTTTTGAAATTATTCTCAATTGGTGAATCATAGTTTGTCTTTTCATCTAAGGTGAGGTTATTTTCAATTCCGTAAAGCCCTGATGCAATTATAAGTGCATACGCTATATATGGATTTACTGTAGGGTCCGGGGAGCGAAGTGTTACCCGTGTGCGTTTGTTGTCGATTTTTGGCGTTGTTAAAAGCTGAAGTGTGTTATTCTCAGACCAACAGATGTCTGACGGTGCAAACATCTCGCCAAAGCGATCATATGAGTTTATATTTGGATTTAAAAAAGCTGTAATCTCTTCAATTTTTGACATAATGCCAGCTATAAAGCTCTCTGCAACTGCCGAGTTTTCTGAGAATATATTTTCTCCGCCTTTATTAAGTGAAAGATTAATATGCATACCACTTCCGTCTTTATCGGGTAATGGTTTGGGCATAAATGAAGCAAAAAGGCCGTTTCTCGCTGCAATAGCTTTTACTACCGACTTGAAAGTCAAGAAATTGTCAGCAGACTGCAAAGCATCTCTGTATTTGAAATCTATTTCATTTTGACCAGGACCTTTTTCGTGATATGATGTTTCGGGGTGAAGTCCCATCTCCTCAAGTGTTAAGCAGATTTCTCTTCTGATATTTTCACCCTTATCGAGTGGTGCGATATCGAGATATCCGCCGTTATCAAGCGTTTCATAAGTGGGCTCGCCGTTTTCATCTGTTTTGAAAAGATAAAACTCACAGTCAGCGCCAATTTTGCATCTGTAACCCATATCTGCCGCCTGTGCAAGCACCTTTTCTAAAATATATCTGCTATCTCTATCATATCGCTTTCCATCAGGTGTTTTAATATCACAGTAAAAGCGAATAACTCTGCCGGGATCTGGTCGCCAAGGTAGAACAGTCAGAGTTGTGGCGATAGGGAATAGTCTTAGTTCGCATTGCTTTGTTCCTTCGAATCCCTCTATTGCAAATCCATCGAATGAAACCCCTTTTTCAAATGCATCTTCAAGCTCTTCACTTAGTATAGAGATGTTTTTATGAAAGCCAAATGGGCAACAAAAGCTAAGCCTTATAAATTTAACATCGTTATCTGCTGCGAAGTTTAGTATCTCTTTATTAGTAGTGTTCATATCAATTGACCTTTCTTTATAATGTAGATATAAATATAGTATTATTATTTTTTGTCTTTTTCAATATAAAAAATAAAAAAGCGGTCATCAATCAGAGGTTAGGTGTCTGCTGACACGTTATCTGATGATGAACGCCGTTGTTCTCGGTATTTATTATAAACCTCTGAAATGTAAATGTCAACAAAAAAATATTAAAAAAAATGTTGACAATGAAATGAGGCTGTGATATACTGCAAAGCATAGACAGCAAAGGCGCTGTGAGCTTTATTAGCTTGCAGTGTCTTTTTTTGTTTTTAACAAGCAAGTTGTTTTCAAAATTGAGAGGAGAAAAAAGTTATGAGTATTACAAAAACAGTTGAAGGTTATAAATCGGCACTGTCGGTTTATGAAACGCAAAAAGCTATTGGCATGTTGAAGAGGAGCTTTGAAGATAATCTTTCGACAAAACTCAATTTAGCAAGAGTATCGGCACCACTTTTTGTTTTACCGACAACTGGTCTTAACGATGATCTCAACGGAGTGGAACGTGCAGTTGCATTTGATGTTTTGGAAACAGGGGAGGAACTGCAGATAGTTCACTCACTTGCAAAATGGAAAAGAATGGCACTTCACAAATATGACTTTAAAGTCGGGGAAGGACTCTACACCGACATGAACGCCATAAGACGTGATGAGGAGATGGATAATCTCCATTCTATATATGTTGATCAGTGGGACTGGGAGAAGGTTATTAGCCGCGAGATTAGAACAGTAGAGGAGCTCAAAGCAACTGTAGTAAAGATAGTAGATGCTATCTGTGATACACAAGATGTTGTAAAAGCAGCTCATCCAGAACTCAAAACAACACTTTCAAGAGATGTTAAGTTTGTAACCACTGGGGAGCTTTTGGATATCTATCCAACGCTTACACCTAAAGAGAGGGAAGATGCATACCTCAAAGAGCATAAAACAGCATTCATTATGCAGATTGGCGATAAGCTAAAAGACGGCATTAAGCACGACGGAAGAGCCCCGGACTACGACGACTGGGCGTTAAACGGAGATATTGTTTTCTGGAGCGATGTGCTAGGATGTGCATTTGAAATTTCGTCTATGGGAATTCGTGTTGATGAAGTGTCGCTTGCGCAGCAGCTGAAAAAAGCTGGATGCGAAGAGCGCCGCGATTTACCATTCCACAAAGCTCTGCTCGCAGGGGAGCTACCACTCACAATGGGTGGCGGTATCGGTCAATCGAGATGTTGTATGTTGTTGCTTGAAAAAGCGCACATAGGTGAAGTTCAAGTTTCATACTGGGATAAAGCGACTGTTTCGAGTTGTGAGTCCAGCGGTATAACACTACTATAATATAATGCAAGGAGTTAGTATTATGAAAGATGTTCCAAATTTATTCGGAAGTTTAGTATTCAACGATAAGGTGATGAGGGCAAGACTTCCAAAAGATGTATATAAGACGCTCAAAAGAACTATGGCAATGGGCAAGCATTTAGATGCTGACATTGCAAACGTAGTTGCTAATGCTATGAAAAACTGGGCGCTTGAAAAAGGTGCCACACACTTTACCCACTGGTTCCAGCCGATGACCGGTATAACAGCTGAAAAGCACGATAGCTTTATATCTCCAACTGATGATGGTAGTATTATAATGGAGCTTACAGGTAAAGAGCTTATCAAAGGTGAGCCAGACGCTTCGAGTTTTCCATCAGGTGGTCTTCGTGTAACATTTGAGGCGAGAGGTTATACAGTTTGGGATACAACATCTTATGCATTTATAAAGGATGAAACACTCTGCATACCAACTGCATTCTGCTCATATAGTGGTGAGGCGCTCGATAAAAAGACTCCTCTATTGCGCTCGATGGAAGCTATCGACAAGCAGGCTATGCGAGTGCTCCGTCTGTTTGGCAATGACAAGGCAAAAAGAGTTAATACAACAGTAGGACCAGAGCAAGAGTATTTCCTTGTTGATAAAGAGATGTATAAAAAGCGCCCCGACCTTATAAGTTGTGGCAGAACACTTTTCGGAGCAAGACCTGCTAAAGGTCAGGAGATGGATGACCACTATTTTGGTAGTTTAAAGTCGAGGGTTTCAGCTTATATGAAAGAGCTCGATGAGGAGCTCTGGAAGCTTGGTATTTTTGCAAAGACAAAGCACAATGAAGTGGCTCCTGCTCAGCACGAATTTGCACCTATCTTTACAACAACAAATATAGCGACTGACCACAATCAGCTAACAATGGAGCTTATGAAGAGCATTGCAAATAAGCATGATCTTGTTTGTTTACTCCATGAAAAACCTTTTGCAGGTGTTAATGGAAGCGGTAAACACAACAACTGGTCCATTTCAACCGACACAGGAACAAACCTGTTAGAGCCAGGAGAAACTCCACACGAAAATGCACAGTTTTTGCTATTCCTATCAGCTGTTGTGAAAGCTGTTGATATCTATCAAGATATGCTTCGTATTTCGGTAGCTTCTGCTGGGAATGATCATCGCCTTGGTGCAAATGAAGCACCTCCGGCAATAGTTTCAATCTTCCTTGGTGATGAGCTCACCGATATACTCGACGCTCTAAAAGGCGGTAATGACTACGAGGATAAAGGTAAAGTTGAAATGCAGATAGGTGCGAGCGTACTACCGCACTTTAGAAGAGATACAACAGATAGAAACCGTACATCTCCTTTTGCATTTACAGGGAATAAGTTTGAGTTTAGAATGCTCGGCTCGGCTTTCTCGATATCTGGACCAAATATTGTACTAAATGCAGCTGTTGCAGATGTGTTAGAAGGATTTGCAAACACTCTTGAAGGGGCGAAAGACTTTAACACAGCACTAAAAGAGCTAATTGCAAAAACTATTAATGAACACGATAGAATAATATTTAACGGCAACAACTACTCTGATGAGTGGGTTGAAGAAGCAAAACGCAGAGGTCTATCAAATCTTATGACAACTGTAGATGCGCTTCCAAGATTTATTGATAAAAAGAATATAGATATGTTTGTCCGCCAGGGAGTATTTACCGAAACAGAAATAATTTCGAGATACGAAATTCTTCTTGAAAACTACTGTAAAACTGTCCATATAGAAGCGCTTACAATGGTTGACTTAGTAAATAAATATATCACACATTCTTCTTATGCATATCAAAATGATCTTATGAAGCTCTATACAAGCAAAGAGAGTGCTGGATTTGATGTAACAGCAGAAAAAGCTCTTATAAATAAAATCTCACGCATAACTGCTTCATTAGTAGACAGCACAGACAGACTTTCAAGCAATCTTCTCAAAGTTAAATCAATTGAAGATTCTCTAGAGCATGCAAAGTTCTATCGCAGTAAGGTAGCACACTGTATGAATGAGATAAGACTTTCGGTTGACGAACTTGAGACAGTGATAGCTAAAAAACACTGGTATTTCCCATACTACTCAGAGCTGTTATACAGTGTTGATTAATTTTTGTTATAATTAGTAAAAATATTCCGTTTTCGGTTGCCGCTGTAGTGGTGAGAGCAAGTAATAAAAGCGAAGCGGAGTTTAATTAAAAAAATAATGAAATAATGTTCTTTTCATTTATTTTTACACAATGGCGTGTATGGTTTTGAATTTATTCAAAGTCCATACGCGCCAACATTTTTTTAGGAGGTATTTAATATGTTTTCAGCAGTAGACACAATTTGGACGTTACTCGGGGCGGCGCTCGTCTTCTTTATGCAGGCGGGGTTTGCAATGGTAGAGACAGGATTTACAAGGGCGAAGAATGCCGGTAACATCATCATGAAAAACCTTATGGACTTCTCACTTGGTAGCGTTATGTTCTGGTTTATAGGTTTTGGGCTTATGTTTGGAGGCGATGGCGCTTTTATTGGCGGTCTTGATTTTTTCATACAAGGTGATTATGGCTCGTCTATTCCATCGGCGGCATTTATTATATTCCAAACTGTATTCTGTGCCACAGCGGCAACTATTGTTTCAGGTGCGATGGCTGAAAGAACAAAATTCTCGACCTACTGTATCTACAGTATTATAATAAGTGCGGTTGTTTACCCAATTTCAGGTCACTGGATATGGGGAGGCGGCTGGCTATCACAGATGGGCTTCCACGATTTTGCAGGATCAACAGCAGTTCATATGGTAGGTGGTGTTGCGGCACTTGTAGGAGCTAAGATAATTGGCCCTCGTATTGGAAAATTCAGCAAAAGCGGAAAGGTGCGAGCAATACCTGGTCACAGTTTAACACTTGGTGCTCTTGGCGTATTTATTCTTTGGTTCTGCTGGTTTGGATTCAACGGTGGTTCAACTGTTTCAATGACAGATGGCGCTATAGAGTCAGCGGCTAACATATTTATGACAACAAACATAGCGGCGGCGGCAGCTGCAGCAGCTGTTATGATAATAACATGGATAAGATACAAAAAACCAGACGTATCGATGACACTCAATGGCGCGCTCGCAGGACTTGTTGGAATAACTGCTGGTTGTGATGTGGTTTCACCTACAGGTGCATTCTTTATAGGTTTAATCTCTGCATTTGTAGTAGTATTTGGAATTGAGTTTGTTGAGAAGATACTAAAAATTGATGACCCAGTTGGTGCTGTTGGCGTACATGGAATGTGCGGTGCTGTTGGTACAATACTCGTCGGTGTGTTTGCGCTCGAAGGCGGTCTTGCTTACGGCGGTGGATTTGACTATCTGATAGTTCAGCTTATAGGTGTTGGAGCGGTTATTGCTTGGGTTGCTGTTACCATGACAATTGTATTTACAGTTCTTAAAAAGACAATCGGTATAAGAGTAACAAGGGCGGAAGAGCAAGCTGGACTCGATATAGAAGAGCATGGACTTGTAAGCAGTTATGCAGACTTTGTGCCTGTAACTCACGGTGCAAACTTTGTTGCAAAACCAGAAGTAGAAGAGGCGCTCGAAGTGGCGGCTGTAGATGTTGCTATACCAGTAGTTGATAACTCAAAAGCAGGTGCTAAAATGACTAAAGTAGTTATCATAACAAAACGCAACAGGTTTGAACTTCTAAAATCAGCGCTTGACAGCATAGAGATAACAGGTATGACTGTAACAGAAGTTCTCGGTTGTGGAATACAAAAAGGTGTTACAGAGCTATACCGTGGTACACCGCTTGAAACAACACTTCTACCAAAAATCAAAGTTGAGGTTGTTGTCTGCAAAGTGCCAGTACAAACTGTTGTAGATACAGTTAAAAAAGCGTTATACACAGGAAACATCGGCGATGGTAAAATATTTATCTATGATGTTGAGAACGTTATAAAAGTTAGAACTGGCGAGCAGGGTTATGATGCTCTTCAGGATGTTGAATAAATAAAATTTAACAGTATACAATTAAAAAAGACCTCCCATCTGTCGGATTAAATCTAACAGATGGGAGGTCGTTTTAATGTGAGTATAAAATAATTGAGGTTTTAAAATTCAAACCTAAACCATTCGCACTTTGCGCTCTTTTAGCTTGTTTGCTCGGTAGTTAGCACTGCCGAGGTGAAAGTTAAAATCCAGCGAAAAATTCATCATAACTACAACCATAGATTTTGCGTAATTCTACAACAATGCTTATTGGAATATTTAGCTCACCATATTCATATTTAGCATAAGTGCTTCTGCCAATATCGCATCCAGCACGTTGCAATTTAGCACAAAGCTTCTCTTGAGAAAGTTTATTAACAATTCTTAATCGTTTTAAGTTTATACCCATATTTAAATCACGTCTTAACTTTTGTTCCATTAAATTCTCCCAAAAATAAAATAATTGTAATAATAATTATTTTATGATATTATGAAGTAAGTAATTGACCGTTATATTGGTCAATTAGGTTTTGGGCAAAAGGTTATATAAGTAAAGGGTTTCAAATAATATTGTGGGAGGATTTATGAATTGTAAAAAATGTAACACACTGATTCCATTGCATGGTGCATATTGTCCTAATTGTAAAGAGCCGGTTACGGATTTTGTGATTTTACAGAACGGTATACAAAATAGCTATGCAGATGAACAGAATTTTGATTATTATCAAAATGATACTTCTCAGCCAGAAAGTGAAACAGAAATTATTATACAACCACAGCAGGTAACAAATGATAACTCAAATAAATTTTTAGACAAACTCGAGCGAAAGATAAAAAAAATAATTGATATTCTCATAAAATTCTTTAAAAGCTTAACTCCTATAAAAATATGCATACTGATAACATTTGCGATTGTAATAATTATAGGTTTTTCTTTCATTTTTAATAGTATTATAAGTTTTATTGATGAAATGAATGGTATTATAAGCATTGACAGTGAGTATAACGATTACATAGACTTAGAATATTCAGCAGCTTATAGAGATATAGAAAAAGAGGGATTTACTAATATAGAATTATTAGAATTAAATGACTTAGAAAGCAGTATTGATGACAAGCTAGTAACTGAGATAACTATTGATGGTGAATCAGAGTTTTACAGTGGCGATAAGTTTAGTTTAGATTCAAAAGTAGTTATAACATATCATACAGTTTTACAACTAACTTCACCACTAGATGCATCTCAAACAATAGGGAAAAACTTTGAGGAAATAAAAAATGAATTTGAATTAGCTGGTTTTAGCGATGTGCGAACAGTTGGACTTGAAGATTTGAAATCGGATGACATAAATCTTTATAATGTTGAAGAGGTGACAATCGACAGTTCGCAAAATTTCAATTCAGAAGAAATGTTTCCAAAAGATTCTGTAATAAAAATTTACTACCATTCACCAATGCAAATAGAGATTCCGGTCAGTTCTGAAGATATGGAATTTGAAAACTATGAATTATATTTGGATATGTTTGAGAGGGCAGGGTTTACAAATATATCAACCGAAAAAATTGAAGATCTCATAATAGGTTTTCTTGTATCAGACGGAGAAATTGAAAAAGTAACTGTTGATGGTAATGATAATTTTCAGAAAGGTGAAAGCTATCCTCCTGATGTTGAAATAGTATTTTATTACCATACTTTCCCTGGCGACGATGAAGAAGAGAATACTGATGAAAACACTGAAGAAGCAGAATTGCTTGAAGAATATTTTCCGCAAGAGATGGCGAAACGAGCAATTATAGTTGCAATGACTAATCACAACGCTATAGATGTTTTCTCGGAAGACGGAAACACAAGAGACCCATCTAAGTTTCACAGCTATTCAGATAAATCAGATTATTATATAACCATATATGAAGATGGTGTTTGGGAAGCAGTCAATGATTATACTTGGTATGTCGAAGATTTGGTTCTTGAACTTCACGGCTATACATTCTTAAAGGTTTCACTTGAAATCGCTTATGATGAGATTTTTTATTATATTGAGAATGGAACTCTCACAATAGCTAATCTTGAAAATATAAATTCGTCAGACCCTAATAAAATTTCAGTTGAAGAGCTGATAAACAATGCAAACAATCCTCAACTGACGGTTTCTCCGGATTTAATTGTTGAAGACAGAATAGAGGAATTTGATGATATTGAAGATGAATCTATTGATGAAGTTCCCGAAAGCATTCCTGATGATTCAACATCTTCCGGAAGTGAATCAGGATTTTCGCACTATGAATGGAACAGCTGGGTTAATTCACAGTTTAGTATTTGGGATGGTTCGCACAATGATTTTGAGGAGTTAATCAAGGATAATTTAAATGATGAACGCTCATATAGTCACATAGAAACAACTTTTATAGCGATAAGTGATGAAAATGTAAAAAACGATGTTTTATCAATTTTACAGGGAGCTGGCGTCAATACTACATTAGAAATATATGATGTATTTATTATGTGTGAATTTTCAGCAAAAAATGCTTTTGATGCTACAATTAAAAATACAGCACTTGGTGTTGTGAGCTATGAAAACAATACAATTACACTAATAACAGTTTTATAAAATAGGCTAATAATATTAGTAACTAATCTGAAAAACACCCATCGTTTTGAATTTTCAAAACGATGGGTGTTTTAAACCTACAAATATAATGCTAAACCATTCGCACTTTGCGCTCTTTTAGCTTGTTTGCTCGGTAGTTAGCACTGCCGAGGTGGATGGTGTTTTGAAGCACCGTTTCACCGCTCTCATGCTTTGCCATCTCACTGCGTTTAACAAGGTATCCAGTTATACGAACAAGATCGGAGTCCGCTGCATAGAAGCTCATATAGTGAACACCCTCGCTAAATGCACCTTTGACAACGTCAGCAAGCGCCGCTGGGTTTTGTTCTATATTTGTAGCTATTGGGAATATATCGCCAACGCCCGCTGGGAAATATTTATGATATCTCGCAGAGTGGCGGAGATGATCGATAAAGTTATCTGGCTCATCACCGACAGGGATGCGCACACCAGATGTAACTCCGATATCAGAATCAAGCCCTACCTGTGCATGAAGCACAAACTTGTTGTCAGTGAGAGGGGAGTATACTGCATCAAAACTATCGACTGTCGCTTTAATCTTATCCATTATACGAACTGCCAAAATATTTGCCTCTTCATCTCTGCCATACTGCAAATCTTTATCTTTGAGCAGGCCATTAACAGCCTCCGCAAGACCAGTTACACCAAACATTGTAACAAACCTATCTTTATCCATAAGTCCTTCTTTTATCAGAAAATTTGACTCGAAGAAACCGCTTTTTTCGACAAAGAATGAAACCCTCTCGTTTAAATAATCTGCCATTAGTTGCAAAACTTCAGGTAGCAGTTCTTCAACAAAATGCTCGACGCTATTTGCATCTTCTATAAGTTTTGTGAGGGTTATTCTCGATAGGGTGTATGAGCCACCTGAAATCGGTAGGATATTATAACAGCTTGAAATGCCATACCCACCGTTATAGTAGTTAATATTTGCGGTGTCGTTGCAGATAGCGGGGTTTGAGCATTTTAATGAGGTTTTAACTGCAAGTGATAAAAAGTCATCAGTTGTCTTCTCGGGATTGTATTTAAGAGTTAAGTTTGGAACGGCATTCGAAAGCTCGCCGATAACTTTAATTATAAGCTCACCCGCCCTTGAAGGGGTAGCGGAGATATTCGCATGGCAAAATGAGTCGGTAATAGTTCTGTCGAGGTAGGTGAAGAATAGTTTTAGTTTTCTCTCGACCTCCTCGTCGCTTATATCCTCGATAAAAGGCGCTATCATCGTATCTAAATCTCCGAGGTAAACAGGGAAGTTTGTAACAGATGGAACATGCCTATAAAGGGTCATGAGCGAGAAAATAAGTTCATCAAAATCAGCTGGGGGAGTGAGTCCTAAAAATGCACTGCCGTTTTCTATGAATTTCTGATAATCTGGCATTGTGTATCTTGGGCAATATGGCGCTGAAAATCCCGATAGGTCGTTTATAGCACCTGTTTCAAAAAAGTGCATCGCTCTCTCAGGGACATTTAAGACCTTCACCGAGCATGCTGCCGCATTCGCAAGTCCCATAACCTTTTGTTCGTGGGTGAGCGTCTGCGAAGTTAATATGTTATATGCAAAATTGCTGTCCATCGTATCTTCCTTTCAATATTAAACGGTTAAAATATCTTTAAATCCTACCGACTGCGCAAGGGCTTTAAGCCTTTGCAACTCATCGTCACTTGTTGCAGGTAAACTACTATATTCGCCACGCACACCAATAGGGCGGAAGGCGATTAACTTTAGTTTTGTTGAAAGTCCTTTTTCACCGATAAGCTTTGCGGACTGGGTTATAATCCTATCTGCATCAACTTTTCCCGGTATTACAACTATTCGAAGTTCGGTGAGTTTTCCCTCATCTGCGAAAAATTTCAGGTTTTTCCGAACTATATCATCGTTTCTATCAAGTGTTACATCATAATATACATCGCTATCCCAAGACTTTACATCGAGCATAACGCCGTCGGTAACTGCCATAAGCTCATCTTCTTCTGTGAGGTCGATAGTGCCATTAGTGTCAATAAGGCAAGTTAGATTTTTTTGGCGCACGAGGCGGAAAAGCTCTGTTAGATATCCGATATTCAGGCAACATTCACCGCCCGAAACTGATATGCCTCGAATAAATGCACCGCTATCCTCAATGATTTTAAGCGTGTCTGCCGGTGTCTGTCGCTCGACTTTAGGGGATGCGAAGTGCGGACATACTCGAATACATTCATCGCACTTCACGCATTTATTCTTATCCCACAAAACTGCATCACCGCTTTGGGTGAGCGCCTTTGTAGGACATAATAAAACGCACTCTCCACACCCGATACAAAAGTTTTGAGTTTCGGGGTTGTGGCAGTATTTGCATTTTATATTGCAGTTTTGAAGAAATATCGATGTGCGAGCACCGGGACCATCGACTGTGCTTATAGGGATAATGTTATTTACATATGCAAAAGAGCTTTGCCCGTTTATCATAGCATTCGCACCTTGCGCTCGCCAAGGCTTGCAACTTCATAAAACTCAGCGCCGCCACCTGTTATATCGTTAATAACAGCTTCGCCGTTTTTGAATTTCTCCATCTCACTGCGCTTTACAAGGTAGCCCGATATACGGACAACATCGGTATCAGCTGAGTAGAAACTCATATAGTGAACTCCAGCGGAGAATGCGCCTTTTACAACGTCTACAAGGGATTCTGGGTTATTCACAACGTTTGGAGCTATCGGGAAGATATCGCCAACACCAGTTGGGAAGTATTTGTGGAATCTGCCTGAATGGCGAAGATGTGCCGAGAAATCCTCTGGCTCATCGCCTATAGGGATACGAACACCAGCTGAAACATTTGTATCAACGCGGCCTAGTCCCACCTGCGCGTGCAGTAGGAATTTTCCGCCTGTAAGAGGAGAGTAGACAGCGTCAAAGCTATTTACAACTTCTTCCATCTTATCCATTATGCGAACAGCTAAATCGTCCGCCTCTTTATCAATACCATATTTAAGCCCTTTGTCTTGTAACAGAATATTAACGCACTCAGCAAGCCCTGTTACACCAAACATAGCAAGAAATCTATCCTTATCCATAAGTCCTTCTTTTATAAGGAAGCTCGACTCAAAAAATCCGCTCTTCTCTACTAAAAAGGTTATTCTTTGGTTCATATAGTCGGCAATTATCTCAAGAACTTCAGGCATAAGCTCATTGATGAAATGCTCGACAGAAGTGGCTTCTAATGCAAGTTTTGCAGGAGTTATTCTTGTGAGGGTATAAGCGCCGCCGCAGTTTGGCAGAATGTTGTAACAACTTGCAACACCGTAGTCGCCGTCGTAGTAGTTTGAATTTGCAACGTCGTTGCAGATTGCAGGGTTTGAGCTCTTAAGCGACGCTCTAATAGCTTCTGCAAGGAAACTGTCAGGTGTTTTTTCGCTGTTGTATTTTATAGTCCAGTTTGGAACTGTGCTCTGCATATCGCCGGCAACTTTAAGTAGAAGTCTGCCAGCTCTTGTCTCAACTGGCTCAATTGTTGCGTGACAGAATGAGTCGTTTATTGTTTTATCGAGGTAGCTTAAAAACAACTTTAATTTTTTCATAACTTCCTCATCACTCATATCGGTGATAAATGGGTCAATGAGTTTATCAAGTTCACCTAAAAAAACAGGGAAGTTTGTAATTGAAGGGATATGGCGATACAAAATCATAAGAGAAAAGATAAGCTCGTCAAGGTCAGCTGGTGGTTTTAATCCTAAGAACTCACTGCCATTTTTGACAAACTTATGGTAATCAGGCATAGTGTATCTTGGTCGATAGGGAGCAGCGCCCTCCCACAAATCATTAATAGCGCCTGTGTCGAAAAAGTGCTGAGCTCTCTCTGAGATATTTAAAACAGAGATTGAGTTTTCGGCAATTTTTGCAAGCCCCATAACCTTTTGTTCGTGAGTAAGAGATTTACTCGTTACTTTTTCATAAGCTAAATTTGTGTCCATACTAGTTTCCTTTCTTTTCAATAAGCCTTATAAGTTTATTATATTCATCTTCACTGAGATGTATTTTACCACGTTTTAGTCGAATTGTCTTTTCATCACTCAACTTTTTTATTGCTCTGTTTGTGCTTCGGGTTGAAATTCCAAGTTTTTCAGCTATTTCGTTTCGATTTTGGTTGACATAAACATCTGCAGTTTCTTCATCTTCATAGTAGGAGATGAGAAATCGAATGAGTCGCTCTGTTGCCGATAAGAATATTGTCTGTTGAGTTACAGCTCCCTGCCAAAGCAAGACATTTAGAATTCGCCTTGTCCGATGAAGCATTATCTCGGTGTCACTGGTTAACCAGCTCATATAATCCTCGAGATTTATCCGAAGGAAGTCGCAGTCGCTCTTTGCAATAACATCGACGATAATTTTATCAGTGCCTATTAAAAGCTCATACTCACAGAACAGCTCAGGGTCTGTAAAGTCGTGTGATGCAAAACTTCCAAATCCCTCTTGATTTGTAATAGTTGCGACTCTGCCAGAAAGCATAAACCATATATACCGAACATCATCGTCAAAGCGGAGAATATAGTCGCCTTTTTTAAATTGAACAAGTTTGATGCTCACATCAGAGAGGAAATCCCCTAAAACACTTTTGGCTGCTTTTGTTAAATTGTTGTTGCTGTTTAGAAATTCACAATACTTCATAAATTAATTCTTTCAAGATTATCTATATTACAAATACAGTATATCACTAACATTTTAATAAAAATAGGACATGTGGCATAAAATATATTTTTCTATTATTGTGACAAAACAGGGAAGGGTAGATTGGGCATTTTGACATATAAAAAACCCTGTGTAATACAGGGTTTTTTCCATAGTCTGGCAATTGTTGGATTTAATGTTTTAGGTTGCAATTCAAAACTTATTTAGTTATGAAAATATATGCATTTCATGAAACATTAATTAAACAACACAGTATTTCTCCATATAGCTATCCATTAGTGGGAGATATTTTGAAAACTCAGCGCTATCTTTGAGGTACTCACGGATATCGCGAACATCAACAATTGAATGAACTTTAATACCAAATTCGCAGAAAACCTCGTCAACTGCTGTTTTATCGCTGTTTTGTCCTATCTCACATCTGTTAACTGTGATAAACATGTGGGGGATAGTGACATTTCCGCAGTTTTGAAGTATCGGCACTACCTCACGAATAGCGGTGCCTGCTGTGATAACATCTTCGATAATGATTATTCTGTCGCCATCTTTTGGAGTGTACCCAACTAAAACGCCGCCCTCGCCGTGGTCTTTAACCTCTTTTCTGTTAAAGAAAAATGGCTTATCTATCCCGTGGTTTCTTGCGAGCGCACCTGAAGTTGTGGTGGCAAGGGGGATGCCTTTATATGCGGGGCCGAAGAGTGCGCTATAATTATCAGTACATTTTTCAACAATAAGGTCAGCATAAAACTCACCGAGTTTTGAAATTTGTTGTCCTGTTTTATAGTTTCCGCTGTTTATAAAGTATGGTGTGTTGCGTCCGCTTTTTGTGACGAAGTCGCCAAAGCGCAGAACATCTGCCGATAGCATAAAGTTTATAAATTCAATTTTCTTTTCTGAGAGCATAAAAACCTCCATTTATTTTTTGTAGCCTTTTTTAACACAACAAAAACCCCACACAAAAAAGTGTGGGGGATTTTAATTAGTCAGCTGAGAATGGTAGTAGTGCAACGTGACGAGCACGCTTAACAGCAATAGTTAAAATTCTCTGATGTTTAGCACATGTTCCTGTTACACGGCGAGGTATTATTTTACCACGCTCTGAAACGTATCTGCGAAACTTTGCTACATCCTTATAATCGAGTGATTCAATTTTTTCTGCGCAAAATCCGCAGACTTTTTTACGAGGGCGTCTGTTTTGACGTCCGCCTCTTTCATTTCTATCCTGTCTGTCCAAGATATTTCCTCCTTAAACTCTTTTAAAAGGGAAGATCGTCTTGCGAATCGTCAACATCTATAAAATCTTCGCTGTTGCCAACCGAAAACGATGGGGCTTGATACCCTTCTTCCACACTTGGAGCGGGAGCTCTATACTCCGAGCCACCCTGCGGCTTACTGTCTACAAAATGAACGTTGTTTGCAACTACTTCGGTAGCGGTTCGCTTATTACCTTCTTTATCCTGATAACTTCTCGATTGAATATTTCCCTCAAGACCTATCATTCGTCCCTTTTCAAAGTACTTTGCAACAAACTCTGCTGTATTTCTCCAAGCGACACAGTTGATAAAATCAGCCTGACGCTCAGTACCAGCTTTTTGGTATCCTCTGTCAACAGCTACTGTAAAAGAAGCGACAGATACACCGTTTGGAGTGGTGCGCAGTTCGGGATCTCTTGTTAGTCTACCTGTTAGTACAACTACATTAAGCATAGTATATCCTCCAATTACACTTCTTTTCTGATAACTAAATGACGTAGTATGCCGTCGGTTATTTTGATAACTCGGTTGAACTCTGCAGGGAAACCACTGTCAGCTTCAAAGTTAACAATAACATAATAACCTTCGCCCTCGTCGTTAATCTCATAAGCGAGTTTTCTTTTACCCCACTCGTCAACAGATTCAACAGCACCGTGTTTTGAGATTAGTTTTGTAACTTTCTCAAGAGTAGCTGCGATACCGTCTTCGGGTAAAGTCGCGCTTATGACAACAACAGCTTCGTATTTTGTCATATTTACACCTCCTTTTGGACTTTGGCTCCTTTAATAAGGAGCAAGGATTTATACATTTTTTAACGTACTAAAAAATTATAGCACAATTTGTATATTTTGTCAAAGAGTTTTCGCAATATCCTTTAGATACTCTCTAAAGCTCTCCCCAATTTCGGGGTGGGAGAGCGCTGTTTCAACAGAAGCTTGCATAATGCCAAGCTTATTTCCCATATCATATCTTGTTGACTTGTAATTAACGCCAATCATTCCATCTCTGTTTGCTAAAACTTTCATAGCGTCGGTGAGCTGAATTTCGCCGCCGGCACCAGGAGGGGTTGTTTTTAAAATCTCGAATATTTCAGGAGAGAGAACAACTCGTCCGAGAATTGAAAAGAGGCTTTTCTCTTCGCCGGGAGCAGGTTTTTCAATCATGTCGCTAATTTCATATAGACCATCTGGCAGGGGAGCTGTATCGAGGGAGCTGTATTTAGAAATGTCCGCTTTTGGCACCTCTTTAATTCCAGCCACAGATTTGTTGTACTTAATATATCCATCGATTAGCTCTTTTGTTGCGGGTGTCTCACCGATAACAACATCATCGCCATAGAGGATAGCAAAAGGCTCGCCACCGACAAAATTTTCAGCGCAGAGGATAGCGTGGCCAAGGCCTTTCATCTCTTTTTGGCGAACAAAGGTGATGTTTGCAAGGTTTGCAGGGTCAACTATGCTCTTTAAAAGTGCATGTTTCTCAGGGGTCTGAAGTCGGCGCTCAAGCTCTTCATGTCTATCAAAATGATCTTCAATGGCGCTCTTTCCCTTTGAAATAATAATTAGAATATCTGTTATACCGCTTGCCACAGCCTCTTCAACAATATATTGAATAGCTGGTTTATCGACAATTGGAAACATCTCTTTTGGTATTGCTTTTGTCGCGGGCAGAACCCTTGTTCCAAATCCCGCCGCTGGAATAACTGCTTTTGTTATCTTCATGCTACAACTCCTCCTGATAAACTCATATATATTGCCGGTATCATTCCGCTGAAAAAAGCGATGTAAATAATAGCTAAACCTACTAAACAGGCAATCGCCGCAAAGGTACTGACGCCACCTTTTTTATAAATAGCTGTTTTTCTTGCATTTTCATCGGGGTAGCCTGCAGCGTTTATAGCTTTTATATCCGAAATGACCCTTTTCTTATAGAGCTTGTTTGCGAGAAACAGAGGGGCGAAATTCGCGGCGATACCAATAATCCAAATTATCAGCGATACCACACCTATACTGCTCACTTCCATTATAATTTGATAGAATTCCGGCAGAAAAGATAGGTTTATGTTTGGGTATATAGTTGATGGATTTTGTAAAAAGTAGGTGAGAGATGTCACTGTTCCCAATATTGCAAGGATAATACCATATAGGTACTCTTTTCTATAAAATAGATAAATCGGACCTAAAAAAAACGCTGCAAAGTTGAACATTGGTCGGTTATGCTCAAACGAACTTATGAAATAGTGGCTATTTTTCTGGGTGTATGCTTCGATGTCCGCAGCAGAAACACCATCGATTTTTCTCTCAGGGTCACGGTAAACAGGCTGATAACCAAACGGAGTGAATGGTGGTTGCTGTTGTTGTCCGCCAAACTGGTTTGGTTGTTGATTGTTTGCGAAAACAGGTGTTGCGCAGTTTGGGCAGAATAGCGCGGTATCGGAAAGTGAATGGTTGCAGTTTTTGCAGGTAAGTGATTTACCCTCCGCCTCATATGTAACAGAAGGTTCACGCTCATAAATAAAGCCCTCAGCATGGAATTCGTCGTTTGCGCATCTACCATTTTCAGAGTAACAGTTTCTGTGGTGAGGGGTACCGCAAGTTGGGCAAACTACCTTTGTGGGGTTATCTATTTCATTTTGACATATAGGGCAGGTATCTTTTTTATTTATCATAAATGTCCTCTTTAAAATAATTTCTTTAAATATAAAGACTATTATACAACATTTATCTGCAAAAATAAACTACTTTACATTGCATAATTTAAATAATATAATATAGTACAGAACTTAGAAACGGAGAAAATACGTGATAGAGCTTATTGAACTAAAACAAAAACTGCAAAATACAGCAGGAGAGCTTCAAAATATTGAAGAAGCGCTCGATATTAAAGGGGCGAGGAATCAGGTTGTACAGCTTGAGGAGCAAACCGCCGATCCGAACTTCTATTCGGATATTGAAAATTCGGGTAAAATTTTAAAGCAGATATCAGACCTTAAAAATAAAATAGCAAACTTTGAGTCGCTCGCATCTCTTTTTGAAGATACTATAACTCTTATAGAAATAGCTGTTGAAGAGGACGATGCGGAGTATATCGACGAGTGCAAAAGCAGTGCTGACAGCTTTTTTAGTAGGCTTGAGCAGTTAAATTTAGAAACACTTCTAAACGGTGAATATGATAAAAACAACGCTATCATGGCGTTTCACAGTGGCGCTGGCGGAACTGAGGCGCAGGACTGGGTCGAGATGCTTTATCGAATGTATTCAAAATACTCATCAAAAAAGGACTTCAAATTCAAAGTGCTCGATTACCTCGACGGTGACGAGGCGGGGATTAAGAGTGCAACTGTTTTGGTTGAGGGGTATAATGCTTATGGGTTTTTAAAAAGCGAGGCTGGAGTTCATCGCCTTGTCCGCATTTCACCTTTTGACTCATCTGGAAGACGACATACATCTTTTGCATCAGTTGAAGTACTGCCTGAAATATCAGACGATACCGTCATCGAGATAAATCCAGAGGACTTGAGAATTGACACCTACCGAGCAGGTGGTGCAGGCGGTCAGCACGTTAACAAAACAGAGTCGGCAGTGCGTATAACCCATCTGCCAACGGGGATAGTTGTTGCCTGCCAAAACGAGCGAAGCCAGCATCAGAACAGAGATGTTGCGATGAAAATGCTAAAATCAAAGCTTATTGAGATTAAAGAGCGCGAGCACCTTGATAAAATTGAGGATATAAAAGGTGAGCAGCAGCAGATAGCTTGGGGAAGTCAGATTAGAAGCTATGTATTTATGCCTTATACACTTGCAAAAGATCATCGCACAAGCTTTGAGAGCGGTAACATAAATGCAGTAATGGACGGCGAAATAGACGGCTTTATCAATGAGTATCTAAAACAGCAGAGCCTTAAGTAATGGTTTGTGCCCTGTTTGTAAGAAAATAAGAGTTTAAAAGGTTTGTGATTTACTTGATTATAAAACACCGAAACAGCCTTGTAAAAAACAAAATGAAAAGGAAAATTATTTATGAAAAAATTTTTACTTAAATTTCTCGGTGTGGTAGTAATCATTTTAGCCATATGGGTAATGTTTATAGGGTTTGATACAAGCTATGAAACGCTTAGCATTGTTATAGGAACTATTGTTTTGATATTTGGTTGCGTAGCTTTCATGTTTTCTAGCGACAAAGCGTATAACGATTCGGTGAGTTCTGTAAAGAAGATGACGAACGTACGAGGGATAAAAGTTGCGGATTTCTACAACGCTTTTAAAAATTGCAACTCGATACTCGGAGCACCTTGGCTTGGCAAGATAAAGCTTGTCAAAGGGAATTCCTTGATTTTTGGGCCCACTCAAAACGGCGATTTTCTCTATCTACATAAGATGTGGGGGAGCTTTTTTCTCGCTTATAACCCGATTCCCTCATGGATTGTAGGACCGAAGAATGAGCTTTGGCGACTTAACGGAATAAATAATAACTTTGATTTATTCACTGATGAGGATTTAGTTTGCTACTCGATGATATCTCAGAGTGCAATTGATGATGTTTTTGCTTCTCTTCAAAAGTTTTGCGAAACAGGGGAGATAATACCGTTTCCAAACGAAGAAAACTTGGGGAAAGTTTATAGATTTGATGAGAGCTTTAAACTCACAGGACAGAAATTTTACCTCACTGATTTCGACGGTAATCCGTTATATGAAATCAATAGTACCTATCCGCTAAAAAACTTTTATATGACCGACCTTAAAACCAACACAGAAGTTTTTAAGATAACAAAGAGGCTATTGCACCTTTTAGATCACTATGATTTTTATCTAAACGGCAATGAGTACGGCTCGTTTGAGCAGAAATTTGATGTCATGTATGATAAGTTTGAGTTAGAAACACAAGATGGCATATTCGAGATGAAGAATGTCAACGATAAAATCGGTGCAAACTATATTATTAAACTAAACGGAAAAGTTATCGCTTCTATTGCAGAGCGATTTAATCTAACAGCGCACAACATTGTCTTTGATAACTTTGTTTTGCATATTAGAGATGATAGACATCTACCGCTCATCACTGCGATGGCAGTTATGGCGGCGAGAGAGCTTCGAAGAGATAGGCCAAATGCGATTTAAATTTCTGTGTTATATTTTATAGGTAGATAGCTAGTTTGTGGCTGTGAAATATCCTGAAAAATCAACGAAAAAAATATCAAAGATTTATTATAGAAACATAAAACAAACCGACGCATTATAAAAAGCGTCGGTTTGTTTTATTCACAGTATTTTCCTCAGTTTTGAAATAAGTTTTAAAAGCTTATTCGCTTAAAGTTGCCGTATACCCATTTATTTTATCTCCAGTTATTGTTATAAAATAAGTTTCACCGTAGTGCGCATCAAATGTTATTGGCAAGGTAGAGATTTTGTATTCTTCTGGATAAATGTTTTCAAAATTCGGGTCAAAATACTCAGTTATAATTGTAAACTGTATAGTTGTATCGCTTAAATCAGTCTGATAATCGAAACTTAGTTTGTCGAGCGTGTATATAATTCGCTCATCTTTTTTTAGCATTGTTTTATCAGCGTTAGATGACCCGCCACTACCGTCGCTTTCATTACATTTATAGTCAATAACAAGCAATCCTATATCTTCATTTAGGTTTAGCTGTATATCTAGTGCGATTTCTTCATCGGAAACTTCGAATGGCTTGTCGAATAAAATATTATATGCTAAAAACAGGATAATAAGCAGTGAGATAGTACCTGTTGTTATTGCAAGTTTTTTCAAATAATTGCCCTCCATAAAAATAAATAACACAAAGTGTTATTTATTTTAGTGAAAAAGTAATAGTGAAGAGTTGAAGAAGTACCCAGTTTTGTTTTGCAAAACAATTTATAAATTATCTCCGAAAGGCGATACCATACTTATTCACTATTCACTATTAACTATTAGTTACTACTTGTTATATTTTGCGTCGCAAATTATAAACTATCCTCGAACCTTGCCATCAAAAACAACTCCACATACATAAGGCCCTGTGTTTGTTGCAATAGAAGCGCCGATAGTTTCAAATCTAAAGCTCTTGGGGTGTAGCTGTTTTTTTATGCTCTTTTCAAGCAGAGCGAGTTGCTCGTCTGAAATTATGCCGTGGAAGATAATAATATCTTGCTTTTTAATATCAACGGCACTTTGAGAAACGAGGTCTATTAGTTTTGGAATAATCATCTTCTCGCCACGAACCTTTTCAGGGATATCTACTTTTCCATTAATCATATGAACGATAGGTTTAAGTCCTAAAACTTCACCGGCAAATGCTGCTATTCCTGAAATTCTGCCGCTTTTTTTGGCGAAACGCAAGTTGTAAACACCGGCAAAAGCTTCTGTTTTGCTGTACTTGTCCTTCAAAAAGGTGACGATTTCATCTTTTGAAACGCCGTCTTTTATCATCTGGCAAGCGTTGCGAACAGGCTCGCCAAAGCAATAGGTGTATGCAAGGGAATCGATAATAGTGATTTTCAGCGAAAATTCGCCGATTTCCTCTTTTAGCATATCAATTGCCATATTTGCATTGTTATAAAAACCACTGCCGAAACTGCTTATAGTGACGACAATTAGCTCATCAATTCCATCTTCAATAGCACGCTTATAAGCGTTTATGCATTTTTCAGGAGTAACTTGCGCAGTTGTTGGAACTTCTTTGCAGTCAAGTAGCATCTGTAGATAATCTTCTTTTGAAACTTCGCCCTCTTCAAATGATCTGCCGTCAATATGAACAACCGCACTTAAAAGGTCTATGCCAAGATCTTTTGCTTCTTCGGGAGTTATATCTGATGCAGCGTCGCAAACAATTCTTATTTTTTCCATAATTAACCTCCAAGATAAATTAGTATTATTTTATCATAAAGCTTTTGTTTTGACAAATTAATCTTTTATGAATTTCGCAGTCTGTCGAGAACATATTTGAAGTTAACAAACTTTGAAACGACCGACGGATTATCAAACTTAAAAATGGTATGTTGAGATGGTATTGGGATAGAAATGTTGACGCCAACTGCGAATGATTGTGAGAGATAATCGGTGTTTTTATATCGCAATTCACCATCTTCGGTTGTAAAGATAAATTCCTTGTCAGTCATAACGAGTGTGCCCGGTTTTGAGTCGATAAGCCCTTCCATATAGTCGGTTCCTGTCTGCATAATGGCTTCTGTTTCAATAGAATAGTCGTTATTATTTAAGTATTCTTCTTTGAGTGTTTCACGCTGAAAATCGTTCCAAAGGGCAACGGTTTTAAAGGTTTTGTCTTTTTCTGTTGCAGCAACTAAAAAGCCGTATTCATCCATCGTGACAGTGTTTTGACAACTGTTGCAAACAAGGGTTTTGCCATCACAAATAAGTGCAAACTCTTTATTACAAGCAGGGCATTTATAGAGAGCGTTTGTGATCCCCTCCATAGGGTTTATACATTTAATTTTTTGCGGGTTTTTCGCAAGCTCCTGGGAAACATCATAAACTAAAATACTATCAAGCCTTTTTAGTATCTCTTCATCTGTAATGGTGTCAAACTCATCCTCTTTTATAAGGTAATCAGCAGACATCTTAGTTTTGATATTTCTTCTGTACTTAGCCCAGCTTGGGTGGTTTGAAAAAAAGTTTTCAAATGAAACAGAAACAACATTGATTTTCATCTTTTTTAGCATCTTTACTATCGATTTTTCATAGATATTGCTTCTTCCATCAAGGGTAATCTGACCTTCGGGGAAGATAAGCAATGAGCGTCCACTTTTGATTGCTGCCATCATCTCTTTTATAGGTTTCACTTCAGATGCAAACGGAGCTTTTGGGATAACACCAAGTCGTATTTGCGCAAAGCGGTGTTTTGGAATAAAGTAAAAATACCTTGTCCCGACAACTGCGACATCGTATTTCCCAAAGAGAAATGGCACTGCAACACCGTCTATTGAGGAGTGGTGCGGCGCAACTATTACAAACGGTCCTTTAATCCCTTTTATTTTGCTTAAATCGCACTTAGTGTGTCGTACAAAGATATTCATAACCCACATATAAAATATAAATGCTCTGTAAAAAAGTGGGCTATATTTTCTGCTTTTTAAATTTTTGTCCATTTATAACTGCTCCAATATATTGTAAATTTTATCTGCACTGTCGACAATGTAATCAGCTTTTGCAGATTCAAGGACTTCTCTGTCGCGAAAACCATAACTGCAGCCAATGGTCTTTATTTTGGCGTTTTTGCCGGTGAGCACATCAACTTCGCTATCCCCGATATAAACAGATTCCTCTCTATTTAAATTGTACTTTTCAAGAATCATATCGATTATGTATGGGTCGGGCTTTTTAGGGTAGCAGTCTTGTTGACCATATACCTCGATAAAAGAAATTTCGCCAAAAAAATGGGAGATAACAGCAACGGTTGCTTTATGTGGTTTATTGCTTACAACAAATATAGGGATGTCTGCTGATTGAAGCTTTTGAAGTAGCAGAGGGATGCCGTTATAAACATGTGAGTTTATAAATCCATTTTCCTCATAGTATTTTAAATAGGCTGAAAAAATCTCTTCAAACTCATCTTTTGCAATATCAGGTAGGGCAAGTGACAAAAGGTTTCGCGCAACGTTGCCGACCATTTTTCGGTACTGCTCTTTATTATGAGTGTTGTAACCATATGAGCCTATTATATGGTTTGCGCAGTGCGAAATATTGCCAAGTGTGTCAACAAGTGTGCCATCTAAATCAAAAAATACCGATTTTACCACATTTCACCTCAAAAATCTTTAAAAGAAACAGTTACTATACCCTCGTATGACAGATAGTGGGTTTCGATTAAAGCGTTAATTATTTGTCGTGTTCTATAAGGTTAGTGAACGTTGAAGAGGGGATAGGTTTTCATCACATAACCTCAATATTCTTATTTTTCTTGATATATTCATCAACATCAAGACGATATAAAGTATAGTCTTCACAGCTTTCAACTGTTTCAAAACCAAGCTCTGTATAGAGATTTTTAATATATCCATTTTTCGCTGTGGGGATATATTTTGCATATATTTCTTTTATATTTCGAGCGATAAGGTCATCAATAACTATATCGAAAATAGCATATTCAAGCTCTCTTTTAAATACCCTGCAACTCATAATCCACAGGTTAATAGTTGCTTTATCGCCCTCAGTTTTAACTATTATAGATGAAACTATGCCATTATCGCCGAATTTATCTTGAAGTCTTGCATAGAGGGAAAGATAGCTCTCATCATTCATAATATCAGCGACATTATCTTTTGAGAGGCGAAGCCCTGTTGTGTTAAACTGATTTGTTTTGTTTATAAGTTGAGTTGTTCTATCGAGAGAGATATTATCAAATGGTGAAATCGTAGCTTTCATTTCAAGGCTTTTTAAATATGACGAGTAGTCGGAAAAGCTGTTTTCCGCTTGCTCTCTTTTTAGATTTGCCTTATACATATCATTTCTTGCCATATCATCAGCTGACAGCGCAACCGTTTCAAAGTATCCGCCTCTATCTATCGCAGTGATGAAATTTTCAGCCCCTTGCAGAGTTGGCACAGCTATACCTGAGATATTATCAGCCACAATCTGGCGCTCAGCTGGGTTATCATCTAAAAATACAAAGCTATCAGGCAGGATATTCATCTTGCTTGCAATTTCTTTAATGTTTCTATCTTTATTCTCCCAGTTTGCATGAATATACAAAAAATCATCAGGGGAGAGGGTGCTATCTGGGTGGTTGAGACCAGCTATAGCGTTATCGTGTTCATTTTTGCTGACGATACAAAGTGGAATGCCGAGTTTTGAGAGTTTCTTTAGATATAGCGAAAAATCTCTGTGAGCGTAACCTGTAGGGCTTTCAATAGAGAGCTCAATTCCCTCGACACCGTCATCACCTACAACGCCACCCCAAAGGGTGTTATCAAGATCAACAGCAATAGCCTTTTTGTTTTTGCCAAAAATAGCCTTGACTATCTTTGCAATATTATCCGCAAGCAGAACAATAGCCTCAGCAGACATTGCATACTTATACATATAATAAAAACTGCTATCGTGCCAATTATCAAGACCATAAAGCGCTGAGAGATAGTTTATATCGTTAAGGTAGGTGCTTTTGCCTCTTGAAACAATATCATGTACTTTTGAGTTTAGGCGGTTTATATACGCATTTTGCCCATAAATGCTGTCGCTGTTGCCGAGAAGTCGATAGGGGAGTAGCTCGTAGTTATTAATAATTAGCGGGCATTTAAATGTTTCGTCCACTCTTTTTATAATTGAAGTGAGTTTTGATGTTTCTGCAAGAGCTAAACTTTCAAATTCGTCTGTGTTTGCATTAATTTCTGGGTACTGTGAAATATTTTTATTGTTTGTATGGATATAAATTATTTCAGGAGAAAAAGCTACAAGTTCATCGGAAAAAAGTAGTTCTTCAAAGTAGCCATTATATTCACCGACAAAAAAGAGAGGTTCAATACCTTGGTTTAGCAAAAAAACCTCAAGCATATCTACTGCGAGAGTGAGAGTTGAGCCGCCGACAACGGCAATGCGCTTTTTAATTAGTCCATCTTTTTGGATAAGTTCCTTTTTAATCGACTTTTTCTTCTTTAAAATAATTGGGAAATCAAATGGGTGACACAGTATTTTCATCATACACTCCAAAATAAAAATTTCAGTTATTATTATACATTAAATTCCATTTTATTACAACAAAACAGGCGGCATAAAACCGCCTGTAAATAAAATTAAAAGTTATATTTCGAGGATGCTGTTTATCGCACTCTCTGCAGCGTCTTTATCATCTGCAACACAGAGAATAACATTGTTTTCGCTTGTGAGCACTATCGCATTTTCAAGCTTTATAACTTGGTCTGGCATATAGTCGCGAAATGCAGTTATCTGGTCTGAAACACGCTGTAGAACAGCCTCTTTTATAGTTTCAGCAGATGCTGCGTCAACAGCAGTGAAAACTGCGACCTCTTCAGGTGTTGCATTTGTGCCAAAATAAACTTTTGAGCTTGCTACCATTTCGAAATCAATACCGTACATATCAGCAACAACATTGTCCTCAATCGGCTGCAAATCATCTGAGAAGTATTCTCCTGCGACTATTGAGTCGGCGACAGTTATCGGATCAAAGCCTTTTTCCTCTGGTGCCTCATCGCCACCGCATGCTGTAAGTGTTACCATAAGAATTAGCGATGCCATTAAAATTAAAATCTTTTTCATTTTTTATTCCTCCACAGTGTGTGTTTTTAAATAGTCTACATAAATGCTAAGGTATGGGCTCTCCATATGAACGCCGTCATTAGATGCTTCGGGGAGTAGTAGTCCGTCTTCTGTTAGAAGTTCAGAAGGGTAATGGAGCAGATTGACATCCATCTCTTTACAAAGCTCAGATATTAATGTGTTGTACTCCTCGATTTTTTCGGTGGTAAAAATAGGGTCGTTATTTATTTTCGTCTGTCCAATAGGCAATATCGACTGGATATAAATCTCAGCGTCAGGTTTTATCTTTAAAACCTCTTCTATAACAGTTTCATATCTATCCTTGAAAACATTGCTGTATTCCCAACCGAGCTCATTAAGACCAAGACAGATATAAACTTTTGTGAAATCGCCCTCTGCGAGCAGTTCAAACGCTGTTTTGTCGTCTTCTATTTCGGTTGTGAAAATATTTGTTACATTGAGCCCAAGCTCTGAATAAACAGTTGCTTCGGGGAGTAGTGAGTAATAGTAAATTCCCTCGATAGTCGAGTTGCCTATAAGAACAGCGTCCTCAAAATAGCTATCCTCCACTTCGGCAGACTCTGGCACCGCTCTGCTGTACCAATAGAGGTCTTCTGGTGGGATAACAATGGATTCACTGTTCCAGCCGCTATTATCACCGCTCACACTGCTGCTACTGCTACTACTATCCATACTTGCACCGCCATCGGTGTTATCTGATGGGAAAAGCATCTTAAAAATAAAGATAATTAGCGCTATACAGGCAAGGGTTAGGAATAGGTTTAAAATTAGTTTTTCTATATTTATTGAGCCTTTTTTTGTTTTATATTTCATACCAGAATTTTTAACTTTCAAGTTTCGCTCCTATTTTTCGTCATGTAGTTATTGGCAATACCAATAACTATTATAACAAAAAATGTGATATTCTTCAAGTTCTAAAATTATATTATAGAAATATTAATAATTTTATCGTGGAGCGATTTTAATAACAGCGTTTATTGCCGAAACGATTACAAGCACAATAGCTATTGCAACTGCTATTGTCGAGAGATAGACTATTGTCTGTGAGCCTATTATACCGGCGGTTTCAAAATCAAAATTTATAAGGTTAATCATAGTTTCGTATATCCCCATTCCGGGAACAAGCGGAATTATAGCAGGGGAGAGGAAAACGGTTGATGGCATCTTGAAAGTGCGGGCAAAAATTTCCGAGAGTGCGGCAAGTAAAAATGCCGATAGAAAATAAGCGAGTACCGCATTTCCGCCTTCTAATACCAAGATAAATACTATATAACAGAGGGAAGCTATAAACGAAGCTGCAACAATTGCTTTTTTAGGACAGTTTATTATCAGCGAAAAAAACGCTGTTGCGAAAAAACAAAATATAAAATCAATAATCATATTCCACCTCAATAAACTGAAAACATTATAAGCATAGAAGCGACACCAACAGCAAGTGCAAGTGCTACCACAATAGCCTCTGCAAATCTCGAAACACCACTAACAAGATCCCCTGCAATAGTATCTCTTATTGCGTTTGTCATAGCGAGCCCTGGAAGCAGTGGCATCATAGCGCCGAGAATCATACTACTCGGCAATGGGGATTTAAAAATAAAGGTGTAGAGCACCGCATAAGCGCCAACTGTTAACCCACCAAAGAGGCTTTGGGCAAACTTTTGCAGTCTTCTGTGTTTTATAAAATAGGACATCGCCCCGTGGGTGCAACCACATAGAAAGGCGAATATTGCATCGAATATCGCTCCGCCAAACAGCAAAGCGAAAAAAGCCGAAGAAGCGCCATTTGAAAGGATTTTAATGGCTTTGTTTTCAGCTTTCTTTGTGATTTTCATAAGGGTGGAACAAGCGTCGTCAATATTTATGTTGCCACCTATTAAATCCCTTGCGACTCTGTTCACCTCATCTATTACAAAAAGATCAGTGGTTCGCCCTTCAATGCGTACAAGCGAAGTTTCGCCGTCCTCAATTGAGATGAATATACCGGTTGGCACAGCGAGAACATTTGCGTTTTCATACCCAAACGATTTGCAACTGCGTGTTATAAGCTCTTCTGCTCTGTATGTTTCGCCGCCGCTTTCAAGGGTGAGCTTTGCGGCGAGGGAGCAGAAACGAAGTATTTTCTCTTTTTCCATTTAATCCTCGATAATTATGTATTCTAAATTTTTGTATAGAACGGTCATGCCTTCATCGATTTCAATCGGTAAAAGCGCCATTGCAACGGTATTTTGGCAGCCATCGCTGTCAATGAGTTCGGCATAATCGCCGTTTATTCTCAATACTTTATAAACTATTTCTTTAAACACTACTCGGTTATCTCCTTAATAATTTTACTGACATTATCGATATTTTGCGAAAGAAGCGGTTTTATATCATCGTTACTTCTAAAAGCTTTTGCAAACGGCGTAAGCACTTTTATTGCGTCTTTATAACCAAGCTCACGGTGAGCACGCACTTTTGCAGATGAAAAGTCGAGTGTTCCGCCGCCAGGTTTATCTTCAAGCGGTCTTGATGGACATATCTCGATAACGTTGTTGGTTTCAATTGTTTTGATATCCTGCCTTGTTTGGTGGTTTAGGTAGACGAGTATACTGCTCTCAAGGTTTTGTGTGAGCAGAGGAGCGAGTGCTACGCTATCGGCATTTTGTCTTTTATAAACTCTGTTATCCGCTCCGCCATCAAGGTAGTATCTGCCTTCATAGAGAACAGGTTTTACGATAAAGGGCAGTGAAGCCGAGGCGCAGGTAACTTTGATGAAATCATATACCGAAAGGTCTGAAACCTTTATATAGGTAGGCTTTGATGCCTCTATATCATACACGCAACTGTAAATATCTATTCCTGATTTTTTTGCAGCATCTGCATTTAAAAAAAACGAGAGCACCGAGAACATCAATTTATAGTCACTCGACGCATTTTCCTTTAGAAATTCAATCGTTGATACTTTGTTACTGCTTTTTAAATAATCATCTATCTTTAAATTGAGCTCGTCAATAGTTTTTTCATCGGGCAATTCGCTCTTTGCAAACTTCGTGAGTGCTTTCCAAAGTGCATTTGTGCGGATATTGCTTTTTGCGGCGAATGCAAGGGCGTTTATAGAGCCTATTGAACAGCCTGAAATAGCGCTTACACTA
Source organism: uncultured Oscillospiraceae bacterium (assembly GCA_964370465.1). Classification (GTDB taxonomy): domain Bacteria; phylum Bacillota; class Clostridia; order Oscillospirales; family Ruminococcaceae; genus CAYJGN01. The sequence goes on from CAYJJJ010000004.1 coordinate 46,224, forward strand.
TTTGTCAGCCGAAGCTCCGACATCGCTTTAAAAACTCCAAGCTGATAAGCCCCCTTAGCGCCGCCGCCTGAGAGGACAAGCCCAAGTTTTAAATTATTGTTCATAAGATCACCGCCTTTTGGGAATTTTTATTTTTTATTTGTGATTAGTTGAAAAGTGATACCTATCAAAAAAGTGAAAAAAGCAACGATAGGTAAGGGGGTAAGCTGAGATTTTTCGATTCGACTTTCTATGTTTATTATTCGGGGCTCATACCGAGCTCTTTCATAGCAGTTAGAAAGACATCAGCTTCTCCATTCGGATTTGCTTTTTTGCTCGCTTCAATAACATACCAGCAATATTCCAATTCGTGAATGATAATAGGGATAGGTTTATTAAATTTGTTTTTAACAAAACCGCTCTCTTGCAGTTTTTTTGCAACTTCAGTTATCTCCAAAAGCAGTTCATAATAACCGATAGGACCTTTACCAATATACCTGCAGTTACTGTCATAACAGCTATCTGGGTCTTCATATCCGATATTAGTAATCCCTTTTTCTTTGTACCACTCAAAAAGAGTTTTAATACCCTCATCATTTCCGTAAGTATC
>CAYJJJ010000004.1:46912-49495 GCA_964370465.1 uncultured Oscillospiraceae bacterium
GAATACTCTTTATACTCAAAGGCTTCGTTTGAATATACAAAAAATGATATTGCATAGATATCATCTGCCTCCCAAGTGGAAATAATGCTTTTTACTTTGTTTTCAAGATACTCTTGTAAATCAATCATTTTCAAAACTCCTAACATTTAAGTGTCTTTGTTGTTGTGAGAAAATAAAACTCATGAATTGACTATTGATAATTTTTTTAAGATAAATAAAATTACTGTATATCATTTTACAACTTTTTTTAAAAAAAGTGAACTAATTTTTTGTGTTTAAATATTTTTTTGTGCTCTCGTCGGGCAGAAACTCAGTCATATACTTTCGGTACCTCTTTGGAAGATGTGTGTTCTGACATTTTTCGTTTAGACGCTCTTCGATTGTGACGTTGTTCCAGAAAACTTTAAAGAGTGAGGAGAACTCGCTGTCATCGCCGTCGGCTGGCAGAGAGAACGACTCCATCTCGACCGTCTGTCGCTGACCTTTCGATGAGATAAACGCCTTTTTATGAGTTCGGTCGTATATTATAAAATTCTCCGAGCGAAATCTCGCTTGAAAGTGGGGAGATATAATCGGCAGAACATCGTTTTTAGGCTCTATTTCGGCGGCGAGGGTGTCTCTATAAGCGTTAAAGCGGATGAATCCCTTTAGGTAGTGGGCTTCGTTTGTCAGCGATTTAACAGCATTTCTCAGACTGCAAAACGGCTCCTTTGAGGGTATCATCATAATTCTGCTCCCAATTTTATACCCATCTCTCAAAAATGAAAGCATCAAAAGCTCTTTATCAGGTAGGGTGCATAGCGCGCAAAGCCTTATGAAATCTTGAGCGCCTTTTGAAATTTTTTCAGATATCGAGCGGTAGACAGCGACTGCTTTTTCATTATCGGTGCCGATATATTTAACCTCAAAAAGAGTCTGTCTTGTTTCGGTGTGTGGAACTATAAAAACAGGGTCCTCTCGCTTGTAAAATGCCTCGTGGACGCAAGTTAAAAAGCCCTCTAAACTACCGTCGTAAATGTAGGCTATATTGCTTCTATTAGGCATCTTATCTCCTCCTCTGCAAGGGTTTTATTTTCAAAAAAGGTTAGTTGTTCAAATTTTTCAGAGTATCTGTTTTTTGCGTTATCCGAGAGAAGGCCTCTTAAAATAGAGTCTTTCTCAAACTTCACATTGGGGTGATACCGCCCCTTACAGGTTATAAAATACTGCGCCCGCTTTAAAACTATTTTCATCTTCTTTAAATCCTCGAAATCAAGGGTTGAAAACCGTCTGGCACTGTCGATAATATTGGCGCCTTTCACTCCTATACCTGGAATTCGCAGAAGCATCTCATAGGGGGCGGTGTTTATTTCAAGCGGAAAACTATCAAGATTGCGAAGCGCCCAGCCGCATTTTGGGTCAACGTATTCGTTGAGGTGCGGTGCATCTGCTGATAAAATTTCATCGGCACGAAAGCCATAAAAGCGAAGTAGCCAATCCGCCTGATAAAGCCTGTGTTCACGGAGAAGCGGCGGCGGAGTGCCGAGGGCGGGGAGTAGGGGTGAATCGATAAGTGGGATATAGCCTGAATAGTATACCCGTTTTAGGGAAAATCTGTCGTAGAGATTTTGGGTGAGAGTTAAGATATCGTAGTCGCTCTCGGGTGAAGCGCCGACTATAAGCTGGGTGCTCTGACCGGCTGGTGCAAATTTCGGAGCGTGGCGGTATTTGACTATCTCGCTCTTATTTTGGTTAATATTTGAAGTTATAAATTTCATCGGCGACACTATGCTCTGCTTGCTCTTCTGAGGTGCTAAAGCGGCGAGAGAAGCAGAGGAGGGGAGCTCAATATTAACGCTTATCCTGTCGCACAAAAGACCGAGAGCATAGATAAGCTCACTCGAAGCGCCGGGAATTCCCTTTGCGTGGATATAGCCATTAAAGCGGTATTCTTCACGCAAAATTCTCACCGTTTTAATCATAAGCTCGGTTGTGTGGTCTGGGGAGATATGAACAGCAGAGCTTAAGAAAAGCCCCTCGATATAGTTTCGACGATAAAAATTAATAGTGAGGTCGGCAAGCTCTTTTGGGGTGAAATCGGCACGTTCTATTTCGCTTGTGCGACGGCTCTTGCAGTATTCACAGTCATATACACAGCGGTTTGATAAAAGAACCTTCAAAAGGCTGACACACCGCCCGTCGGGAGTGAAACTATGGCAGATACCTGAGAGTGCGGCGTTGCCGATACCGCCCGCCATATTCCCCCGACTGCTACCACTTGAGCTGCAAGAAGCATCGTATTTAGCGGCATCTGAAAGGATGCGCAGTTTTGAAGATATATCCATAAAGTCCCCCAATATACTATAATTTATTTAACAACAAACAAAAAGAACGTTTGTTCGTAGTTTTATTATACTACAAAACAAATGTTCTTTTCAAGGGTTTTTTAGTTAAAATTTAAGGTAAATCTTGGGGGAGAAAGGGAAACTTGGTGGTATGGCAATAATCTTTGCACTACAAAGATTAACTAAGAGCTAATAGGTAAAAGTGAAGAGCTTATGGTGTGGCTTTACTATAGGGTATGCTCATTTTGCGTGGTCAACG
>CAYJJJ010000005.1:0-46248 GCA_964370465.1 uncultured Oscillospiraceae bacterium
TTGCCGACATACCTCATCCGTTTTGCCTGCAAATAAGTCGGCGAGAGAAACACTTCCGAAATTATCGATAATTTACTTCTTGAAAAATCGCTAATTGTGTTTGGATTAATGAACAGAATCAGTAAAAATTGACAATAGAAAAAGAGCTTCATGTGGTAGAATTAACATACCCATAGGAGGCTCTTTTTATTTCTTGCTCTTTTGGTATCTCGCGGTAATGAAACAGTTGATAATAGAAAAGCAGGATAAAGCAATTTAGCAATAAATCAAGAGAACTAATATTATCTCTGATAAGAGTTTCTATAAGCGTTTTAAATTATTTGCAACTCAATTTCCTGTTTATTTCAAAATTTCTCTCTGTTATTTCTTGAAAAATAGATGTTTAAGATAGGGTAAAAGCGGAATTATTTATTATTGTTTATTTAATTTACACAAACAGAAGAGCTCTTTTTAATGCAAATAACAGAATTTTTGCAGATTATACAAATTTTATAGACAGTTTAAGTAAATAATGGTACTATATATGCATAAACACGCGTTCATAGAAAGAGGGTGAATAATATTAACACAGAACAAATAGCAATACTTGCAAATGTTTCACGCAGCACCGTTTCAAGAGTTTTAAATAATTATAGCAATGTCCCCGAAGAAACAAGACTAAAAGTTCAGGCGGTTATAAAAGAGCATGGATATACTCCAAATCACTTTGCGAGAAGTTTAGCAGGAGCTCCCTCTAATATTGTTGGAATTTATATTGCAGATCTCAATATAGATAACAATTCAAGCGAATGGGTTGGAATTAATTCCCCATACAATATGGAGCTTTTATCAAATTTGATAAAGCTTTTGAAAACAAAAGGTTACACAGCGCTTGTAAACGTTATAACAGACCCAAAAGAATTTGTAACGCTTAAAGAAGCTTTTGAAACACGAATGATATACGGCGGGATATTTACAGGTTTCCCGTATAATACAAAAGAGATTTCCGATATTGCCAAGAAATACAATGCAGTTTCAATAGATCAGTTCTCAAAAAGCGATTATGAAAACAGCGATATGAAAGTTGTTAATTGCGACAACTTTACCGGTGGCTATAACGCGACAAAGTATTTAATTGAAAATGGTCATACCGATATCCTATATGTCGGTGGCGATAATAGGCTCTCATCCATTGAAAGAGAAAAAGGTTACTTAAAAGCAATGGCGGACTTTGGAATCTCTAAAACACAAGTTATCTATGGTATGTTTAAAGAGGATGTTTCCTATTTCAATACAAATCAGTATCTGAAGAATAATAAGCCGACAGCTATCTTTGCCGCAAACGACATCATCTCTCTCGGAGTTATCAGAGCGTGCGAGGAAAATGGATATTCAGTGCCGGAGGATATCTCTTTAATAGGTTTTGATAATCTAAAGGTTGCATCATGGCTGAACTTAAGTATTACAAGTTTGGAAGTTCCTCTGGAGGATATAGCGAAATCTTGCATTAAGCTTCTGTTTGGTGACACAGCAGAAGATATTATTCACACCCCAATGTTGATTGAAAAATCAACAGTTAAAAAATTCAAACTTTGAATTTAGTTTATTTTACCCTAAAATAAACGCGCGTTCACAAACTAATTTATTTTAAAAGGAGTACATAATGGTGACAATAATAATTTCTTTCATAGTATTCTCATCAGCCGTTGGTATAATTACATATTTAAAAACTAAAAATGATTCTCTCACAACAAGTGATGGATACTTTCTTGGTGGCAGAAGTCTTACAGGTGGAGTTATAGCAGGCTCCCTTCTTTTAACAAATTTAAGTGCGGCAAGCTTTGTTGGTATGTCGGGGCAGGCGTATTCGCAGAATATGGCGGTTATGGGCTGGGAAGTTGGCTCTGGTATAACCCTCATTATTATCGCATTATTCTTAGTGCCCAGATATTTAAAACAAGGTATCACAACAATACCTGATTTTATCCAGTCGAGATTTGACGGCGGTACTCGCAAATTTATTACAATACTATTTCTAATAAGCTATATCGTAAATATGCTGCCTATTACACTCTATTCAGGCGCTATAGCAATGGGGCAGATATTTAATATATCAGGCATTTTTGGGATAACTCATGCGCAATCAGTTTGGCTACTTGTTTGGGTTATCGGTATAATCGGTTCAATATACGCAATTTTCGGTGGACTTAAAGCGGTTGCTATTTCAGACTCTATCAACGGAATTGCCCTTGTTATAGGTGGTTTGCTTGTTCCAGTATTTGCACTTGTAATTATTGGCGGCGGCGATGTTGCATCGGGATTTGATATATTCCTAAACAGCGCACCTGAAAAATTTAATGCTATAGGCTCAAATGATAGCTACCTCCCTATTTCGACGATGTTCACAGGACTGCTCCTTGTTAATCTATACTATTGGGGAACGGATCAATCTATTATACAAAGGGCGCTCGGTGCTAAAAACCTTAAAGAGGCACAAAAAGGCGTAATCTTTGCGGGACTCCTTAAAGTTCTAACCCCTTTAATGGTTATTATTCCAGGCATTATGGCATTCCAAGTTTTTGGTGGTGGAATTGAAAGCATCGATACTGTTTACCCATCGCTCGTAAGCAAAGTTTTACCAGGACCGCTTGTTGGATTTTTTGCGGCAGCCCTAATGGGAGCTATTCTAAGCACATTTAACAGCGTGCTCAATTCAGCGTCAACATTATTTGCACTCAATGTTTATAAACCCGCTGCTAAAGGCGATGTTTCGGATAAACAACTGATAAAAGTTGGAAAGAAATTTGCACTTATAGTCGCTTTAATATCTATGTTTGTAGCTCCTCTAATTCTAAACGCACCTGCAGGACTATTTGATTATTTGCAAACAATAAATGGATTTTTCAACGTTCCGATATTTACAATAATCTTTATGGGTTATATGACAAAAAGAGTGCCGGCACTCGCTGCAAAAGTTGCTATAACATTCTTTGTTTCTGTATATGCTATTACTCAGCTTGTTTGGGATACAGGACTACATTATCTTCATATCTCCGCTATTCTATTCGTTCTATCTTGCCTAATTATGTATGTTATTGGTAAAATAAAACCTATGGACAGCGACTATATAATGCCTGTTTCAAATGTTGTTGAGATGACACCTTGGAAACATAGATATACATTTAGCGGCTTTGTTATCTTTGTAATGCTCGGAATGTATGTTGTTTTCTCAGAACTCGGACTTGCAAGAGCGGGTGGCCTCGGTATAGATACATTTATAGTATTGGCAGTTATTGCAGCTATTTGCGCTGGAGCATCATATATGATTAACAAAAAGGTCGGCAGTAAAGAGAATAAATAAAAGCTTTAGAGGTAAAACATGATTAAGTTTAGTGAAAATACTTTTCATCTATCAAACGACAGCATAAGTTATATATTTAAGATTATGAGAAATAATCAGTTGGGACAGCTCTACTTTGGAAAAAAAATAAGAGATAGAGATAACTTCGATCATCTATTTGTGGAGCGTTCTGTTATTTTAGCACCTTGTGTTTTCGAGGCAGATTTAGATTTCTCCCTTGAAGTTTTAAAGCAGGAGTATCCAGCTTATGGAACTGGGGATTACAGAGAGCCCGCATATCAAGTAACATCGGAGAATGGCAGTAGGATAACAAATTTTGAATACCTCTCCCACGAAATTTTCAGAGGGAAAAACAAGATAGAAGGACTACCCTCGACATATGGCGAAGATGTTGAAACTCTTGAAATAACAATGTATGATAAAGTTATTAATGCACAGCTTATTTTAAAATACCATATTTTTGATTCTTTTTCTGGTATTGTTCGCTCGGTGCAGTTTCTGAATTTATCTGATGAAACAATAAAAATTAATCGTGCAATGTCACTCTCTTTAGATTTATACGACAGTGATTACGAGATGATAACCCTTGATGGAGCTTGGTCACGTGAGCGCCATATCACAAAGAGGAAACTCAGAGCAGGTGTTCAATCTATCTCAAGTAGTCGTGGCACGAGTAGCGCTATGCACAATCCATTTATAGCACTAAAGCGAGAAGACACAACAGAAAACAGCGGAGAAGTTTACGGACTAACACTTATTTACAGCGGTAACTTTTTGGCACAAGCGCAGGTAGATGCTTATGACGTAACAAGGGTTATGATTGGCATAAATCCGTTTGAATTTGAATGGACACTTGAAAAAAATGAAACGTTTCAAACCCCTGAAGCGGTTATGGTTTATTCGGATGCAGGCCTTAACGGGATGAGCCAAAACTTCCATAATCTTTTTATGAATAACCTTATTCGCGGAAGATATAAAAATAAAGTGCGACCGATTTTAATCAATAACTGGGAGGCAACTTATTTTAGTTTCACAGAAGAGAGTATCTTGAAAATTGCGGCGCGAGCAAAGGAGCTCGGTGTTGAACTATTTGTGCTCGATGATGGCTGGTTTGGCAAGAGAGATAACGACTCAACCTCGCTTGGCGACTGGAGTGTTTACCTTGAAAAGTTGCCAAACGGAATCGATGGACTCGCTAAAAAGATAAATGATTTAGGGTTGGATTTTGGACTGTGGTTTGAGCCAGAGATGGTAAACGAGATTAGTGAGCTATATAAAAATCATCCTGAATTTGTTATTAAAACGCCGGGCAGAAAAATGTCTTATGGCAGAAATCAATTTGTGCTCGATTATAGCAATCCTTCGGTTGTAGATTATATATTTGGCAAAATGTGCGAAACTATCGACAAAGCAAATATCGCATATATTAAGTGGGATATGAACAGGAATATCACAGAGAGTTATAGCTTAAGCATTGCCCCTGAAAGGCAGAAAGAATTTTTCCACCGATATATCTTAGGGGTATATGAGCTCTATGAAAGATTAATACAAAGGTACCCAAATATCCTGTTTGAATCATGCGCTTCTGGTGGCGGAAGATTTGATGCCGGCATGCTCTACTATGCTCCACAAGCGTGGGCGAGCGATGACACCGATGCGATAGAAAGACTCCACATTCAGTATGGAACTTCTATGGTATACCCTATTTCATCAATCGGCAGCCATGTTGCGGCTATTCCAAACCATCAGGTTATGAGAAAAACAAGTTTAGATACACGGGCAGACGTTGCATACTTTGGAACTTTCGGGTATGAGCTAAATCTCGATGAGATGAAAAGCGATGAAGCAAAAAAAGTTTATGCGCAGATAGAGTTTTTCAAAAAGTATCGTGAAGTATTCCAGTTAGGTGATTTTTATAGGTTAAAGCAGGGCAATGCCTATAGCTGGATGGTCGTTTCAAAGGACAAAAAGACAGCAATACTCGGATACTATAAAATCCTCGCAACGCCAAACCCATCGCTTAAAAAGATAAATTTAGTTGGACTTTGCGAAGATACGCAATATCTCTGTAATGGCAAAAAATACTACGGCGATGAGCTTATGAATATCGGTATGATACTAAAAACAGAGTTTACAGGGCTAATTCAAAGCGATAACTTTACCGGTAAATATAATTCGGGTAACGACAAAGGAGATTTCACCTCTCAAATATATGTTTTTGAGGCAGTGGAGAGATAACAGAAGGGTTATAGATATGAATAGTGATAAAATGATTGAAGTATATCCTAAATATGAAAGCAACAAAGATTATTATGATAAGCGAATAGAGTCTGTCAAAAATGGTTTTATAAAACACTTCAAATCAGATACCGAAATATCTGTTTTTTCAGCTCCTGGTAGGATTGAAATCGGTGGAAACCATACAGATCATCAAAAGGGCTGTGTTCTTGCGGCGGCAATTGATTTAGATGTTCTCGGTGCAGCATCTAAAAGAGATGATAATATAGTAAATCTCTACTCTGTCGGCTATGATATGCTAACGGTAAATATGGATGATTTAGAGGTTGATATAAACGATTACAACACAACCGGGGCGCTTATAAAAGGCGTCTACTATAAAATACAAAATATGGGATACGATCTAAATGGCGTCGATATCTACTGCACATCTGATGTTCTCGGCGGCTCGGGGCTAAGTTCTTCTGCTGCATTCGAGGTGTTTTTCGGGACAATTTTAAACCATCTATACTGCGATAGCGAGATTACAGCGGTTGAAATTGCCGCAATCGGACAGTATGCCGAAACGGTTTATTTTGGTAAACCCTGTGGCCTTATGGATCAGACTGCAAGCTCTGTTGGCGGTGTTGTTTCTATTGATTTTAAGGACACAACAAATCCAATAATCGAAAAAGTTGACCTATCATTTGAAGATATGAAACACGCAGTTTGCATTATCGATTCAGGCGGAAATCACGCCGATTTAACAGGTGAATACGAAGCTATCACAAAAGAGATGGGAGCGGTCGCCGCTTTGTTTGGCAAAAAACATCTGCGTGAAGTGAGCAAAAATCAGATTATATCAGCTGCAGTTAAAATATGTACAGAGGTTAATGACCGTGCATTTTTGCGTGCGATACACTTCCAAAATGATAATGAATTTGCAGTGCTTGAGGCAAAGGCTTTGAAAGAGAAAAACTATCAAGAGTTTTTAAGACTCGTAAACCTTTCTGGTGACTCATCATTTAAATGTTTGCAAAATATCTATGCGAGCAACGATGTTTTAAATCAAAAGGTTTCAATAGCGCTTGCACTCTGTAAAGAGTTTTTACATGGTAGAGGTGCCTGCCGCGTTCACGGCGGTGGTTTTGCTGGAACAGTAGAGGCGTTTGTCCCAATTGATATGATTGATGAATTCAAAAAAAATATAGAGAAAATATTCGGAGAAAATAGCTGTTACATATTATCGGTGCGCCATGTCGGCGGTGCTCGTATTTTATAATACCAGAAAGGAAGTAGAGATTGAGATGGCAGTTTTAGTTTTAGGAGGCGCTGGGTATATCGGCAGTCATACTGTTCGCAAGCTATGCGATAATGAAACAAAGGTTATTGTTCTCGATAATCTTGTTACAGGATTTAAGAGAGCGGTTGATAGCAGGGCGAAATTCTACGAGGGCGACATAAGTGATGAAGATTTAATCATAGAGATCTGCGAAAAAGAAAGCATAGATGCTGTAATTCATTTTGCGGCATACTCTTTAGTTGGTGAGAGCGTTTTAAACCCTCTTAAATATTATGAGAACAACCTCTGCAAAACAAAGAAGTTATTAGATGCAATAACTAAAACAAAGGTGAAATCTATCATCTTCTCCTCAACTGCTGCAACCTATGGCGAGCCAAAAAATATACCTATCCTTGAAACAGACAGAACCGTTCCAACAAATCCATATGGACAGACAAAGCTTGCTATGGAAAATATGTTTTACTGGGTGGATAAGGCGCACGGGATTAAGTATGTTTCACTTCGCTATTTTAATGCTTGTGGAGCAGATAAGTCAGCGCAGATCGGCGAGTCGCACAACCCAGAAACACATCTTATACCTGTAATTTTACAGGTTGCAAACGGTGGGAGAGAGTCTATAAGTATTTTTGGAACTGATTATGATACCCCAGATGGCACCTGTGTGCGAGATTATATCCACGTTACCGATTTAGCTGATGCACATATTTTAGCTATTGATTATCTGCAAAGCGGCGGCGAGAGCAGGATATTCAACCTTGGTAACGGTGTTGGATTTAGCGTCCGGGAAGTTATAGAAACAGCGCGCAAAGTGACTGGTCATGAAATCCCAGTGGTAGAGTGTGAGCGCCGTATGGGAGATCCAGCGAAACTAATCGCTTCGGGTGATTTAGCGAAAGAAGTTCTCGGATGGAGCCCAAAACACGAGAGCTTAGAAGAGATAGTTCGTTCAGCTTGGAATTGGCATAAGAATAATCCAGCAGGACATTCTAAGGAGGACTAAATATGGTATCTTTGGCGCTCCAGAATTTAGTGAATTATGGAATTCAAAAAAATCTTATTGGTGAAGAAGATAGAGTATATATAATAAACTGCTTTTTAGATATACTTGGCATTGATGAATACACACCATCTCAAAAAAGCGAAGAGATGGATTTGGAAACAATCTTAAAAATAATCCTCGATGATGCTGTGGAGAGAGGGTTTATTGAAGATAGCATTGTATATAAGGATTTGCTTGATACAAAGCTAATGGGAGCGATGATTCCTTTTCCTAAAACTATAAATGATAAGTTTCAAAGCCTATACAAAGTGTCCCCTAAAGATGCAACTGATTGGTATTACAACTTCAGCTGTGATAGTGATTATATTCGCAGATATCGAATTAAAAATGATATAAAATGGAAAGTTAAAACCAAATACGGTGAACTTGATATCACTATCAACTTGGCAAAGCCCGAAAAAGACCCCAAAGTAATAGCAGCAGCAAAAAACATTAAATCAACAGCATATCCTAAATGTTTATTGTGCAAAGAAACGCAAGGGCATGCCGGAAGCATTAATATTCCAGCAAGACAAAACCATAGAATACTGCCGATTTCTATCGGTAACAAAGATTGGTTTTTTCAATACTCACCATATGTTTATTACAATGAGCACTGCATTTTACTCAGCGGAGAGCATGAGCCGATGCAGATAAGCGATGAAACCTTCTCGAAAATGTTTGACTTTTTAGATATCGTCCCACATTATTTTGTGGGTTCCAACGCAGATTTGCCTATCGTTGGAGGATCGATATTAAGTCACGACCACTTTCAAGGCGGAAACTATATATTTGCAATGGAAAAGGCAAAAGTGCTCAGTTCATATAAAGTTGATAGCTATGAAAATGTCAGTGTAGAAACCTTAGACTGGCCGATGTCGGTAATCCGCCTTACAGGTGATAACCGCAGAGAAATTCAAAAGCTTGCAGGTGAAATACTTTCTCATTGGCGAGGATACACCAATGAAAAAGCGAATATTTTCGCCTTCACAAAAGAGCCACACAATACTATCACCCCTATCGCAAGAAAAGTTCATGGTAGATACCAAATAGATTTAGTGCTTCGAAATAATATCACCTCAGATGAACATCCGCTCGGTGTATATCATCCGCATAGCCACCTACACCATATTAAAAAAGAGAATATTGGATTAATTGAAGTTATGGGGCTCGCTGTTCTACCATCAAGACTAAAAAATGAAATTGAAATCCTAAAGGAATGCATCTTATCAGAAACCGATGTAGCAACAAACGAAGAGGTAAGTAAGCACAGCGATTGGATAGCGAAACTACTTGCAAAGCACAACAATATTTCAGCGGAAAATATAGATACTATCCTAAAAGAAGAGATAGGTATAATTTTCGAAGAGGTCCTTGAATGCGCTGGCGTATTTAAGCGCAATCAGCCTTACTTTGAGCAGTATATGGCAGACTTCATAACAAAAAACCAAAAGCAAAAATAAAATGCAAACAGTAAAATTAAAGACGCAAAAATATTAAACTACAATATCTTCGGGGCAACCTGACTTGATAGGCAGGTAATAACTGTATTTAAAGATAAAAATACCGATCCCTCTTGTTAGATTTATACTAACATTTGGGGTCGGTATGATTTTTTTAGCTATAAGAGCCAGGGCTTCGTGCTTTTCGTAATAGAAATATTTTGGGAACTTTTTGATATATCCTTGCAATCGGTGGAGTGAGCAAACTGTCGATACACTTAGATTTTTGTTGTTCATCTTAAATCCATTATTGAGTATACTAAATTCAGTTTCATAAAATGCCCCACAAATTAAGATTTTTCTCGCAAAATCGTCCTCGAGGTAGGTTTGACCTAACTATTTTAGCACCTCGTCTGAGCAGGTATAGAAATTATCAGTTATATGCTGCTGCATTCACGCAATCAACTGCTTTTGCAGGCAATAGTATCCAAACTTTAATATTTATCCATTTGTCAAATATCAAACCTAAAGTTGAAAAATAGAATTCATATTTGTTGCCATCAGATAAACACCCATAAATGACATTAAAAAATACACCATCAGTTTAATATTTTCCACATTCATTTTTTTAACAAATTTTCGCCCTAAATACAGTCCAAAAAGCATGGGTATGACACTCACTAAAAAAATTGTATATGTTTGCTTTGGTATGCTGTTTGAAACTGCCAATGTTATAACTTGTTGTGAAAACATAAGTTGATACATCGTTATCATTGTAGCGTAAAATGCGTCTTTATCCTCTGCTAATTCTTTAGTATTTAAAAAATAAATAGCAAGCGGCGGCCCAGCCATACTTGCAATGGCTGAGCAAAAACCGCTAATTATTCCTACAATTGCACCTATCTTCCAACTCGGTTTAAATGCTATTTTCTTTTTGTTTAATATACTGAACCCACCAAAAACAATCATTATAAGGCCCAGTAAAAAAGCGAGTTGTCCACTTTGTGCGACATTTAATAATAACGTTCCTGAATAAGTGCCTATATAACTAAATAAAAGTGGTGTAAACAAGATTTTCCATTTAATTTTTTTGAAAATAAACAATACAGGCAAAAAGAACACAAATGCCATTAACTTAATACTTATCATCAATGGCAAATAAGGGAAAAAGAATGAGGCAACTGCAATAGTTATCATGCCGTGCCCCATTCCAGATGCACCTTGTACTGCACTTGATACAATAGCGATAACTATTAAAATAATATATTCCATTTATATTCCTCTAGCCTCACGAAAAGTGCATTTTACTATTTTTCATTTGTGTAGCTCTTTCTCTTGCAGGTGTGACCAATTTTTGTTTTGGACATATTTATCCGCAGCAGCCGCCTTTCGCATTGTCACGTGATGTGCTGTTTTGCGCTGGGTCTTTCATGCAAAGGTGCACAGCTGTTGTTTTAAATGTTAGTGGCAACGCCAAAATATTTGGTGTTTCACCAACATATTTTTTCTTGGCATCTGTGAGTGCTTCTTCAAAAGTCGCCCTTGTTTTTAAGCCCATGCCACGAGCAATTCCCGGCTCACGTGCACCTACAATGTAAATTGCACTTGTATGCTCTTCAGCAAGATGTCCACAGCTCATCATGCTAAAGCCATGGAATGGGTGGAACGCATTGCAAAAGCGGTATTGTCTTATATATTCTTCGTTTGTTGCGAAATACTCGCCATAACGGTTTATGTCAGGCAATACATTCATATAGTCTGTCTGGAACATATCGTATAGTTCTTTTGAATAAGGCCAACGCTCTTTGTGGAACCAGCCATCACATGAAGATGAGATTATAAATACGCATTTATCGCTTAAAATCCTTTTGTGTCTAATTACTTGCGCTGAAATTGCTTGCATCATTTGAATTGGGTTTGTACCCATGCCTGCACCGTAGTGGAAATCTTGTGGCATTCCAAATACAACAACATCATATTTTTTCTCTGCCCAGTGCACATAAGTGCGTTTGTCTGCGCATTTCCATGCAACAGGTTGCATCTCTTTTGCCCAGCCGCTGTGCACTTCGATTTGGCGTGACTTTGTATCTAAAACAGCGTCACAGCAGAAGAATTTTTTGCCCATTTTTTCTTCCATAAACATACCCTGAACATTAAACTTACTTCTCATTTCGCTATTAACTGAAACAGGAACAAAGTCTTCTTTATGCATAACTTGTGGTACGTGGTGCGCACTTATGCTTTTCCAGTGGGTGATACCTGTTGCGCAATGTTTGTAGCCGCCTGAGTATCCGCCGTATGGGTTGCCGTTTGTGTGTCCGATTAAAATGGCAATATCCGCATCATATACACGCTTATTCATAATAACATGGTCGCCATTTGGTGCAATGCCAAGGTCGACCAAATCATCGTAGTTTTCGCTATCGTGACTGTCTATTTGTGCAGATGGGTAAAAGTCGTTAAAAAGCTTTTCTCCTAAGATAGCCCGAACCTCAGGAATTGTTGCCCTTGAATGCAGACCGTTAGAGATAAGCATAAGTATGTTCTCTTTTTTAACACCTTTTGCATAAAGCTCATCTAAACAAGCTGTTATCGCAACTTTTCTGTGGCTTGTTTCTTGTACGCCGCCTTTAACGATATCAGGAATAATGAAGACAACTTTGCTGCTATCATCTGCTAAATCCTTTAGTGGTTCCATACCAATAGGATTTTGAATGCTCTTTAATGTTTCTGCATAAAGTGTATCCCAATCTTGCGCTATGCAAGCTGGGTCTGCCACTGTTTCTCCGGGGATAAAAACGTCTGTTGTGTCAGGTAATTCTGCTGCCATCATACCGTTTCCGTATTCAAATTCTAATTTCATAAGTCACCTCTTATATATTGTTTATTTCTTATACTTTAGTAAAACAAAACAACCTCGAAATACATATCAAAGCAAAAGCTCTATATTACTTCGAGGTATGTTTATATCATTTTTAGTGCAATAAAATTATAGCTTTGTTTTACTGCTTTAGCCCAATAAATTTTGCAACAATTATGCAAATGACAAATTTTATCTGTTTAAATATCCGCCGTCGACAGGCACAATTACACCGTTTATATAGTCCGAAGCGCTGCTCGCTAAGAATACACAAAGCCCTTGAAGGTCCGCTGGCATACCCCAACGCCCCGCCGGAATTCTTGATAGGAAGTTATTATAGGTTTCTTCATTATGGATTATTTCCTCGGAATTCCCTGCCGCTATATAGCCTGGGGCAATTGCATTTACTTGAATATTGTATTTTCCAAGCTCATTTGCGAAGTTTTTCGTAATACCAGCTACAGCATGTTTGCTTGCCGCATATCCAATGTTTCCGATACCGCCTTTAAATGAGATCATTGAAGCGATATTGATTATTTTTCCACTCTTTTGTTTTACCATAACGTGTGCAACTAAATTCGAGAGGAAATAAAGAGCATTACAATTTATTTCCATTACTTTTGAAAAGTCGCTATCACCACATTCAAGCAATGGCTTTCTAACTATAAATCCTGCATTGTTGACTAAAATATCAATTTTGCCAAAAACGGACAACGCCTCTTCTACAACTTTTTCTCTATAATCTGCGTCAGTTATGTCACCCTTACAAAAATAGATTTTTCTATTGCATTCTTTCGCAATTTCCATTAGCTCTTGCTGATTATTATCATTTAGGCAAGGAACTAAAACATCAGCGCCTGCTCTTAATAAAGCTATAACATATCCCATACCGACACCGTTGTTTCCACCGGTCACAATCGCACTTTTACCCTCAACGCAAAAGTTTTTCATACTAAAATTATTCATTCACAAACTCCATTTCTTAAACTCATTGCTATCCCAGCATTATTTATTTTACTACTATTTCATCTACCACCATTTAATCAAGTCGGTAACTTTATTTCTAAGCTCAACAAAATCAGGAGATGCAATATCACGTGGCCTTGGTAGGTCGCAGATGATGTTTTCTTTTACTTTTGTTGGTTTATTTGTAAGCACCATAATTCTTTCGCCAAGGTAAACAGCTTCTTCAATATTATGCGTAATAAAAATTACTGTGGTTCCTGTTTCCTGCCAAAGTTTTACTAACTCATCTTCAAGGTGAAACCTAAGTTCAATATCGAGCTGCCCATATGGCTCGTCCATAAGGAGAAGCTCGGGCTCTGTTGCAAATGCCCTTGCAATAACAACTCTCTGCAACATACTTGCAGATAATTCATTCGGATAATAATCCCTATATTTTTCCAATCCAACCATGCTAAGCATTTTGTCCACTTTTTTCTTGCGCTCGCTCTTTGGTAGCCCTTTTAGTCTCAAACCATATCCAACATTTTCTTCAACATTTAACCAAGGCATAGTTGAATATTCCTGAAAGATATATGAAATATTGTGTTTTTTCAAGTCTACAGGCTCGCCATCAACAAGAATGTTTCCAGCGGTGGGAACAAAGAGTTTTGTTAAACTATTTAAAAACGTTGTTTTACCACAACCTGTAGGACCTACAATACACAAAAATTCTCCTTTATTAACTTCAAACGATATATCATCAAGCACTAACAAATCTCCAAATCTTTTAGTCAGATGATCTACCTTAACCTTCACATTATTGTTCATCACTTTATGTATCCCTTCCTTTGCCAAAACTTGTGTGTTTTGATGAGCATTGCTACTCCATGTTTTTATCGAGTATATCGGTTATTTCTGTGCGAAGTCTTAAAAATTCCGGATCAACATAGTTTCTTGGTCGAGGCAAATTAATCTCATACTCAGCTTTTATGCTCGTAGGACAGTTGCTGAGAACGACAATTCTATCGGCAAGATAAACTGCTTCTTCGATATTGTTTGTAACAAAAAGAACTGTTCTCTTGTCACTTTCCCAAATTCTTAAAATTTCTTCTTGCATTAGGTAACGAGTTTGAGCATCCAAATGTCCAAATGGCTCATCAAGAAATAACACATCTGGTTCGTTGCAATAAGCTCTTGCTATGCCAACACGTTGTCTCATTCCTCCAGAAAGCTGGTTTGGTAAATGTTTCTCAAAGCCCTCTAATCCAACTAATTTTATATAGTACAATGCCCGTTCAAGCCATTCTTCTTTTTTCAATCCTCTGGCTTTTGGTCCGAACGAAACATTCCCAAGAACTGATAGCCAAGGGAAAAGTGCCGTTGTTTGATAGACAAACCCTCTATCCGGTCCTGGAGTTAGCACTTCTTTTCCATTGAGTAATGTTTTACCTGTAGTGGGACTTTCAAGTCCTGACAACATATTCAGCAGTGTGGTTTTACCGCACTGTCCAGGGCCAAAAAGAACCACAAACTCATTTTTCTTAATATTTAAATCAAAACTATCTACAACTCTTGTTGTTCCACGCTCATTTACGAATTCCTTAGATATATTGATACACTCTATGGTGTTTTCTACAACGCTCTTTTGTTCCATGCACATAATTTCGCCTCAATTCCTCTCATAATAGCCGCCAATAACAAGCCAACAATGCCAATCATAACAATTCCCACAAAAATTTGCTCCATATTGTTTGAAGATGTACCTGATATAATCGCCCAACCTAAGCCCTCATTTGAACGAATCATCTCTGCCGCAACAACCGCTGCCCAGCTATTTGAAAGAGCAATTTGCATACCTGCAAATATGTATGGCACCGAAGAGGGAAGAACAACCTTTACAAAGATTTGGCTATCTTTCGCTCCAAGCATCTTTGCCGCTCCAACAAGTGTCTTATCAGTAGATTTCGCTCCGTCAAAAGCATTTATAACTACATTACAAAATGCAGCAATAAATATGATAAAGTATTTTGGCAGCTCTCCCAAACCAAACCATAATATTGCAAGCGATGTCCATGCTATTGGTGGGATTGGTCTAATAATACCAAATAGTGGCATAAAAAAAGCTCTCACTTTTGGATACCACCCCATTAATAGACCAAGCGTTATTCCAGATGCGCAAGCTGCAATATACCCAACAAGTACTCTCGTTAAGCTGATAATACAATGCTCGATAATTGTATGCTTTCCAATATTCGTATGTAAGCTGTCAAATAGCTTTGTTATTACTGCTATAGGTGTTGGGATGAGATCTCCTAAAGTAGTCATCACCGTAGCTAATTGCCAAATTAACAGGAAAATTAAAATAGAAAAAACAGCGGATACTAAATTAATTATAGTTTCTTTATTCTTTGCACTCATTGCTATTTCCTCCCTTTTAATACTTTTTTCTCAATTATAGTTAAAACTTTCGTTAGTAATGTTCCAACAATACCTATCGTTAACATACCCACGACAATAATGTCAGGACGGTATAAACCGCGGCTCTGTTGAATCATAAAACCAATACCGCTACTTGAAGCTAAAAGTTCAGCAGCGATTACCGCACTCCAAGCTGCACCAAGAGCGACACGAAGACCTGTCATTATCATAGGTAGTGCTGTAGGGATTGCAACGGTGAAAAGCATCTGTAAATTTGTTGCGCCAAAAGTTCTACTCACCCATAGATGGACATCTCGAGTTTGCTTTATTCCCGAATACGCATTGACGACGCATGCGATAAACGCTGTCAAAAATACTATCATCGCTTTTGCTGTGATTCCTATGCCGAAAAGGGTTATCATAACTGGAATCCATGCAATTCCAGGAACCGGCTTTATTAAGTCAAACAGCGGCCTAACAAAGCGGTCAACAGGTTTAAACCAGGCCATTGCTATTCCAAGGGGTATGCCTATTACAGCACCATATAGATATCCTGTTAATACTACAGTTAAGCTCGACCAAAGGTGAACGAGCAAAGTGCTTCCCTCAGGTTTTGTTTCGTAAAATTTTTCTATAAATGTTGTAAACACTTTTATAGGACTTGGCATCATAGTCGGCGCAAATATTTTGAAGATGTCTGTCACCAACCACCATATAATAAGCAACAATCCTACTGATAGGACAGAAAGATACCAATATTGATTTTTTTTCATTATTTTACCTCAGTTTCTTGCCATAATAAATAATTACACTGCATTATTTTTTCAGCACACACAAGAGATATTAATCTTTGTGTGTGCTGATTAAAAATTAGTTTCCTGACTCTACAGTTACATCAAGACCTGTTGCTTCTTCAATAAACGATGTATCAAATGATGCTATAACATTATCTAAGTTTTCCTCTTCGATTTTGCCTGCATCAACAAAGAATTGTGCTACTGTCCAGTTTGCTTCGCCGAATACATAGTTATCTGCGCCCATGTAAGTTGCATCGATTAGCTCTCGTACTTCGAGGTCTAGTGTGATATTTTCATCACTGTACTCACGACCATTTTCTGCGTAGAAGTTCTTTGAGTAGTCATACAATAGATCATAATCAGCATTTAGCTCATCAGCAGCTTTTAGGTATGCGTTCACAAAACTCTGAAGGTCATCACGTCTATCTGCTACGACTTCATTTTTTGCTAAAAGAACATCAGGCATTACGAGCGATGTTGAATCTTCAAAATCTGCAGCAGTTACAAGACCTGCGGCAACAGCTTCATAAGCGTATGGTGTTGCAAGAGCAACTGCGTCACCTTCGCCTGCTAAAAACGCTTGAAGGTCAGCACCTGAATCCATATTAACGAAATCAATATCATCCTCTGTTAAACCGAAATGCGCAAGGTATGAGATAACACCGAGCTGTGAAGATGTGCCCAATTGTCCAATGATTGTTGAGCCTTCAATTGTTTCAGCTGAACCGTAGAGCATCTCTCTGCCCTCAACTTCGCCCTGTACTGAAGCGATGTCGCTGTCGGGACGAACAAATATTGCGTTACCACCTGATGCGGTATTTGTCTCAAGGATGCATGTAGCTGTTCCTGTTGACATTGTAATAACGCCTGCCAAACCTATAACAGCAATATCAATCTGTCCTGCTGCGAACGCCTCGTTCATAGGTGCTCCAGTAGCGAAATTGTGTAGTACTACTTCAATTCCCATTTCCTCGAAATATCCCTGTGTTAATGCGTAATCTGCAGGTACGCTTCCAAGATACGGCATTATACCAACGTTTAATGGCTCACTGCTTGCGCCTTCACCCTCTGAACTTGAGCAACCGCTCAACATTGCTAGAACAAGTGTTAATGCTAAAATTGTTACTAAAACTTTTTTCATTTTCTTTACCTTTCCTTTATATAATTTTTTTGAGTACTGTATTACAAATGCCTTCGGCATCAAGCCCGAGTATCTCGCGTGAACGCTCTACTGTGTTTCCCCTCGGATAGCATTCATCAATTCCTATTGGGAACAATTTGCATTTGACGTCTTCTTTACAAACCACCTCTGCAATAGCGCCATATAATCCACAATGCACATTATGCTCTTCTACAACAAAACCTATTTCGCATTTCTTCGCATATTTCAAGACAGTATCTTCATCGATTGGTTTAACGCTAAAAATATCTATTACTGCTACTGACTTACCAGTTTCACTTTCAATTTTTTTAGCTGCCTCAACTGCGTCTGCAACTGCCACGCCTACTGCGTAAATAACGATATCGTTTCCATCTTTTAAAATATGGCTTTTCCCGACTTCAAACTCTGTATTTTCGTCGTAAATATCTTCTATTGGGTTTCTATCAAGCCTTACATAAGCCGGTTTTGTATAACTATGTAGAAGCCTTGCTGTTTTTTTCGCAGAAACAGCATCTGATGGTATTAAAATTACACTTTTCGGCATACTTCTTATCACGCCAATATCTTCAACTGAAAAATGTGTTGAGCCCGCTTGACCTGTGCTAACCCCACAATGTGTAGCGATGATTTTTACATTTAAATCGTTGTAAAAAACATCTGTACGAATCTGCTCGCATGCTCTTAATGAATTGAAAACTGCAAATGTATATGCATATGGTTTTATCCCCTCTTTTGCAAGTCCTGCAGCTATACCAATCATATTTTGTTCTGCAATTCCTACATTTACAAATTGGTCTTTAAAATTCTTTTCAAAACTATTTAATGAGCATGAACCAACAAGATCTGCCGTCATAACAAACAATGACTCATCATTCTGGGCGATTTTTTCAAGCTCGTTTGCAAAAGCAGCCATTTGTGTTATATTTCCACTCATTTAAACACCTCCATTCCTATAATAAGCTTGTCAATTTATAAATTTGCTCTCTATCTCTTCAGGAGTTCCCTTTAAATAATGTGCACTTCCAGTACCTGCGATAGACTCGATCAATCCCTTGCCTTTAACTGTATTTGCAATCAAAGCGTATGGTCCGTCTGCTTCCTGTTTAAAACTCTCAAGCGCTTTTGTGATTTCCGCTCTATTGTGTCCATCTACAATACGTGTTTTAAATCCGAAGCTCTCCCATTTCCCTTCAATATCTCCAAGTGTCACTATATCATCAATGGGTCCGTCGTTGCCTACTCCGTTATTATCAACTATCGCAACAAGACGGTTAAGCTTATTGTGTGCCGCAAACATCGCAGCTTCCCAAACACTGCCCTCCTGGATTTCCGCATCTCCCATAAGACAGAAGGTGAAAAAGTCCTTATCTGTTTTCTGCCCTGCGAGTGCCATTCCGCAAGAAACTGGTAAGCCATGCCCTAAAGACCCTGTGCTAACTTCAACACCAACAGTTTTACTCTCAGGATGATTCATAAGCTGTCCATCTTTAATGCCAAATGTGAATAGCACTTCTTTCGATATATAGCCCGCCATATGTAGTGCGACGTACAACCCAAGTCCTGCATGTCCTTTAGATAAAACAAAACGATCTCTGTTTGGATCATCTGGATTGTTGCAATTGTGTTTCATTACATCCTCAAAAAGTGAAGCAAGTATTTCCGACATCGAAATACTTCCGCCGGTATGTCCACAACCTGAGTTCATTAAAACCTGTTTTACAAGTTCACGATGTCTGGTTTGAAAATTTGTTTCCATCGGTTCCTCCTCAATAAAATGTGCCAAATAATTTCATTTGTGAAAATTAACATTATTTTCGTAATCAATACCTATATACTATACATATCGTCAATGACTGTCAACACAAAATAACCGTGTTATGTTCCTATTTTTGATACGATTACACGTCATTGTTGTTTAATTTTTATATAATATCGCATATTTTTAGCCATTATTAACAAATTGTTAAAAAATAAACGATTTTGATGCTATTTTGTTACGTTTTTATTGTTCCTATCACTTGATTTATTTTGTTTTGCTGTTATAATGAAATTATGAACAATAATAACGCAGTAGAGAACAGCAAATCCATCATATTACAATACATAATTGAAAAAAAAATTAATAACGGCGGAAAACTCCCATCGATAAGAGACTTTCAAGCTAAGTACTTCATTTCAAGGTATTCTATTATGAAAGCACTTGATGAGCTTTGCGATGAGAGAATAATTATAAAAGGAGAAGCTACACGAAACGGATATTTTGTCTTAAACGACGATGCAATAGACGCTTCAACAACCTACTCAGGTAGAATATCCGCTCATTTAATTTTACCGTTTGACCGTTGGAATTATGTAGGCAACCAGATGCTCACACACATTGAGCATAAATTCGTTGAAAACAATAGTAGTATTACAGTAAACAATAATGCAAACTCGCCCACAACAGAGAGAAAACTACTTTTAAATTTATTATCTACGCCCGAAAATTCAAAACCGGATATTTTAGTATTGATGCCCAGTTGCAGTATAGATAATCCTAACATCGAGATATTAAACGAAATAAAAAAAACAACCCCCATCATTCTAATCGACCGAAAGATATATGGGTTTGAAAGCTCTTTCGTAGGTATTTGCAATCAGTTTGTCGGACATGATGCAGCATTAAAGTTACTTAATAAAGGGCGCCGTCAATTCGCATTTGTAAGCGGTTTTTCATCAATTACTCCAATAAGAGAGAGGATGTACGGCTTTGTATCTGCATTAGACGCTTATGATGTCAAGAAGGAAAATCAGCGAACAATAATAAGCAACCGTTTAGATTTCGGCGATTATTTCACAGTAAGGTCACATATCGAAGCAGTCGCTGAAACTTTACTAAACTCTTCTTCCCCACCAGACGGCATCTTCTGCGGAAGCGACAGAATCGCTACCTGCCTGATAAATTATTTTTCACAGCTAAACATTAATCAAGATAAAATTTCCATTATATCATGCGATAATGATATCGAATTTGCCTCAAGGAGCGTTTTTGCACCTACAAGCTACGCACAGCCTTTTGAAGAAATCGCAAAAACAATTTTCGATTTATCGATAGAGCTTAATAAAACCCCCAATTTAATGTATAGAAACATAGAATTCAACCCAAGATTTATAAAAGGTGAAACACTCTAACCGCAAAATAGTGCAGACAGCAAATGAGGATAGGTATAATTTTATACCTTACAGCACAAGTTATTCATACCAATAAAAACCACCGACTTATTTACCGACCTCGTGTTTGTTAGATTTTAAATCTAACTTTTGGGGGTCGGTACATACGCTGGTGGTTTTAGTTAATAATATTAAATCGACTTTTGTCAAACTTAAATTTTTAAACAATACAAGTGAAAAGACAGGTTCTTCTTATAAATTAAATCTCAATTTTTCTTCATCGTATTTTTTAAACAAGGAATTCATTATATGAGTTTAAGAGCATTCCCAGATAAGAGATATATGGTGATATATTTAATGTCTATCTGTCAGATATACTATGAAGAATACTATCATCTTTGGATTTTTCAAAGATACTAATTAGTTCCTCACCTGAGTTTGTCGGGTTGATAAACGGCACTTCCGGCATAATAAAACCAAAAAAACTTAGTCCGATTATCGTCTTTGAAAACAGCATCTTTAACCAAATAAACAAAGTTTATAGGCTTACTTATCGAATCATAGTTGTTTAGTAACATATCATTCTATCATCCTCATTTGTTCACCTAGCGATTGCACTAAAGTAGTCGGAACAGAAGGAATCTATCAGATAGATTTTGGGAACTACGGTTTCGCCCCTTATCACGAAGTAACGGATTTCGTTTAGTTTGGCTCGAATATTTGAAGTTTGCTATATTTTATATATCACTTTATCGGCGGCCACAATTGCCTCTAAGCAAACACTTCTTTCGCTTTTCTCATATTCTCTCGTATCTTAACTCCGAAAGGGCAGTTAGGTTCGCACTTTCCGCACATAATGCAGTCGTTTGCGTTATTTTTAAGTGATGAGTAATGATTACGAACACTGCCAGGAGCGGTATTTTGCTGTAAGGCTAAATCTAAATATTTTGTCACCGCTGCAATATCTATTTGAGATGGACATGGCTGACAGTGATTGCAATACATACACCTACCAGTCATAACAATATCTTTCCCACTTGCAAATATATGCGAATAGCTTCTTTCACTTTGTGAAACATTATAGTAGCTGACAGCTTCTTTCACCTGTTCTGGATTATCACAGCCTATAATAACTACTTTTACACCACTTCGATCTAAGCAGTATTCTATACACTGGGGCACTGTCATAGCTACGCCAAATGGCGACGATTTTTCATCGAGTAAACTTCCAGCACCAAGCGCTTTCATAACGGTAATTGCAACGCCCACATTCTCACAAGCGTTATAAAGCTTTTGCCGCTCTTCATCAACAGCCCAACCACTTTCATCAAAACCTTTGTAATCAATAAGTTCCATTACATCCGTATCAGGGTGTTCCATATCGTAAGCTGGATTTATGCTAAACATAAGAACATCAATAATACCAGTTTCCACGGCTTTTAGTGCTATTTTAGGATTGTGGGAACTCAGTCCTATATGCCCAATAACACCTTTTTCCTTCAATTCTTTTGCATATTCGATTATCTCAGTTTCAAATACTGATTTATAATCTTCCTCGCTATCTACATAATGTATCATGCCGATTTCTATATAGTCGGTATTAAGTCTTTTTAGCAAGTCGTCAAATGACGCTTTTGTTTTTTTGATATCACGAGTTCTACCATACTGCTCATCTTCAAAAACAGTACATAAGTGCCCTTGTATAACAAATTTATCTCGTCTGCCCTTTAGAGCATTTCCTATAATATCTCTTGTAGGTGCTTGTGGCATAAATACATCAATGAGATTCATCCCTACTTCTTCAGCTTTATCGATAATCGATTTCGCTTGATCTGCGGTTTTCCCATTAAACCATTCACCACCAATTCCGATTTCCGAAACTTCTATACCTGTTCTGCCAAGTTTTTTGTAGCGCATAATAATCTCCTATGTTTCTTGAATTTCTAACTATATATTGTCACAATAATTACTATTACAGTAATTATTATACTATTGTAAATTCAAGTAATCAATAAGGCACCTTTTTAGCATTTAGCGAAAAAGAGGTAACTATTGTGGAGTTAAAATCGTATGCAAATTTTTTGTACTCTTGCTTATGACGGTATTTTCTGATTTTTGTCTTTAGAGAAAATATTACAAGTGACAAATTATTCTTAATCTTGGCAATGTGCACATTTTATTACTAATTGTTTGGTGGATATACATATTTATTTTATTTATCTATTGTTGTAAAGTTAATATAATAAATCTACCTATTAATTCTCAAATTATTTTCATAAAAAAGATTACTTTTATAGTGTTGTAGTGCAAAATATATTGGAGAATTCAGCATTTTCTATAAGTTAAAACTGCAAAATGCAAAGGTAAAATACTACCTATATTAATCCACTGAATGGTAGCAAACTATAAATGTACAATAAAAAATATATTAAAATTTAGCGCTAAAATAGAGCTTTAGTCATAGATTATTTGGAGGGAAGCCAATGTTTAAAAAATTAGAGGCAAACAGCGTATATTTAAAAGATGAGAGTGGACTTATTGGAGTTTGTGAGGGTATTTTTATTCCTGAAACTAGTGACGAGATTTTATCTGCACTGAATCATGTGAAAGATAAGGGTTTTTCAGTTAAAATTCAAGGGAGCCGCACGGGTATTTGCGGTGCTGCCGTACCACAAGATGATGTGATAATTAGCACAGAGAATTATAATAAAATTTTAAGATTTTATTATAATGAAGAGCAAAGTGAAGCAACATTGAGAGTACAGGCGGGAGTGACACTTCTCGATATAAATAACTTTCTTCTGAAAAAAGAGTGCAGTATAGATAACTTTGATAGGCTGTCGCAAGACTGCTATAACAACTATTTATCATCTGATATTGATTTGATATTTTTGCCAAACCCAAGCGAAAAATCCGCCACAATCGGCGGTATTTGCGCGACGACAGCGGTAGGCACTACCGCGCATCTTTATTCGAATTTTTATGACAACATCAATAGCATTACTGTTATTGATAGTGGGCTTCGCGAGAGGGTTTTATCGGGTGAAGATCTTAAAAAAAATGATGCAATGCTTGAAAACAGCGGTCTTTTTATCTGTGAAATTGTATTGAATCTTTATTTTGATAATCCATTCAAAGCTGGAATAGTCGTAAAAACTAAAAGTAGTCTTGTTGCGGATAGTTACACGAAAATGCTTTCTGAAAAGTGTAAATTTAATATTTTTGCCGCTCAGTATTATGATGTAAACTGCCTTACATTTCTTAAAAGCCATTGCAATGCCACTTCGAATCTAGAGGGGTTAAGTTCTATTTTCGAGAATCCTATGCCATTTTTATGGATTGAGTTTCGTGCGGATGATGATGATAGGTTATATGAACTGCTTGAATATTCAGCGGACATTGCTGATGAATTAAAAGTTGATGAAAGCAACATCTTAGTAGCAATGTCGAGTTCTGAAATTTCTCGATACTGTGATATAAAACATCTGCTTACAGAAACGTCAAACGCCCTTAACAGCGACACACTACTCGATTTTTCTCTACCCACTGAAGACGCTGTTGATTTTTGTGATACCATTTCAAAGTTTATTGAAAATGGGTATACCGCTTGCAGTGTTTTGAGCGGCGATGTGACTGTTCGGGTTATTGAGGGTGACTGTAATAAAATTTTGAATATCGCAAAGTCAAGCGGATGCGGATGTTCACTTGTGCATGGAATCGGAAAAAGAAAAAAAGGTCTGCTAAAAGAGCTAAGTTTAGAGTTATATAACAGGATAGAATCAGAAAAAAGATGTTTTGGTGAAGGTATGGTATCAGAGGGATGAAAATTGCTGTTTGCGTTAAGGCGGTTCCTGATAACAATGAAATACTTTTTGATAAAGAAACAGGGTGCTTGATAAGAGGGGATGCGCCGGCTGTCATAAATCCTTATGATATGGTAGCTTTGGAGGCAGCAAGACAGCTGTGTGAAAAAACAGATGGCAATAGCTTTGCTATAACTATGGGTCCGCCATCTTCTGCGGCGGCGCTTGAGAGCGCGGTTGCTATGGGTGCATCACAGGCTTTTCATCTCTGCTCTGCGAAATTTGCAGGTGCTGATGTTTTGGCGACCGCTTATACGCTATCGTCATTTATAAAACAGACCGATGCAGATATTATCATCTGTGGAAAGCACTCAACAGATGGCGATACAGGTCAGGTCGGGGCTTATCTTGCGCAGTTTTTAGAGATGCCACATAGTGCTGGAGTTATAGCTTTTGAGGATATTGGAGCAAAAAGTATAATTGTTAGCCGCCGCGGAAATGGAGAAATTTGCAAAGTTTCTCTAACTTTACCGTGTGTGCTTGTGATTGAAAACGACTTTTGTTACCCAAAACTTCCTACACTCAGAGATACTCTTCGCGCAAAGAAAATAAAACCACAAACTCTTTCTGAAATTGAAGGAATTTCATATTCACTGTGCGGTAGTGCGGGATCAGCGACAAGAGTGACGAAGATTTTTGTCCCAAAAAACGACAAAAACACAATAAATATTTCGCCTGAAAACCCCAAGGAAATACTGCAATATATATGTGAGGTGTAGATCATGAGTGGTGTAATGATAGTTGGGTTTGCCGATAGAGAACACCTATGCGATATTCAACTTTTGCATAAAGGAAGAGAGCTTGCGAATAGCCTTTCAGAACCGCTGTTACTTGTTTCGGTAGGTTCAAAAATTCGCGAGTATAAGCACAACATCTCAGATTCAACATATAATATCTGCGACTATTCACTAAAGCATTACAATCCATCGCTATATTCAGAGGCGGTAATTAGTTTAGTCGAGAAAGAAGAACCATCTGTTTTGCTGATCGCAGCGACAGAATATGGAAGAGATCTCGCAGCAGTAATCGCCGCAAAGTTGAGAGTTGGATTAACAGCTGACTGCACAGAGCTTTGCATATGCAGTAAGACTAAATACTTGCTGCAGACAAGGCCTGCATATGGTGGCAACGTTATGGCGACAATCGTTGGAAAAGGCAAATTTCCACAGATGGCAACAGTACGCCCCGATGTTTTTAAAATAGAGGATATCCCGTCGAGCTGTGAAAAGATAGTTCTGTTCCCGTTTATTTCAAAAGAAGATAATAAAACTAAAGTTTTAGAAAGAAAAGAAGTATTGGGAGAAGTTTTATCTCTAAATGATGCACAAATCGTCGTCAGTGGCGGTGCTGGTCTTCAAAATGAAGAGGGTGTTTCACTTCTTCGGGAATTCGCAAGCTTACTTGGTGCAGAGCTCTCTGCTTCGCGGCTTGCTGTTATGAATAATTTACTACCGAGAGATATTCAAGTGGGACAGACAGGGCAGACGATCCGCCCTAAAATATATATCGCCTGTGGTATATCGGGTGCAGTTCAACATATGGCAGGGGTTTCAAATAGCGACAAAATAATAGCTATTAATAACGACCCTTCCGCTCCTATATTCCGCTATGCGGATGTTGCACTGCAAGGAGATGTATTCGAAATATTGCCAATACTTATAGATGAGCTCAAAAAAAAGGGACTGTGATAGTCCCTTTTTATTGTACCGCTGTTAAATTATCAATTATACTATTTACATCCCCCACTACACCAAAATCGCAGTAATCGAAAATTAGTGCATTTGGATCTTTATTAATAGCGACGATTATCCGACTCCCCTCGATACCGCTTAAAAAAGCTCTGCTTCCAGAAGAAGCGAATACTATGCACAGTTCAGGGGAAATAGAGAGTCCTGAAACCCCTATAAGTCGCTCAGATTGCGCATAGCCTTTGTAGACGACAGGCCTTGTCGCACCGAGTGCCGCACCGACTTTCTCTGAGATTTGTTCCAACTGGGTTATTTTTTCTTTAGATGAAATTCCAGCTCCTCCGATAAAAGCTACCTTACAGTTTTTAAGACCTGTTTCCAATTGATGGATTTCATCAGTTCTACTTATGATGAAGCTATCATCAAAATCCCCTTTTATATTTATTATTTTAGGTGAACCGACCTCGTCTGACTCTATAAAACTATCTTTACTAAGGGTGATGACAAGAGGATATTTTTTTACAATATGACTACTAATTATATTGTAGCTATAGCAGTTTCTTTGAAGCATCAAATTACCGTTATCGTTTTTAAGGGCGATGATGTCGGTAAAACAGCTCCCGCCAAGCGAATATGAAAGTTTTGCAGAAAATGGATCGCTATGGTTTCCGCTTATGCTAATTATAATCTCAAAGGGATGTTCTTTGCAGTATTTGAGCGTGTCATTGAGTGAAAATTCTCCACAGCAAAGCGAAGAGGTAGAGAAATGGCATATTGTATCGACTGCGAGTTTATCAAGATAAGAAGTGTATGTGTCGAAATTTAAGACGGTAATTTCATCGCTGAGCTCTTTTGCAAGACAAACAGCTTTTTTTATATCTTTTTTGCTATATTTATCGTTAATTATCGCAACTCTCACAGCTTACCCTCCTCTTTTATTAGCGATTTTAACACGTCTGCTATTTCTTCGGGGCTACCCTCTAGCATTTTACAGTTTCTATTTTGCGACTTATAGCTCATCTCGAAAGCATCTGTTTGCAGTATGCTATTATTAACTATATATTGCGGCTCGATTTTTTTTGCGGCAAGCTTATTTTTCAAAGTAGCAAGGCGCATATATGGATATTTAGCATCACCAACAGCACATAGAATAGGTGTCTTTACTTTGTAATATGCGGTACCTATATCGGTTTTAACAGCTACTTCGGCTGTGTTATCTATACAGTTTTCAATGCTTTGGACATCAAAAAGTGCAGGGATATTAAGCATTGAAGAGATTAGCGGC
Source organism: uncultured Oscillospiraceae bacterium (assembly GCA_964370465.1). Classification (GTDB taxonomy): domain Bacteria; phylum Bacillota; class Clostridia; order Oscillospirales; family Ruminococcaceae; genus CAYJGN01. Next base: position 27,510 of record CAYJJJ010000005.1, read on the forward strand.
GCAACAAGTCGACTGTCACCTGGAGGAGCTTGCTTTCCCGTTATAACTATATCGTAGTTACAGTTTGCTTGCTTTACATACCCGCAGATAATTTCAGCTGTTTTTTCCGGGTCAAAGTCAAGACTTTCAGTGGTTTTAATATTGATAAGCTTTGAAAACCCGACAGCGTAAAGATCGGTTAAAAACCTCCCCTCGCAACTACCAACTGTTATACCATGCAACTCAACTTCGACATCTTTTGCTTTAAGATCATCGGAAATTCTAAGAGCAGTTTCGATAGCGGCTTCATCATAGCTGTTTAAAATGCTTTTTAGGATGGAGAAATCAAACTCTCTGTTACAAATTTTTTGAAGTTCACTGTCAGTGAATCGGTCGAACGACCGCACAACTTTAAAGCAGACTAATATTTTCATATCTCTCCTAAACTATAAAGGGTAGGCAACTACTGCCTACCCTTTACATAATTAACCGTTTATTATTTCTCTTGCAACTTTATAAAGGTCATCTGTTTTCTCGCGTAGTTTTGAATACACTTCATTATTTAGTCTTGTGTATATTTTGTGGTTTTCCATGTTGGGTAAAAACTCATCTTTAATTCGAACCATATTGTCAAGAGCAGTATCGAAATCAGGGTACACACCAGACCCAACAGCTGCAGCGACAGCTGAACCTATACCGGCTGCTTCGTTGAATTCATTTCTATATGCTGGTACTCCGAAGACGTCAGCAAAAATCTGAACAAATATATCTCCGTTTGAACCGCCACCCGAAACTATAAGTTTTTTCGGCATTTCAATTCCGAGTTCGTTATACATATTATGCGCACTGTTTTTAATGCTCATAGCAATTCCCTCGAGAATTGAGCGGTATACATGGATAGGACCATGACGGAAATTCAGTCCGACTATTGTCCCTCTTCTAAATGACAATCTTGCAGGGGTGAGTAGATCTTGAACAGTCATAACGCCCTCGCTGCCTGCAGGGAGCTTCGCTGCTTCAGTATCGAGATATCTCTCTTTGGAAACTCCAAGCTCACGAGCTTTAGAAGCAACTTCTTCACCCATGAAATCCCTAAACCAACTAACAGTTGCCATACCTCCCATTAATCCGAAAAGTTCGGTTAGGTATTTATCAGGTCTACAAGCGAGGTTTATAAAGTAGTTTTTAGGCACATAGCTAAAATCTATGTTATCTTGGTATCTCATGGCTGTTATGTATGTTCCAAGCGAAACAAGTAAGGTACCGTCATCTTTAAGTCCTGAACCAAGTCCTTCAACAGCTTTGTCACTCGCTGTAGCTACAACTGGCGTACCTTCAATAAGTCCTGTTTCAGCGGCGACTTTTGCTGTCACGTATCCCAAAACATCTCCAGGTTTCACAAGTTCAAAAAGCATGTCGATTGGGAGCTTATACCTATCAAGCACATCGGGGTTTGTGCTCCAACCCCATGTCGATTTATCAAGCGGCCATTCGCCGTGATAGTTAGGAGCTGTATCTTTGAAATTTCCTGTGAATTTATGGCTTACATAGCCTGTTGTTGCGGCAAGGTATCTGGTGCCTTCAACATCATGCTCATATGGTCTTGCGATCCTCTCGTCCATCCAACTGATTACAGGATATGACAAGCTGCCATCTTCCTTCATTAAAACGCGGCAGGCACGAATTGAAAGAAGACCTATTCCTGCGATATCTGAAACATCGTGCGGGAATTTTGAGAGCGCTCCTTTTATCGCAAGCACAAGTGAATCCCACAAATCGTCGTCAGGGTGAAGTGCAACACCAATTTTTGGTTTATACATAGGCTTTAGCTTCACTACATGGTTGCAAATTTCTTTCCCTTTTTCATCAAATATGGTTACTTTAGAACTCTGTGTTCCACCATCAAGTCCCAATAAATATTTCATATAGTATATTCACCTCAGTATTAAATTTTTAGTAATAGTCAGGTAACATCTTTTCATCTATTACCATTTGTTGTTTTAGTTTGATGTCTATTGGATTTAAAACTTTTTTCAGTAGTTTTTCAATGCCGTAATTATCTTTATGATAGAATATAACAGGCTCATGAAGCCTTTGTGAATCCTCTATTATGTCTTCAGGGAGGGAAACACATCTGCTTATAAGATTACCGATATTGTCGGTTCGAGTGATAGTGAAGTCCGCTTTTCCTTTCAAAACAGAAGCCCTTGTGCCTATATAAGTAACATTTTTGTAGACTATCCTTTTCTTGCCCTCACATAGTTTTTTTGTCAAATACATCTGATCAAGCGAGTTTGGGTCGACAGCAACACTCATGCCGTCTTCAACCTCACTCTTAGTTTGGTCAGCGAATAGAATAACATATTTACCAGTATAAAGTGGTCCTGGCAAATCCATAGCGACCCTTATATTGCTGTATTTGACTAGAGCATAATCCTCAGACAAGACTTTTTCTGTGAGCCTTGATGCTACAACAAAATCAAATCTTTTTCTGTTTAACCCCTCAAATCGCAGATTCGCACCCTGAACAAATACACAGTTAAACGAAATGTTTTTCTCTTTCATGTTAGCGCAAATACCAGTCGAAAGACCTGCTGCGAGAAGCTGGATTGGAAGTGGCATACAACCGAGAAGACTGCCATAGCCTGTTTGTTCCCAAAGTTTAGCGGCATTCTTTCGTAGAAGAAACGTTCCAAGTTGCCCCCTGAAAGATGTTTCAATGCAGTTTTTTTCAATTAAGAATTGCATCGCCGCCTGTATAGTGCCCCTCGATACATTAAATTCATTCACATAATAATCTATAGTGTTAAGTTTATCGCCAGGCTCTGTTATCCAAAAATCTCTTGCGAGCTTCAATACCACTAACCTGTTTTTTAAAAGAAAATTGTTATCAACTTGCATAGAATAACCCCCAGAACTCTTATATTCTATACATTAGTATATTTCTGATAACTTGTCAACATAAAGAATAGCATTGTAAAGACTCTGCTCAGTGACTTCAAAAGGCATGTTATGAATAGCATTTGTAGGGGTACCTATTGCACCTTTTAAAACTACATCAAGATGCTCTCTTGACAGATCGGTTATTCCTATATCCGCAAGTTTTGTTGGAAGCCCTACAGAGCGGAAATACCCTAAAACTTCAGTTATTTCTTCAGCTGGAGAATTTTCCAACACAAGTTGAATTAATAGCCCGATTGCAACTATCTCACCGTGAAGTGATTTTCTTGTTTCATGCAGTGCTGTGAATGCGTTGTGGAGGCTATGAGCACCAGCGCATCCAACGCTCTCGAAACCAAGCCCACTCAAAAGAAGATTCGCTTCGATTACATTATCAAGAGCCGGCGTTACGACTTTAGCATCGCAAGCTGCAAGCGCCTTAAGTGAGTCATCGAGTAGGATATCGTTGCAAAGCTTTGCTAAATGCCAGGCAGCATTTGTATATTTACCGCCTACATAGTTGTTTGCACACGATGCAACAGCGGCACGCGCCTCATAATATGTAGCATATGCATCTCCAAAACCAGCAACAAGAAATCTCTTTGGCGCTTTGCAGATTACCCCTGAGTCGACAAGGATAACAGCGGGGTTTAGTGGCAGATATGCAACGCCTGCAACTTTATGATTCTCATCATATACGATAGAAAGGCCACTGCAAGGCGCATCGGTTGAAGCGATTGTGGGAACAACTATCAACGGTAGATTTTCGTTGAGTGAAACTACCTTTGCAGTATCAATAGCTTTACCACCACCAAGGCCGATAACACAATTGGAAGAAGTCTCTTTACAGAGCTTTGATATACGCTCTATCTCTGCATAGGTGCATTCACCGCCGAAATCAACAACAGTTAACTCAATATCGTTTTCCTTTGCAATTTTGATATAGTCAATAACTCTCTCTGAATCATCTTTGAAGGCAACAAGGCAAGCTTTATTTCCAAAAAGTTTTACGTATCTCGCAAGATCCCCTAGCACTCCTTCGCCAATGACAAATTTTCCGGGAAATCCAACCACTCTTTTCATTATATCTCTCCGTTCTCACATCTAATCACATTTTTAAATATAATAGTGTTTATTTTTTTAATATAAGGGCAATGGCTAAGCCCTCACCCTTATACTTTTTATTAATTATTTATAACTATATTTCCTCTTTTACAAAAGTATAATCGAAGAAAAAACTATTTTATACTGCATATATAATGTGAATATTGCCTATATGCACTTTTCCATTATCTTTTCTTGAGTAAATTCATCTCTGTTAAAGATATGGGTTATCTCGCCATTTGCAATAGTTGCAATTCTATCGCAGAGTCCTAATAGTTCAGGGAGCTCAGAAGTTATAACAATTACAGAAATCCCCTCTGATGCAAGCGAGTCAATTAGCTTATAGAGCTCATACTTAACACCGATATCGATACCGCGTGTCGGCTCGTCCATTAAGAATACTTTTATTCCATCACACATAAGCCATCGACCGATAACCACCTTTTGTTGATTACCTCCGCTCAAATCCTTGACAAAAGCATCTTTGTTAAGACTTCTTATTTCAAGGCTATCAAACTGCTTTTCAGCTTCAGCGCGAACAAGTTTATCATCGACAAATGGACCTTTACACATATTGCTAAGATTTGTCAAAGCAAGATTGAAGGTTATGGTGCTACCTGTGATTATTCCCTCACCTTTCCTGTCCTCTGGTATATATGCAAAGTTATTTTTAATCGAATGAAGCGGAGTTTTGTTCTTGATTTTATTACCATCAAGAATTATTTCTCCCGTAGGTTCGATATAATCAAGACCATAAATAGCCCTCATTATTTCAGTTCTACCCGCACCAACAAGGCCTGCGAGCCCAAAAACCTCGCCTTTGCGTACAGAAAAGCTGATATCCTTAAGTCTGTTGTTGCAAATCCCTTTGACCTCAAGTCTCACCTCATCTGAAGGAGTTGCAGTTTTCGGGAATTTTTGTGATACATCGCGACCAACCATGAGTTTTACTATTTCATCTCTATCAACTTCATTAAGCATTTTTGTGGCAATATACTCGCCATCGCGAAGGACTGTAAGCCTGTCACCTATCATTTTGAAGTTGTTTATTCGATGGTCGATATAAACTATTGCTACGCCTGTTTTCTTAATTTCGTTAATCAAAGCAAAGAGTTTAGCGGTGTCTTCTTCAGTTATTGAAGAGCAGGGTTCATCCATAATGATTACTTTAGGATTTTGCACCAATGCCCTTGCAATTTGAACAAGCTGCTTAACACCCATAGACAAAGGCCTTACGATAGTTGTGGGATCAATTGTAAGTCCTACTTTTGCAAGATACTCAATTGCTTTTTGGCGCATTTGTTTTTTGTCTACGAAAAATTTTCCGGGTTCTGTGCTCAAAAACATATTTTCCTCTATCGAGATAGAAGGACTAAGGCTGAGCTCTTGATAAATGGTAGCTATACCCATTTCAACTGATTCTTTCGGCGTTTCAATTTTAACTGGGTTTCCCTCGAATATTATCTCACCTGCATCTTCATGATAGAGCCCTGACATTATTTTCATTAATGTAGATTTACCAGCGCCGTTTTCACCGCATACGATATGAACCTCGCCGGGATATAAATCTAAGCTGACATTTTTAAGTGCATGAACTCCAAAAAACGATTTGCTGATGTTTTTGAGTTGTAGAATTGGTTGTTGCATAATTTAGCACCTTTCTATAAATAACTTTAAAAACGCTACTTATACTTTATTTTTGCGAGATTTATATGCCGAGCCCAAAACGACAAGGAATATAATAATAGCAACTATGATAGTTTGAGTATAATACTCAACTCCAAGCACATTGAGTCCGTTTGTTAGTGTGCCCATAACAAGTGCTCCGAGATATGTACCGATAATGTTGCCGCCGTCACCGTCGAATGAGGTTCCGCCGAGAACAGCCGCCATAACAAAGTTTAGCTGGTAGCCTTCACCCCATTGCGGGCTGGAAGATTGTAGTCTTCCGCAGAGAACGAATGCAATTATCGCACATAAGAATCCCATTATCATAAATGCTAAGATTTTTGTCTTCTTAACGTTTACACCTGACGAGTATGCTGCGTTTTCGCTACCGCCGACAGCCTGAGCTTGTCTTCCGAACTTTGTCTTTTTCATTAAAACTTGCATTAGAACAAGGAAAAGCATTGTTATCCAGAAGAGTGTTGGCATACCGAGAAATAGTGGACCTGTTGAGCCGAAAATAGCAGGTAGTGTGTCGTTTACTATGTACACAGTTTTAGCTTCTGTTACAAGATATGCGACACCTTGGAATATTGAACCAGCGCAAACAGTTGCAAGGAAAGGTGGAACATTAAATTTAACAATCGCAATTGAATTCACAAGGCTTGCAACCATTGCTATTACAATAACAATTATCATAGCTACTGGCAGTGGCCACCCGAAATCCATAAGGAATATTCCGAGGAATGCCGAACACATAGCAATGTTAGAGCCAGCTGAAAGGTCAAGACAGCCTACCATGAGTACGAGAGTCATACCGAATGCTCCAAGTGAGTATGCGGTTGTGGCTTCAAATATATTCACTATATTAGCGTAAGAAAGAAATACATTTTCGCCGGTTTTTGTGTTAACCGGCGAAAACAATGCGAATAGTACAAATATAGCTGCTAAAGCTGCGAAGGTTTTGAGCAAAGGATTTTTCTTTGAGTATCCACGGATGATATTAATCAAATTCGTTTCTACAGAATTAGTATTAGTTGACATTATTCATACCTCTTTTAAAATAACTTTAGTTTATTCTCCGTATAATACAGCTTTAACTTCTGCGACGTTTGATGCATCGCACCAGAAGTCAGCGTATACGCCTGATTCAGGTGTTAGATGTGGTAGCTCTTCGCCCATAAGTCCACGCATCATTTCAAATAGACACTGCATAGCACTAACTTCTGCAAACCCAATACCAACACCAGCTATATCTCCGCTTGCAACGTAATCAAGAATAACTTCGTTAGGATCGGTTGCAACGATTGTTAATGTTGATGGGTCTAAACCGACCTGCTCGACCCCGTTTATAATAGCCTGTGCTGGATTGCCGTATGAGCCGAATATTATATCTACATTAGAATCAACGAGTAGTGAGTCTGTTATTGCGCCGAGCATAAGCTCAGTATTATTTGCTTTTAACTCGCCCGCAAGCTCTGTGTTGTCATATGATTCCATTTCAGCTATAAAGCCTTTAACGCGGTCATTAAGTAGCTGTGAAACGCCTGACCAGTCGAGAGTCATATAGCGAATAGTTTCATCACCACTGTAATTTTCCATAGCTTTTTGAGCAGCTGTTGCGCCTTTTTGCTCTGCAAGCTCAGCAACACATGTTGTAAGTTCAACTGTTTCAGGTAGGGCAATACAGCTTACTACTACCATCTCATCAGCGATTGGATTTAAAACTGAAGGCATAGCGTCATAAACCGCAGGATAGATAGAAATGCCGTCATAACCTTGGTTTACAAAGTTGTTTATCTGATCAGTCTGTACCTCTTGGTTTAAGTCAGCATTTAGAACTGTTATTTCAAATGGGAATCTTTCATCAAGCATTTCCCAAGTCTCAGCCCACTGAATCTGCCACTCGTTAATCTGATGAGGAACAGCTATGCCGAAACGAAGGTTGTTATATGCTTCGGTTCCAAGATGTTCTTCAAGACGTGCTGCCATCGCATCAAGATCAAAACCTACAGGACCAAATCCTATATCTTCTCCAAGATTTTCGCCTACAAGGTCACTGTTGTCTATAACAGTAGTTTCAGCAGATGAGCTACTACCATCACCTCCGCCTTCGGAAGATGTGTCGTCATCGCCTGTACGAGAAGTTGTGCATCCATATAAGAACATAGAAACTGTTAAAATCAGTGCTAAAATTTTAGATAATTTTTTCATTTTTTTACTCCTATCAAATATTTTTTTGTTATAAGCTTGAAATGAATATTTGCTATGTTTTTTGACCAAATTTGACCGAACTAATACTTAAACTATGTACAATTAATTATACACTCAACCTTAAAATCCTTTCTAAAAATTTGCAATGCAGCGACTATTAGTACAATAAAATATACATTTAATATACCCTGACACCGATATATTACCCTAATTATAAATGTTTTTTGGTATATGTCAATAGTTTTTTTGAAAAAATAGACGTAATTATGTCTATTGTGATTTAATTAACAATGCGTGTGGATAATCGGATTAAGCGTTTAACCCGACAAATTCAATTTTAAGAAACCTGGGACGAGCAAAAAATTTTTTTCTCGCTAATTAATAAATATTAGTTGACAAGCGGTTTTTTATCTGTTAATATCAAATCAATACAACCTTAAATGCTAATTTGCACCAATTCATGTGATATTTCACAGCAAATGTACAAAATAATATATATAACATTCTGACACGTTATAAAAATTATTTTAAATTAAGGAGTACAGAAATGAAAATTTCAAAAGAACAACTTATTAAAGATTTAGGTGGGTTGTTTGGCGCTGAAAATGTTATTATTGACATTGAGAGTTTAAGAGAGCATGATTCAGATAATATGGTATTTATGAAGTCGTTCGGCATTTTTAAGGATACTATACCTGCATGTATCTTAAACTTAAAAAGCACAGAAGAAACATCAAAAGCCCTTGCTTACTGCAATGAAAATGAAGTCGCAGTCATTGTTAGAACTGGTGGATCTTCATACGAGAAGTTGTTGACAGCAGTAAGAGAAGATACAATAGTTATCGATTTAGCGGGGATGAACAAAATCATAGAAATTGATAAAGTCAATATGATGGCGCATTGTGAGTGCGGCGTTCCGCTCGAAGTATTGGAAAATATGCTTCAAAAAGAGGGTTACACAACAGGACACTCTCCACAGTCATTACCACTTGCTCATATGGGCGGACTTGTTTCTACGCGCAGTATCGGTCAATTCTCCACATATTACGGCGGAATTGAAGATATGTTCTGCGGCGGCGAGGCGGTTTTGGCGGACGGCGAAATCGTTCGAATTAGAAATGTCCCAAGGCGTTCATCGGGGCCTGATCTTCGCCATTTATTACTCGGTGGAGAAGGAGCACTAAATATTATCACTGAAGTTTCAGTGAAGATTTTCCATTACTATCCAGAGCACTTCTGGAAAGGTGGTTACATAGTCCCAACATTTGAGGAAGGAATTGACATATTACGTGAAGTGATAACCAGAGGATTCAAGCCTTCAGTTGTAAGACTTTACGATAAGGTTGACTATGACCACAATTTCGGTGGAGTTGAGATCGGTGATGAAGAAGCTTATATGTTCTTTGTAGCTGAGGGGCCTGAAGAGCTATCAGCAGCAACAGGCGCTGGAATTGAGAGAATAATCTCAGAGCATCCAGGTATCAGAAAAGTAGGTAATGAGGCGATAGATTACTGGCTTATCCACAGAAATGATCTTTGCGGCGACTTCAGATCGGCTGAGAGAAGAGAAAAGTTCCGCCAAGTTAAAGCTTACTATTCAACAACTGAGATTGCAGCGAGTTGGACCGATATCAAGAAAATTTACTCAAGAGTTATTGAAACTCTACCAACAGTGAATGAAAATCTTGTTTTTGTCGGCGGACATGTATCTCACAGTTATCAAAATGGTACAAATATATATTTCGTATATAAGTTTAATGTGCCAGACCCTGAAAAATATGCAGCTGAACACCAAGTTCTAATCGATACTATTTGTGAGATAGTGTTGGATGAAGAAACTGGCGGATGCGTTCATCATCATGGTATGGGCAAAAGAAGGGTTCACTTTGCGCCAAGAGAGCACGGTTCATCTTACATCATGATGAAAAAATTGAAAGAAGTATTCGATCCTAAGTGCATATTAAATCCAGGTGCACTTATAGAGTATAAGAAAAAATAGCAACCAAATAATAAAGCAGTAAATGCTATATTAAACCTGAAATTGTAAATACAACAAAAAGCAATCAAAAGCATCCGTCAAATGTAGTTCCCCTAACGTTAGACTTGATAGTGTAGCAACTAAAGTTGCTACACTATTTTTATGTAGCTTGATGATTTAGCCAGTATTATGCAGGGCTAAAATAGTCAAATTTTGCTTTGTTCTTTGGTTATTGTAATAATAGATATAATTCCATATCACTGATAAAGCTCATCAAAGCTATAAAAGATATCACCACAATAAAGTTCTTGTTTTAATATTTCAAAGAAATTTTCCATTATCGAATTATCAAGGCAACTTCTTTTGCGCAACATGCTTTGAAATATTTTATTTTCCTTAAGTTTTTTAAAATATGACTCCGTTTATCTTCATCACAGGCTCCTTTCGTCGTTTTCGGTTAACCTTGTATATATATATCATATACTATGGCGTAGCGGTAGAGTCAAAATAGGTTTGTTTAAAAATTATTGTTTGATTATAAAGCCCCGATACTTTATTTCCACTTCCCACTCTGCTATACTGTAATTAGCTTTTTGAGAGGTGATTATTATGAGCATAATTGATATAAGCTACGATATGCGCACAGACGCAAACGGCAAAGATCCCGATAAATACAGCGCGACGCTTAGGAGTTATCACAGGATGCTGTGGAGCAAAACGCTGCCGAACGGCAAAGAGCTCTTTTTAGATGAGAGCCTTGACCCGCTGAATTTAGATGCAATTGTCGATGGTGAAAGATTCTACCTCTCGAGCGATACAATAACTCAAACCTTTTCAAACTGGAAGAGATGTCAACCGATTATTGAGCAAATCGACCCGACGGTAATTGCAAGTTTTAACGATGCGCGATACACAATAGCCGGTTTCACCATATTCCCTCGAAATAAAGTGGGAAACAAGCCAACTATCAATAGCGCACGAGGTATGATACGAGCAATCAGCGATAGATTTGATTTAACCGTTGAGTGCATTCGCAGACTCTACAAAGGTATAGACAGTCCGTTACACGACTGCCTTCAAGATTACTGGGACTTTTTTGATCAGTTTGTCGATTTTAAAGGTTACGCCGAGTTTTTCCTTTTGCAAGATTTAGTAAACGGTGAGGAGATTAATTTTCACCACCCGTTTGATGGCTTCAACCCAGACCCTCTGCCAAAAACAGCGGAGGAATACCTTCTATATAAGGATAAGAACTTAGATTTTTTGCGAAAACGCAACCAACGAATCAAGCTGTTTTGCGAGTCGCGAATATAACACGAAAAGAGAGCTACTATGATAAAAGAAATTGTCAAAGACGAAGCCTTCCTCGCGCAAAAAAGCACCCCCGCCACCGAGGCTGACCTTTACATCGCCACCGATCTGCTCGATACACTCGAAGCAAACAAGGAGGGCTGTGTTGGCCTTGCCGCCAATATGATTGGGGAGCTTAAAAATATAATAGTTGTCGATGATGAGGGGGAATATCTTGTGATGATAAACCCGAAAATCATAAAACGCACAGAACCTTTTGACGCGAGGGAAGCATGTCTGTCACTTGTTGGAACAAGACCGACAAAGCGGTATAAGAGCATTAAGGTCGAGTATCAAAACGAGAAGATGCAAAAGCGAATAAAGAGCTATAAAGGCTTTACAGCGCAGATTATTCAGCATGAAATCGACCACTGCGAGGGGATAATTATATAGTGAAATAAATCTATCTGCAAAGCATCACGGTTTTTGCGTTAAGATATATGACCTTTTTATCCAAGCGATAAGTTCTGCAAAAATACTCTCGTCCACGATATCGATATAGTGGGTAACCCTGTGCTTTGAAACTGCCATATATTTTTCGGTTGGGATATCAGGGTCTATACCGTCACAACAAAAGCTAACCTCCAAGCATTTAACCTTTGGATATATAATCACAAACGCCGAACTACTGCGCCAAACTATACCCATTTTAGGGAAATGCTCCTCAAAAGACAGTCCCTCTTTTTCAAATTCACTTTTCAACTTTAAATAAAGCGGTAACCATCCGCTTTTTTTGCCGCCAAAATACAAGTCATAATTCATCTTTTTTCTCCTGTTTGTGAGATTTGACTGTTTTTATTTACCCAAAAGTTATATCAATTCCTTTAAAAATCGCTACATATGGCATCTCTTTTATTCGATAGCAGATGTTCACACAGCCTTTTCGCGCAACTACATAAGGTGAGTCGGTACCGGATTTCACCGCTTCCACCGCTTCTATGCTTGCAAAATAGACGCTGATGTATTTCTTTCTGCACCCCACTGCAACATATTTCCCATCAAGTCGCCATGTGGGAATGAGGGTTTTTTCAGAGTATTTTTCATCGAAAACAGCGGTTTTATAGTTATCTTCAATATACGAAATTATGGGCATAACCTGCCCTTTTGTTTTGTCATCAATCATATTTAGATAAGTTTCAATTGGCATAATATATCCTCTATAACACTTTCTTTATCGGATGCAAAAGCACCGTTTTAGCTTGTCGGTAGCTACTTTGCGTGGGTCGTTTAGATGAATTCCGCGGTGGCATCATGTATCGTTTTTCATGCTAATTATTTTATCACATAAGTTACAAAAAAACCATTATACTATTACTGCGCAAAACAGGAATAGCGTCATAGTAAAAAACGCCAAAAGCAAAAGGGCGATTTCGCAAACTTTATCTATTGAAACTGCGATGTGTTTTTTAGTATAATAGAGTGAAGTAAAATAAAGAAGGAATATTATGAAGAAAAAATTCATATGGAAAGAGCCGCAATTCACAAAAGATTTAAGCGACGGTACAGCTGTCTTCTCAGAAGATATAGACGATGAAATATATGAAGTCACCATAAAAAATGCAGATAAATCAGATACCGAATTCTACAGGCGAGAATTTTTCAAGGTTCATTTTATAAACTGTAGATTTGAAAAAGTATCGTTTGAAAGGTGCTATTTTGAAGAAGTTATATTTGAGAATTGTGAGTTTAATCATTGCAATTTTAGAGATAACAATTTCCATATCGTAAAACAGCTAAATTCAGTGCATCGAAATACCGATTTTTCTGAGAGCCGTTTTCATTGTGCAAGTTTTGTGAGTGGCAATTTGAGGTATTCAAATTTCACCGGTTGCAAAATCGATGGTTTTCACATTGCCGGAAGCGACTTTGATCGCGCTTTTTTCGCCAACTGCACAATTAGTAACACTATCCTCGAAAAATCTTCGTTTCGTTCAGCTGATTTCTTCCAAACATCTTTAAAGGATATTGATTTTAGCGATTGCAACATAGAGGATATTGTAGTGTCAGAGAGCAGGAGTGAATTAAAAGGAATTATTGTTAACAGCTTTCAAGCAATTGATTTATCCCGCATGTTTGGTATTGTCATTAAATAAATATCCCACATGAACTTTGGTATTTTGATGCCTACATACACTTTTTCCTAAAAACCTCTACTTTTATACTCAACCTTAAATTTCCCAAATTTTTTCACAATATTATACCGCTTTCACAATATTTCCACGACGGTTTAATGCACACCTAAAGGCAATTTGAAATAAATTTGTAATAAATAACGAGTAGATTGCTGTTGAAATATCCCCTTATAACTTGCATATTGACTATTATTAGCTAATATGCTCATTTTTGCTTGACACTCTATATTTTATGTGATAGGTTTGTATCATAATAACTTTTGCAAAAGGAGATTATTATGTCTAAAAATTCTGAACTGGCGAGCAGACTGAACAAAGAAGAGATTTTGCGTGTTTTACAAAAAGACGGACCTATGTCCAGGGCAGATTTAAGAAGGGCAATAGGAATCAGCTTTCCTGCGATAACGAATAATGTTAATAAGCTTATTCACAAAGGGCTTGTAATCGAACTCGGTGAAGCAAACAACGCAATGGGAAGAAAAGCCACCCTTGTTGCGTTTAATTCAACAAGGTCGTACTTAATAGGTGTTGATGTTGGCAGGAGCAATATTAGAGCTATATGCATCGATCTCTCTGGCAACACTTTGGCAATGTGTGAGCATAAGATTAATATTGAAGAAGATGTATTTTCGCAGGTGAAGTCAACTATATACAATGTTATCAAAGAGGCTCAGATAGATATAAGCGAAGTAACTGCAATAGGTGTTGGAATACCCGGCATTTACGATAAAGCAACAGGAAAACATATGCTAAACCCATTTTCATATGGTTGGTCAAACGGATCTCTCTATAAATACTTAGAAGAAGAATTCAAGGTAAAAATCTATATGGAAAATAGCGTGAACCTCGGTTTAATAGGTGAGCAATGGCAAGGCGCTTGCAAGGGGTATAAAAACGTTGCGTATATTAATTTCGGCGTTGGGTTCGGCAGTGCTTTAATTTTAAACGGCAAACTTGTCCGTGGACACAACGGCGCTTTTGGCGAAATGGGATACATGATACTCGAGCAAGATAAGCTTATACGCGAAACATCAGATGAAGGTGCATTAGAGCAGCTTATACCAAGCGGTGAAATCAATTCTATAATCAAAAAGATGTATAAATCCGGTGATACCATTATTATGTCAGATGTGCTCGACAAGCTTAAAAATTCTCCCGGCGGACTTAGTAGCGAGAAGCTTGTGAATTACTTTGCAATGGCGATTATTAACTTAATTTCAATCACAAACCCAGAAATTGTTATAATTGCAGGGCGGCTCGGATGTGCGCTCTATAAGGAAAATGACGAAATTATAAATAAGGCAATAAAGATAAATGTACCCTTTGCTCCGAAGATATACTTAACAAAGCTTAATGAGAAAGCAAACGTGATTGGGGCCGCTGCTTTAGCGCTAAAAAACGCAAATAAACAACATGAACTTCTACGTGATATTCTATAAAACTTCCAGTATCCCCCTTTTTTTACAACAATACTTATAAAAAACAAGATGCACTTTTGTGACTTTTCACAAAAGTGCTTTTTTTGTGTTGACAACGGTGTTTTTATATGGTAAAAATTAGTTAGTAATCCTAATTTACTAAGTATTCGATATATAAATCTTATCTATTATGGAGTTGTGTTATGAGCTATAAAAGTAAAATTTCTAATTTAGAACTTAAAGTTACTGATATCAAAACCCCTAAATATGAAATAATAGATTTTCATACACATTTTGGATTTTTGTATGGTGTACTCAGTGGAATAGAAGATTATTTTAGCAGCTATAACGCACTTGAAATTGTTGACAAGATGAAAAGCTTTGGAGTTACTAAAGTTGTAAACTTAGATGGCGGATTTGGTGAAGAATCAAAAAAGATGATGACAAAAATCGAAGGCGCTGAAGATTTCTTTATAACATTTGGCAGTGCAGATGTGGCAAAGTTTGAACAACCCGATTTTGACTCAATGATTTATAAAACACTAAAGCAACATAAGGAAAACGGGTTTAAAGGGTTAAAATTTTGGAAGACTATAGGGCTTAAAATCAAAGATAAGGCGGGCAGATATTTAAGACCAGATGACGATAGGCTGAAATGCATTTGGGAATATGCGGCAGAGTTTAGCTTACCTGTACTCTTTCACATAGGAGATTTGAAAGGATTTTTCAGACCTATTGACAGCGAGAATGAGTACTATGAAATACTCAAAGACTTCCCCGACTGGAGCTTTCACGGTGAGCAATTTTATAGGTATGAACAGCTCTTGGATATGCAGGCAAATTTAATCCAAAATAATCCTAAAACAAAGTTTATCATTCCGCACGTTGGCGGTTGCGGTGAAAATTTAGAGCAGGTTTCGAGATGGCTAAAAGCATTTCCTAATATGTATATAGATATTGCGGACAGGCTAAGTGAGCTCGGACGGCAGCCATATACAGCGAAGAAGTTTTTTGAAGATAATCAGGATAAGATTCTTTTTGGCACTGATGTAATACCTACAGATATCGAGAGATATGAAATATATTATCGTTTTTTTGAAACAAATGATGAGTATTTCGAATACAGAACCCCAAACGGTCTTCTGCTCGGCGACTGGAGGATTCATGCAGTAAACCTCGAAGATGAGGTGCTAGAAAAAATCTACAACAAAAACGCAAAGAAACTATTAAATTTAGATTAAAGCAAAGTGCTTTAACGATAAAAAAATAATTATGGAGGACAATTATGAAAAAGTTTTTAAGTTTAATGCTCGTACTACTTATGGTGTTTTCTCTGGCAGCATGCTCGCCAAGCGATGACACAGGTGACCCTGATGACATGAGTTCTGGCGCGGATGGATCTATGAGTGAAGACGGCGGCGAAGAGGAAGAAACAATTAAAATCGCCTATCTATCTGCACTGTTAACACATAGTTACTACGCAACCTTAGCTGATGGTTTGAAAACACGTGCCGATGAGCTCGGTAACATCGAGATATCTGTTCACGATGCAAATAACGACGCAACTGCAATGCTTAACGCAATGGAGAATTACATTGCCGATGATTACGACGCTATAATTATCAGCCCACTCGATGGAAACCAGCTTGAAGAAGCAACAAAAATAGCAAGAGAAAAAGGCATTACTGTTATAAGCCACGCTCAGGGCGTTCCTGGCGCATCACTAAACTATATACTTGACGAATATGCATACGGTTGGAGCGGCGGGATTCAAGCTGGCCAATGGATAGTTGACAACTTAGGCGGAGAGGCAGAAGTTGCTATTCTTACAACAAGTAACATTAAAGAATTACAACAGCGTTCACAGGGTATAGAAGAAGGCATTCTAAGCGTTGCACCAAATGCTGTAATCGTTGCTCGTCAACCTGGTAACCTCGTTGAAGTTGGACTAAAAGCAACAGAATCAATCCTACAGGCAAACCCAAATGTACAAGTTATAGCATCTGTTAACGACGCTGGCGCACTAGGAGCTTATGAGGCGGTTGTAGCTGCAAATAAAGTAACTGAAAACTTCTTTATCGGCGGACTTGATGCAACTCAAGAAGCACTTGACAAAATGGCAGAGGAAGACTCTATTTTCAGAGCAACTGTAGACATAGACCCATACGGAAACGGACTCGAACTAATTGACTATGCACTTGAGGGTATCGCTAATAACGGCACATTGCCTGAAGAAGAGATTATTATTGCAATGAACCCTGTAACTCAAGAGGATGTTCGCAATAAATAATTTGTGATCTTATAAAGACAGGTATTTAAATACCTGTCTTTATAAATATAAATGGAGTGTAAACTATGAGTGAGAATATATTGACCTTGCATAGTATAGTTAAAAACTATCCAGGAGTAAAAGCGCTTGACGGAGTGGATTTTGAACTTAAAAAAGGTGAAGTGCATGCTCTTGTAGGTGAAAATGGCGCAGGTAAATCTACAATTATAAAAATAATCGCAGGGGCCATAACACCAAATTCGGGTAAAATTATCGTTGAGGGCAAAGAGTTTAGCGCGATGTCACCCGCTTTGGCAAAAGAGTGCAAAATTGAGGTTATATACCAAGAGCTTATGCTTTTTAATGAGCTGTGTGTCGCAGAGAATATATTTTTTGGCAGAGAGCCCAAAAAAGGCATTTTTGTAGATTATAAAAAAATGCACAGGGAAGCAAAAGAAATATTTGCAAAAATCGGACTTGAAATAGATACCAAAACCCATATAAAGAACTTAGGTATAGCTTATCAGCAGATTGTTGAGATAGGTAAGGCAATTTCAAGAAACGGGAAAATACTAATTATGGACGAGCCGAGCGCTCCGCTTACAACAAGAGAGATGAAGGCACTTTATGAAATTGTGAAAACACTAAAGGCACAAGGCGTTTCTATAATTTATATCTCTCATCGAATGGAAGAGATATTTGATATCTGTGATAGAGTTACTGTTCTTCGAGATGGAAAATATATTGCTACAAAAGATGTTAAAGATACAAGCAGAAAAGAGCTTATTAAATTGATGGTCGGCAGAGCATTAACAGAAACCTACCCCGAAAAAAATAGCTTTACAGAGCAGTGTGCTCTATCGGTAAACAATATCACAAACAAAAAGCTTCGAAACGTTTCATTTTCTTTGAAAAAAGGCGAAATTTTGGGCATCGGCGGTTTAGTTGGTGCTGGAAGAACCGAGCTTGCGAGAGCGATATTTGGCGCAGATAGCATCGATAGCGGTGAGATAATTATTGACGGCGAAAAAGCTTTGATTTCAAAACCTAAAAATGCAATTAATAGTGGTATAGGTCTTATACCGGAAGACAGAAAACAACAAGGTCTATTGCTTGAACTTCCGATATTTAATAACATAACAATAGCATCACTTGATAATTTTTCTAAAACTCCTTTTGTAAACAAAAAAAGGGAAAATGAAATCTCAAATGAGCTATGTGAGAGCTTAAAAGTTAAAACACCATCTATATCCCAATATGTAAAAAACTTATCGGGCGGTAACCAGCAAAAGGTAGTCTTGGCAAAGTGGATGGCGAAAAACAGCAATATACTAATTTTCGATGAGCCGACAAGGGGAATTGATGTTGGAGCTCGAATGGAAATATATGAGCTGATGGTTGAGATGACCAAACAAGGCAAAAGCATAATTATGATTTCATCGGATATGCCGGAGTTGATTGGAATGTCTGACCGAATATTAGTTATGCGACACGGAGAGATAACAGGTGAGCTTTTAGGGGATAATATAACGCAAGAAAACATATTAGACCTTGCGGCAAGCAATTAATTATTGAGGAATAACAGCATGAAAATTCACGCTAACAATTATCTATATGGCCTGCCGTCACAGACGACAGATGCCTATTAATCTCCATTCTGTACGGAGATTATTCAAAAATATTTGTGCTG
>CAYJJJ010000006.1:0-39666 GCA_964370465.1 uncultured Oscillospiraceae bacterium
CACCCCTGTAATAACTACTCAGAAAAAGGGGTAAATATGCAAAAATAAAAGCCGCCATAAGGCGACTTTTATATTTCATCTCCGAGGAGAAGTTTTATTGAGTTTCTGTAAAATTTTAGCGGATCATTTTGAAAGCTCGCTTTTATTATCTCCGCTTGAAGAATGTTTGTAACGAAAACCTCGGTTTTAAGTATAGGTGACTCACAACTCAGCACACTGCACTTGACGACAAACCCACCTTGAACTTTTTTTATAACAACTTTGTTTTCGCTACAAAGTTGAGTTTTTGTCACGATATCAACAACGCCTTTTAGCGCTATATCACGAATCGTTTGCGGTATATTCTGCGAAAGATCTTGCGAGCTGCGCCTTCCACTTTCACTTATTGAAAGCATTATCTTCCCTTTTTCATCTTCACTTTTCTTTATATGACCAAGCTCAATTAGCTGTTCAAGCCCAGACTTAAGCTCAAAATAGTTGACAAGCTCTCTCTCTGTAATAGCTTCTATCAAAAGCTCCTCTAAGACAGGTTTGTCAAAATTCGACAAAAGAAAACAGAGAAGAATTTTAATATCAATTTTGTTTATAAGCCCCCCAGCACGAACTCCACTTGTAAATGCATCGATTTGCAAATTTTCTCCCCCTTTTTGTCGCTATAGTATAACAGTTTAAATCAAATATACCTATATTTCAATAGTAAAATTATATAATATTATCGGATTATTTTTAGGTAAAAAAGTTTATTGAAATTACTTTGATAACATAAGTGCTTTATTCTTCCAGTTCCCTCTTCTATAGAAAATAAATGCAAGCACCGCCCCAAGTAACCAGCTCGCAACAAGAGAGATAAATATACTTGAGCTTAAACCATTGGGATTTACTTCATTTGTTGTTAAGTATACAAGCAGGTAAGCGAGTGGTACACGGAACAAAACAGATGTTACAAGCGATAACCACATCGGTGTCATTGTATCTCCAGCACCTCTTATTACACCTGAAAGACATTGCGATATTGCCATAGCGATATAGCCCGGAGCTAAAATAAACAGCATACACATGCTTAAATCAACAAGCTCACCTGTCTCGGTAAATATTCCCATAAGCCCTCTTCCAAACAGAAGGAGCAAAATAGTAATAACAACAGATATCCCAGTCGCCAAATAGGTACCTTTTTTCGCACCCTCTATAACCCTATCCATCTTTCCCGCTCCAACATTTTGAGCGGTATATGTACTCATTGCGTTCCCAAAAGAGAAGTTTGGCATCATCGCAAAACTATCAATGCGCATTACAATAACATTTGCCGCAATAAACATCTCGCCAAAACTGTTTGTGAGCGACTGCACAATTATCATCGCAAGAGATATGATAACCTGTGTTAATCCAGCGGGCAGACCGAGCTTAAAAAGAGTTTGGTAGTGCGATTTTTTCGCGGCTGTTTTTCTCAAGTTTATTATAAACAGGTGTTTCATCGATAAGAGTTTTCGAAGACATAGCAGTCCAGAAACAAACTGTGCAATAATGGTTGCCAGCGCAACGCCACCAGCACCCATATCAAAATAAGCAACGAAAACAAGATCGAGCACTATATTTATAACCGTTGATACCAAAAGATACTTAAGCGAAGATATTGAGTCACCAAGCCCTCGAAGAACACCGGTAAGAATGTTAAAAAGAACAAGACCAATATTACCTACCATCATTATCATAAGATACTGATAACTGCCCTCGATAATAGTTTCTGGGGTATTTAGAAGTTGCAGTAGCGGCATTACCACAAATGGGGTAATAACGGTTAAAATCACAGAAGAAACAGCACATAAAATTATGCAACACTCAATCGCCGCTCGAAGATTTTTCCCATCTTTAGCGCCCAAATACTGCGATACCATAATACTTGTACCTACAGAAATCCCTATAAAAAAGACTATTAAAAGATTAAGTATAGGCCCTGCGCTTCCAACTGCTGCCAGCGCATTGTCCCCACTAAATCGACCGACGATTATGCTGTCAACTGTATTGTATAGTTGCTGTGCAATGTTCCCTATAAGCATAGGTATCATAAACAGCGTTATTTTTTTTAATGGGTTTCCACTGGTAAGTTCGATTGGTTTACTTAGAAGATTAAACATATAGCTCCCACATTTATTAATTTAGACATTTTTGGTGTCCTAACAAAATATTATACTACTTTTCTGTTGGATAATCAAATTTTTTATAGAAATTAATTTATAATTGTCGATTTGATTTTTGCATAAAAATAGTGTAGTAACGAAAGTCACTACACTATCAAGTCTAACTTTTGGGGGGCACAATAAAATTCACATCTTTTTTATTTAAATCAGCTTAAAGCTTATTCTCTTCGAGGAATTTCTTTTCTTCATCGACAAGCGCATCGGACTTTATAACCGACTGATTAACCGCATCAACATATAATTGTGAGGCAAGTTCAGCGGATGCCGGTATAACATTTAGTGGTCGCTCAAAATTATACTTATACTTCTGGTAGCTCTTCTTCTCACCGAGCAACGCTTTTGCTTTATTTTCAGCGTCTTGGTGTTTGTTAAAAACAGAATTTTCTTCTTTTGAATATTCAATGCCTGGTGTATTTTTTTTATCGTTCATAATAACCTCCTTGATTTAACTTTCCCCCTCTCTTTTTTCATATTCAGACCTTTTTTTGACATTTTATCTTTGTTTATGATGATAAAATATCTCTGGGTGAGGGAAATGATTGTCTATATAGATATCCTCTTTATACTAAACTGCTACATAACTCTTCTGTTAATAGTTACCACTTATAAATATAGGGCAATAAGACGAAAAAAAATAAATATCATCGCTGGAAGTCTTATCGGTGGCGGTTTGTCGGTAGCATTTTTCTTTTTGGAAGTTTCTGTTTTGTTTTCATACGCTATTAAAATCGTCTTCACAGCTGTCATTGTGGCAGTGGCATTTGGATTTCGTGATAGGCGAGAGTTTTTTAAAAACTGCGCTGTTTTTTTAGTGCTAAATCTACTACTTGTAGGAGTTTTTATAGGTACTGTGCTGTTTTTTGATACAAGCGGTATCCATATTAACAATTCATTTTTGTATATCTCAGTTTCCCCTGTCATTATGCTTATAACCACTGCTTTAACCTATTTCGGGTTTAGCTTATTTGAGTTTCTGACAAAACCTGATAACGAGGGAGGCAGGATATATAACCTCACTTTTAAAATAGGTGGCAGAACTATAAAAGCAAGGGCGCTCTACGATACTGGAAACTCACTTTGCGACCCATTTTCAGGGGTTGGTGTTGTGCTTATTAGCGATAAACTGCTACTGAGAAGCGAGATAGAAGAGCGAAAAAGACGAATAATTCCAGCCGCTTCCCCACTTGGTGATGAGATTATGTATGGGGTTTTGTGCAGTGAGGTTGATATTGAATACAGAGGAGCTAAAAAAACAACTGAAGCAGTTTTAGTTCCGACAAAGCTTGAAAATATCGCATTTGAATCGGTTTTGAATCCAAAAATACTTGGGAGGTAAATATATGAAGATAATTGAGCGGATTTTTAAAATTTTAGGGTTAAAGAGGTGCGTTCATTATATAAACGGCACTGAAGTGCTACCCCCTCCCTTGTCTGTCGAAGAAGAGCAGAAGATATTCAAAAAAATTATCGACGGGGACAACGATTGCAGAGAAAAGCTAATAGTCCATAACTTGCGACTCGTCGTCTATATAGCGAAAAAGTTTGAGTCGAGCGGGGTTAATGTTGAGGACTTAATATCAATTGGCTCAATAGGGCTTATTAAAGCAGTTAAGACATTTAGCCCAGAGCGCGGTATAAAGCTCGCAACATATGCTTCACGTTGTATCGAAAATGAAATCCTTATGCATCTGCGCAAGGTATCTACCATAAGATATGATATTTCTATAGATGAACCTCTCAATGTTGACCACGATGGAAACGAGCTTCTTCTATCTGATATTTTAGGTTCTGAAAATGATGTAGTAAATAAAAATATAGAACAAGATGTCGATAAGTCATTATTGAACGAAGCTATTAATAAACTTAATTTACGGGAGAAAACAATTATGCAGCTTCGGTTCGGTCTTATCGACGGAAACGAGCTAACCCAAAAGGATGTTGCTTCAATAATCGGGATTTCTCAATCGTATATTTCAAGACTTGAAAAGCGTATTATGAAAAGACTTAAAAAAGACTTGGAAAAAGCAATATAAATTCTCGACAAATCAGAGAAATTAAAAAGGCGCCGGGAGGAAATTTTCTTCCGGCTTTGCCTTTTTTAAAAGTTGTGGTATTATTATATAAGTATTTTTCTGTTGTGTATTATAAGGTGCGTTTTTCCCCGCCCGCACCGGCGATTACAAATCGCCCACCGAAGAGTTTCTTCGGTGTCAAACGCATAAAATGCGTTTGGTGCGGGCGGCGGCGGAAAAACGCACTAATCCAAACCTCCTAAAAACACAGCTAAACCAAAACGCAAAATCCATACCCCTAATCGCAACAATATACACGGTATCTTTTAAAAAAGCAATAAGGCAAAACCAAAAAAACATCACACAAACAATAAGTTTTATATAAATCAAGGAGATAGATATGCTCGCAGTTGTAATTGCTATAATTTTCGGAATAGTTGAAGGGATAACCGAATGGCTCCCTATCTCAAGTACTGGTCATATGATACTCTTAAACGAGCTTCTCGGTATTCCTGGAAGTGATGAGTTTCTTGAAATGTTCTATGTTGTTATTCAGCTCGGCGCTATTCTTGCAGTAGTTGTTATCTATTGGAACAAGATTTTCCCGTTCACGCTAAAAAAAGGCGAGCCATTAATCGAGAAAAACATCTTCAGTATGTGGATAAAAATAGTTGCCGCATGCATTCCAGCCGCAATAGTTGGCATTTTCTTTGATGAGAAAATAGATGAATATTTCTACAACGAGATAACTGTGGCACTCGCTCTCATAATCTTCGGTATAGCTTTTATTGCTATTGAGCGTCGAAACAAAGGAGTGAAAAGCCATGTTAACAGCGTATTTGATATCACCTACAAACAGGCGATGATAATAGGTTTTTTCCAACTTATAGCCGCAGTATTCCCCGGCACATCTCGCAGTGGCGCTACAATCCTCGCCGGCATAATGATAGGTCTATCGAGAGTTGTTGCCGCTGAATTCACATTTTTTATGGCAATCCCTGTTATGTTTGGCGCATCCGCTCTAAAACTGATTTCATTTGGATTTTCTTTTGAAACACTTGAGCTAATAATGCTTATAGTTGGAATGGCTACAGCATTTATTGTTTCTATAATCTCGATAAAAACGCTTGTTTCCTATGTAAAAAAACACGATTTTACAGTGTTCGGTTATTATAGAATTGTCCTCGGTGCAGTAGTTATATTATCTGCTATGCTGTAAATATTACCAGTAAGTTTAATTTTAAAGACCCCGTCAATACTAATGACAGATTAGTGTTGAGGGGTTTTTTATGTATAACAAAGTAGAGATTAGCGGAGTTAATACAGGATCTATAAAAGTGCTTCCGAAAAAAGAGAAAGAAGAGCTTTTAGCACTCGTTAAAAACGGCGATAAAGATGCACGAAACAAGCTTGTAAACGGAAATTTAAAGCTTGTTTTATCTATTGTACAACGTTTTTCAATGCGTGGCGAAGAGATGGACGACCTATTCCAAGTTGGCTGTATAGGGCTTATAAAAGCTATTGAAAACTTTGATAGCTCGCACGGTGTTCAGCTATCAACTTATGCAGTGCCTATGATTATAGGTGAAATTAGACGCCATCTTCGCGACTCAAACTCAATAAGAGTTAGCCGCTCCGTTCGTGATGTTGCATACAAGTCAATGCAGGCAAAAGAGAAGCTTCTCTACTCACTGGGCAGAGAGCCGACAATTGACGAAGTTTCAGCAGAACTCGGTATTGAAAGAGAGCTTATCGTCTACGCAATAGAGGCTATCTCGGAACCTGTTTCGCTAAATGAGCCAGTTTATAACGACAACGGCGACTGCACATTTATAATGGATCAAGTCAGTGATAAAGTCGGCGAAATAGATTGGATTGAGAGCATCTCATTTAAAGAGAGCTTAAAAAGACTTTCAAAGAGAGAAAAAGAGATACTAAAAACAAGATTTATAGATGGTAAAACACAAGTCGATGCGGCACAGAAAATAGGAATTAGTCAAGCTCAAGTTTCAAGGGTTGAAAAAGGTATTATCGAGAAGATTAAAAAGGGATAATCTATATTCGAGGTCATTTTTTGTTGTATTGAAAACACAAGAAAATTTCGATAGTATTTTAAGGAGAAAATTTTAATTGTTGCATATAAAAAGAGCAAATGTGTCCGCATTTATTGCAGATACCTTTGCTCCTATTTTCATTTAATTCACAATAGAAAGATAACGGCCGTAAACCTTTTTAGCTTTACATCGATAAACAAGCACTAATCAGCTTTATAAACCGTCGGCATCACTCTCTTATGATGGCTTCTGTTGTGAAACTTATCGATTATTAGCTTATCATCAGCTGAAACTTCACCAGTAAGCAAAAACTTATCGATGTTTGCATAACTAATACCCATCTCTTGCTCATCGGTCTGACCCTCAAAAAGGGCCGCTGATGGAGCTTTTTCTATAACCGAACTCGGTGCTTCTAAATACTCTAAAAATTCATATATCTCAGTTACAGTGAGGTCTGCAATGACATTGAAATCATAGGCGCCATCTCCCCACTTTGTAAAGTATCCCATATGCGCTTCACTTCTATTTCCAGTTCCAGCAACAAGTCTGTTCTCTGAAGCGGCAACTGCATAAAGTGTGTTCATACGAAGTCTTGGGTTAATGTTTGCATCCCCCATAGTGGATAGGGTGGTAACGCCGTCAATAGCGTTTAAAAGCGCCTCTTTAACAGGCGTTAAATCAACTGTTCTTGTTTCGATATTAAACTTATCTGCTACATCGTTTGCATCGTCTGTATCGAGGGTGTAATTTCTCTTAGACCCACAGGGCATAATAATACCGACTGTATCGTCACATGCCATCTTACAGAGTATTCCGACAAGCGCGCTATCCTTACCACCGCTATTGCCAAAAACAACACCAGTAGCCCCGCTATCACTTAGAATTTTTTTTATAAATAAAATTCTACTTTCTGTTTCTCTCTTATAATCTCTCATATTGCACCCCTCTTTCCTTTTTTATTATTTTAGCACCGCAAAATTAAATTGACAACCATTTTTTACTTCTCTATAATAAAGATAGTAAATATATCTATAATTTAAGAGTATTATCAACAATAATCAGATTATTTAACGACTGAGGAGATATATGTTTAGTAAACTTATAGACATTCTAATTGCAAACAAAAAATTTGTATTCACAGCGGCAATAGCGGTAGTGGTTTTTGGCCTTTATAGCTACTATATAATTCCAAAACAAGAAAACCCCGATACAAGGGTTGCAGCAGCTACGATAACAACCATATATCCAGGTGCATCCCCCTCTCAGGTTGAGCGTGAAGTTACTGATGTTATCGAGGGTGCAGTGGACGAGCTTATGTATATCGACTATTACAGCTCGGTTTCAACCGATAGTGCTAGCATTATAACAATAGTCTATGATATGCAGTACACTATCGACGATGTTGAAACGCTCCTTCGCAGAACTATCGACGATGTAGCTACCGACCTGCCCGACCTCGCTCTTGCCCCTGAAGTCAACACTTCCCTTGTCGAGGATAATCAGTTTATTATATCTCTCTCAGGTGAGAGCTATACCGATTCAGAGCTACTCGAGTACGCTGTTGATATAAAGGACAGTATTTTAGATATCTCGGGTGTTGAAAGGGTTGATATAGGAGGGCTTCGTCCACAGCAGGTGGTGGTTGAGGTTGACACTTCGGCAATTTCGCAGTTTGGGATAAGTATTGAAACTGTCTATTCATTTTTGCAAGCTTCATCTGTTGTTATTCCCTCGGGCAGTGTTGAGCACTTGGGTGAAGAAATAAACGTTATCCCCACATCCGCCTACTCTGATATATCGGATATCGAAAGCCTTATTCTAACTGCAACACCTACTGGTGTTATTACCCTCTCAGATATCGCCGATGTTTACATCGAAGAGGTTGGCGACTACTTCTACTCGCAAGATGGTGAACCCGCTATTTTGCTTACAGGAAGATTTCACGAGGGTGAAAACGCTGTAAACGTTGGGCGAGAACTTCGCACCGTCTTAGATGATGAGCAGGAAAATGTCCCTGACGATATAGTTTTCCACGAGATTTTATATGCACCGAGCGACATTTCAGACTCTATCGATTCATTCATTATGAATCTATTGCAGAGCATTCTGCTTATTGTTGCTGTTGTTATGATAGGGGTTCATCTTAGAAACGGTATAGTCGTTTCAGTTGCACTCCCCCTCTCTATCCTATCCACATTTATCGTCATGTATCTAATTGGCGAGCAGTTCCACTTTATCTCAATTGCAGCACTTATTATTTCACTCGGCATACTTGTCGATAATGCGATTGTTATAAGTGAAGCGGTGCAGTATCATCTAAATAAGGGCGAGGAAAAAGTTTTAGCTGTAAAAAAAGCGCTCGGTGAAACAGCAATTCCGATTTTCACATCTACCTTAACCACAATAGTCACCTTCTCAGTAATATACTTTGTTCCGGGCGTTGTCGGAAAGGTTGCAGGCTCTATCCCGACTGTTGTTATAACAGCACTTATCGCAAGCTATATCGTTGCAATTTGTGTCACTCCGCTTCTTACTGTTATCTTCTTTAGACCAGAGAAAAAAGAGCGTGCAGATAAAAACGGAATAATAAAGAGAATATTTAAAAAACTTCTATCGCTATCGCTTCGATTTAAAGCGAGTGCAATTATCCTTATGTTTTTATCTCTTGGAATTGCGGCAGTGCTCGTTATGCAACTTGGAATGCAGTTTTTCCCAGCGGCAGATAAGCCGACTATCTATATTGAGTTTTATGCAGATGAAGTAAGCCTTGATAGCGCCGAGGCTATATCGCTTGAAATCAATAAAATAATTGAGGATACAGACGGTATTAATAATTATAGTTACGGAATAGGAAAAGGTCTTCCGAGCTTCTTCTTGACAGTTGTTCCGACTCCAGAGCTTGCAAACGCAGGTCAGTATATGTTACAGCTCGATACAGAAATGATAGATGATTTAGGCGGCGTTTCTGCTATAGCTGATGATATTGAAAGTCGCCTTGAGAGCGAGATTTCAGATGCATCGTTTGAAGTGCGTCTACTTGAATACTCTCTCCCAACAGATGCCGACATCGCTTTTGAGGTTTCAGGTGAGGATTACGACAGACTACTCCTGATTGCAGACCTATTAAAATCAGAACTCTCCCAGATAGACGGCACACTGAGGGTTCGAGATAGTAGAGTCGAAGAGCGAGTGCAGAGTGTAGTCGAGATTGACAGTGACGCAGTTGCCGCAAATGGTTTTGTCAGATACGATATTCTAAAACAGATAAACACAACCCTTATGGGTGCAAAAGCGGGAGAGATTTATCTCGATAACGAGAATACAGACATCATACTAAAAGGTGATATCGAAAACTACAGCGACCTTCCAAACCTCCTTATAACTAACTCACAGGGTCTTGCCGTTCCGCTAAGCTCCCTTGCAACAATTGAAACAGAGAGCGCTATCCTCCAGATAAACCACTATAATGGAGATAATACCGTTTCTGTTCTTGCCGACCTTGAAGATGGCTACAATGCTCTTTATATCGAAAACGACCTATGGAACTTTATCGATACGCTCGATACCGATGGTGTTAAAATCGAGAGCAAGGGCGAAGTCAGCAACATGCTAAGCCTTATTTCTTCACTTGGAATTGCGGCACTCTTTGCAATAATTGTTATCTACCTTATACTGCTAATTCAGTTTAAGAGCATGAAAAAACCAATTATAATCCTTGTAAGTATTCCTCTAAGCTTTATCGGCAGTGGATTTGGACTGTGGATATTCGGCATGGATATTCAGGCGATGGCACTGCTCGGACTTGTTACACTGTTTGGTATAGTTGTAAACAACAGCATACTGCTAATTGAAGTTATGGACGCTGAAATACGGGCAGGTAGCAATTTAAACGATGCTTGCCACAGTGCAGTTGATAAGAGGTTCCGACCGATTATGCTGTCAAGTATAACCACTTGCATAGGACTTGTCCCACTAATTATTTCCGGCGACTCAATGACAGCTCCAATGGCTTCAGTGCTACTATTTGGTCTTCTATTCTCAACATTTCTAACTCTTGTTATAGTGCCTACACTTTATGCAATACAATCAAAAAAGAAGGTGATAAAAAAATAATATAATATGTACGTTAATAAATACTGTGTTAGTTATAGTTTCAAGAAGGGTTATTTAACCACGGAGGAAAAATTTTATGGCAAAAAGCAATATTGTTAAAAGTTTAAAAAGATGGGTCGTATTGTTGATAGCTTTCATGCTTGTCATTTCACAAACACCAATTACTTTCGGCGCTATTGATGAAGAGTTCACAGCTAATGACATCACCTACCGTATAACTTCAGAGGGTGAAACCAATGAAGTTTCTGTTAAAAAGTACAACTATGATTCAGATGCAGCTAATAATGATGCTGTTCGTGTTGATGTGAGTATACCAGCAACTGTCACGAACCCTGCCAATGACGTAGAATATGATGTTACAGCAATAGATAATGACGCATTTGCGCTAAAGGCAGGTTATTATTCATATAACTACGCACTGCAATCTGTTGCGATGGCAAATTCTATAAAATCTATTGGTGAAAACGCTTTTAGGTTTTGCGCTAACTTAAATTCAATAACTTTTAGTGATAGCCTTACAACTATTGGCACAAATGCTTTTGAAGAAACAGCACTAAGCACCTTATTGCTCCCTGCCTCGCTTGAAACTTTAGGTGATGGTGCGTTTGCGGATTGCTTTTTATTGACAGAGGTTACAATACCCGATACAACTAAACTTACTACAATTGGAGCCGAAATGTTCAGCGGGTGTGAAAACCTTTCAACTCTAAACCTCCCTGCAACCAGCAATAGTTTGAGCTCTTTTGGTGAATCTGCATTTTCAAATTGTGCATTCACATCATTTGTAGTACCCGATTATATAACTGATTTAGGAGAATCCGCTTTTAGCGGAAACAGCTACCTCACATCTTTTACACTTGGTTTAGGTATAACAACAATACCAGATAGCGCATTTGAAAGCACTGGATTAACCTCTCTTCCTGACCTTAAAAATGTTACATATATTAGTGATTACGCTTTTTATAACTCAAATATCGTTTCTCTTACATTGTCAAGTGATATTCGCTATAATCATAGTGCATTTGGATGGATCACAACACTTGAATCGGTTTTTTTAGAGGAAAATTTCAGTGGCTATTTAAGTGGAATTTTTAGTGGATCTGGAAATATCAGGCATGAAAATTACGAAAGCGGTATGATTACTAATTTGTATTTTAATAATACAAAAGAAGAGGTAGAAACAGATGGAATTGCATCTTCAGCAGGTATCACATTTGAAGATGATATTTTCACAGACTTAACTAATATTTCTCATAATTCAGTAGGCTTTGTTGGCGGAGCAAATATTAAGTATATTCATTACCTATATGAAGCGACCTTTAAATCAGAAGATGGCCTGACAATATATGACACAGATAGATACTATGCAGGTGCATCTCTAACCGCTCCGACCCCAACACTATCAACAGGACTTACTCTCGAAGGCTGGTATTTAGAGGGTGACGCTACAGAGACACTTATTGACTTTGATAGCTATACCATGCCAGAAGATCATGTTGTATTCATAGCAAAAATCAGCGGAACAATAGCTCCACCGATTGTTGTTCAAACTGTTACGCTAACAGTTGTAGATGGTGAGGGCGACGGAAACTATACTCCCGGAACAAATGTCAACGTAACATTCACAGGACCCGCCCCAGCAGGACTTGAGTTTGCCGGTTGGGATACAAATGGCGACGGGACTATTGATGTTACAGCAGAGAACTTCACCTACACTATGCCAGGCCACAATGTTACTATAACTCCTGTATATCAGCCGGCACCAAATACCGATGAAGAGGAAGAAACAGTTACCCTAACAGTTGTAGATGGTAATGGAGATGGCGAATATACCCCTGGCGATACCGCTAATGTTACATTCACAGGCCCTACTCCAGATGGCGAAGAGTTTGCCGGTTGGGATACAAATGGAGATGGCAATGTTGATGTGACTGATGAAGATTTCACCTTCACAATGCCGGACCAAGATACAATTATAGTCCCAATCTACCGCCCAACAGGCGCAGATGACACAGAGGGTACTGATGAAGATGATACAACAGTTACACTAACAGTTGTAGACGGCGATGGAGATGGCGAATATAAACCAGGTGACAAAGCTGACGTAACCTTCACAGGTCCTACTCCAGACGGCGAAGAGTTCCTCGGTTGGGATACCGATGGAGATGGCAAAGTTGATGTGACCGATGAAGACTTTGAGTTCACAATGCCTGATGAAAATGTAACTATAACCCCTGTCTACGGCGATAAAACACCTGATATCGGCGATAATGGCGATGTAACAATAACACCTCCTGGCGGTGGCGATGGAGATATTGGCGGTGTTGATGTCGGCGGTAAAGAGCTCGGCGATGACGACTATACAGTTAATGAAGATGGAAGTATAACAATAAATCCTGATGTCTTTAAAGACCTACCAGACGGTGAGCACACAATTAATATAAAGACAAATGCTGGCATTTCGAGTTACACAGTAATTGTTGAAAACGGTGTACCTCTTGCTTCGGGCGCAGGTGCGGCATGGAGTTTATTTGATCTCTTGATGACTATTTTAGCCGTATTTATAGCGATTTATTTCATAGTAATTGCTACAAACAAGAAAAAAGAAGAAACTGAGCAAGGCGTATATGAAGAGAAGAGAAAACGCAAGGTAGCGATGCTCTTCACCGCTCTTATCTCTTTATTCACTATAGTTCTTCTAATTATCACACAGGATTTCACACAGCCTATGACCTTCTTCGACAGATGGAGCATAGTGTTTGCAGTAGCAGTTTTAGTCGACCTTATAGCACTTGCTCTCTTCAAGCGCAAGAGCGTTGAAGACGATGAAAAGCCAAATTACGCAAACTAAAAATCAACAAACATATTCTAAATAAAATTAGCAGCCCCAATCTGTATGAATCATACAAACTGGGGCTGTTTTTTTACTTTATGAATTGTGTTTTCTTATTTGCTATAAAACTTGCACATCTCAACTAACATATCTTTAAACAGATCTTTATCTGCCTCTCTGCCGACATAGCAGTTTGGCTCCTTGCCACTTGTATCATCAAGATCGCAAACTGTCTCGCCCATATTAGCAGCTTCCATATCGTCCACAACATAAACATAGTGTTTCTCGTATCTCAATACTTTTGGATTCATAATAGTTGCAATCGCTAATGCATCGTGTATAACATTCGAGTCAGAGCCATTTCCAAAGGCATTTTTCTGCGAGAACTTTGAAAGTTCAGATACAAGGTACGAATTCCCTCCCTCACAGATAGCAACCATCTCGTCAAAATCTGCCGAAGTGAGTGCCGCTGAGTGGGTCGAGTCAAGCCCTACCATATAAACTTCAAACTTTTCAAATACTATTGCCGCCGCATGAGGGTCAGCCCAAATATTAAATTCTGCAACTGCATCTTCAGCGTCATCATTGATATTACCGAAAGTCCCGCCACCCATAATAACAAACTGCTTTATTATTTTTGGCAAATCAGGGTATTTTTCTACAGCTATAGCAATATTTGTAAGAGGACCTACCGCGAAGAGAATAAGCTCTCCGTTTGCCGCAACTGCCTCTTCATATATAACGTCCCAAGCTTCTTTTTCATCGAACTTCTTTGTAACTTGTGGGAAAACAACCGAACCAACACCGCTCTCACCGTGTGTGAAATAGCTCACTCTTTTGTAGTCGTGTTTTAGATGCTTTGCCGCACCAAGAGCAACACGGCAGTCGATACCGAGAATATCGGCAAGCGCAAGCGCATTTTTTGATGTTTTCTCAAACTCAACATTTCCAACAACTGGTGTGATAGCTTTAATGTCAAACCCTTCATATGAGTTTGCAAGAGCAATTGCATAAGCGTCATCCACGCCGGGGTCACAGTCGATAACTATTGGTATTTTTTTCATTCTATCCTCCAAAATCTTAACAATCATAATTTTAACACTTAAATAATTTTGTTTCAAAGACTACAAAGCGCCAACAGATTTATTATATATCAAAGAAATACCATTTTCAATTAGCTCGGTTTTTTTCTGTTTATTGCCTAAAAGAGAAAATTATAATTGTTGATTATTACTATTGCTTTTTATAAGTTTTGCACTATTATCATTTAAAAAAAGACTCAAAGCTATAAGCTATGAGTCTTTTTAAAAACAACTTAATACCTTATTTTTACAAAGCTGTTATCCTCGGTAAATGTTTTAAAATTATAGAGAATTAGCGCTTTATCTATCTCCTCAGATGCGATATAATCCGATAAATTTATATTGAAAAACCTAAAGTCGATAATATGAACTTCGGAGAAGTTTTGTGCCAGAAGTGGCATCATAATGTTTGCATACGAGTCTTTAATAACAAGAAGTTTACTGCCATCTGTGACATCTGGGTTTTCTATGACACAAAGCGAATTATTCCCATAGAGATAACCGCCGTATTTATCCATCTGCTCTACTGCTTCATAATCATAAACACCACTGTAAACGCTATCCCCTATTGTTGTTACCAAATCTTTATCGTCGTATACTATAAATTCATCGGCAGTTGCAAAGGCGTTCTTTGATTTAAAGTAGTAGGTGCCGAAAAAACCGTCTGTAGTTGTTGTTTCAAGTGTATCAAGTGACACAGGTGAAACGGATAGCTCATTCGCTATAACTTGATATGCTATATATGCACCTTCCATAGTCCAGTGATGGTCGTTTTTAAAGTAGAGATAGTCGTCGCTGTTTTGCATAAGCGGTGTGACTACATCGACGCTATTAATATCTTCTAAATAAGCAAAAGGCGAGAAATTCTCAATATATCTTGGCATTAAATCGCTCTTTATTGCATACGAGTTTGGAATAATGGAAACAACCACCTCGCCGTCAAAGCTCTCTAAAAACTCTGCAAGCGCTGCACTGCTCTTCTCAATCTGCTCTGTGTCTGCATCGGTGAATTTATCGAACATATACCCTTCATCACCGTATAAAATACCGTTGTTTTCAATTTTTCCAAGCGTGCGCTCCGCTACCGATTTAAGCGATATCCAGCTATCTCTCATAAAAAACTGATCGTTTATATACTCTTCATAATCAAGGGTATACTCATTTGCAACAAGCGCCTCAATGCTAAACTCTGGGCTCTGTTTTAGAACTTTATTTTCAAGCT
Organism: uncultured Oscillospiraceae bacterium; assembly: GCA_964370465.1. Taxonomy (GTDB): domain Bacteria; phylum Bacillota; class Clostridia; order Oscillospirales; family Ruminococcaceae; genus CAYJGN01. The sequence goes on from CAYJJJ010000006.1 coordinate 15,512, forward strand.
CTGAAAAATCCCTGTCAGTGTTTGTAAGGTCAAGTATAAAAATAACAGCTAAAACACTGGTTATTATTAAAAGGAGCGAGTATTTGTTTATAAAACTTAATATCTTTTTCATAGCGCCTCCTAAAATCTAAAGTATAAAAACGGATTGTAGGTTGAATCAACAAGATAAGCAACACAAACTAAAAATAGCACTGTATACACGATATTCGAAACAACAATAGCCGTCTGCCCTTTTAATTTTGAGTAGAGATTGGGGATAACTGGTGTTGAGAAAACAATGCACGCTATAAGCGTTATCCCGTAGTTTGAGAGGTAGTATAGCACCCCACTGTCAAACTGGAATGAGAAGAGTGCAGTGAAATAAACGCCCATCTGCGATAGGTCGGTAATTGAAAATAAAACCCAGCCGATTAGCAAAAAGAAGATAACGTATGCATGTGCAATCAATTTGTGTTTCTTTAAAAAATCGCCAATAAAGAATTTCTCCAAAACAAGCAAAACAAAGAACATAACTCCCCAGAAGATAAAGTTCCAGTCTGCACCGTGCCAAAATCCTGTTAAGAACCATACGATAAACAGGTTTAGTATATGTCTGCCACCTGATACCCTGTTTCCGCCGAGCGGAATATAGACATACTCGCGAAACCACGAGCCGAGAGTCATATGCCAGCGGCGCCAAAACTCGGTTATTGAGCTTGATATATATGGGAAATTGAAGTTTTGCGGGAAGTTGAAACCGAGAATTTTACCAAGCCCTATCGCCATTAGTGAGTAGCCGGAGAAATCAAAGTATATCTGGAACGCAAACCCTATAATCGAAAGCCACGCTTGCGGCATCGATAAATTTGAAAATCCGATAACTGCCGCTTCATCCCACAGCATACCGATAGAATTCGCAAGCAAAACCTTTGATGAAAGCCCTAAAATAAAAATCTTAATACCACTTTGAATCATATCAAGGTCAACTTTACGCTCTTTGAGTTCCCTATTGATATCGGTATATCGAACAATCGGTCCTGCAATAAGTTGTGGGAAGAGGCATACAAATGCCCCGAAATTTATTATATTTCGCTCAGGCTCTACAACACCGCGGTAGACATCTATCGTGTAGGACATCGTCTGGAATGTATAGAATGATATTCCAAGTGGCAAAACAAACTGCGGCACAGGAATTCCCGCCCCAAATATGAGGTTTATATTTGTTGTGAAAAACGGTGTGTATTTGAAAAAGAAAAGCATTCCGAGATTGAAAAGTATCGAAATCAGCAAAAATATCTTCTTTTTTTCTTTGAATTTAACAATAGAGAGCGAGCAGAAATAATCAACTATAATCGACGCTATCATAATAGGAAAATAGCGCACCTCACCCCAACTATAAAAAATAATGCTTAAAATAAGCAGTGTGAAGTTTTTCACCTTGCGTGGTGAGAGAAAATACAAAAGCATTGCAATAGGCAGAAACCTAAAGAGAAAAAGTATACTTGAAAATACCATAAATTTATCCTTCTAATAATTTTAGGAGGTGCAAACACACCTCCTATCTATTATATAACAATTTTTCTATTATTTAAAGGATTCCATGAAAATTTCATTACAACCTTCGATTCCAGCTGTTGGATTTTCAGCATCGTTCTGGTCAAGTACTAATGCAAGGAACACAAAGTTTCCATTTGTGATAACTTCTGCTGCATCGATTTTTGCTATGTCGTTTGGAAGGTATGCGCTCATTTTAAGGTCTTCTACAAACTTTTCAAGTGACTCTTTTACGCTCTCAGCCATTCCCTCTTTAGCTTCAACTAAAACAACAACATCAGTACCAGGCATCATCATCGACATATGCGCTGAATAGTCTTCATACATTGTTTCATCAATATAGAATACATCTTTAAATGATGTTGCATCTATTTCGCCAGGCATTGTTAGCGGGTATGCTTCCATAACATCTTCTACTACTGTCTGCACAGTGAAGTCGTCTTTAAGCTCTATAGCAGCCTCTGTGCCGCCACAACCAACAAGACCCAACATCATTACAACTACTAAACTTAAACTTACAATTTTTTTCATTTTGTTTCTCCTAAACTCTTTTGGGAATTATTCCCTTTACTGTTTATATTTTAAGTGTAATACAAACTCAAAAATGTTTCAACAACTTTTTTAATCAGCGTAATGCTTATATTATTTCCAAAAAAATACAAATATATGTAAATATTATGGTAAACGCTCTTGTGAATTATATTTAAACTGTTTTAAAGAGCTGTTTATTATCCTCATAGTTACAGGTGATCTCTCCTTTATCTGTGAGGTATGAGAGATATGAGCGCAGTGTAGTCATACAGGTTGAATACTGCAAAACCTCTAAACTCAGACTGTATTTATCAAAAAGCTGTTTTAGTATCTCATCGATATTAATGGCATTTTGGCAGATACTTTTTATCGTATCTATAATTTCTTCAACGCTTTTAATATTTGCATCAACAACCGAGTTTATATCGCTTACCATATCCCCGTGTGACGGAATAAAAATATTACCTGAGAGCTCTTTTGCTCTGTTTAAGCTCTCTAAATGGCTTTTTATATCACAGAGATGGATAACCTTATACTTTGAAGCTACCCTCTCTTCCACATATAAATCCCCAAGACAAAAAACACTGCCCGGCAGTTCAAAAACCGCCATATCAAGAGAATGACCGGGAAAACTATGCCTTATAATTCCAGTCGGTAGCTCTGTGGTAAACCTCTCTGCCCCATCTGATAGAAAGAATTTATTAAGCTGGCTTTTTTGCGGCATACCGCCAGTTAAAAGGCGAAGATTTAGTATAGGGTTTTTTATAATATCCCCCTCAATACCATTCAAATATACCGCAGCACCGCTCTTTTCACTGAGGTATTTGTTACCACCTGTATGGTCTGCGTGGTAGTGGGTATTCAAAATATGGGTAATTTCAAAACCATGCGCAGATATCGCATCAAGCAGTTTTTTTGCATGTCCTTTGTCAATACCTGTGTCGATAACAGCAACTTTGTTGTCATCATACCTGTAAACTATACTGTTGCAGTGCGCACGATACAAAAAAACATCTCTTGAAACCTCGTTAAATGTATACATATTACCCCGTTATCTTCTCGATTGATTCAACAATATATTTTTGCTTTTTGAATATCAAATCAACTATAACTGACAAGTATTTTATAATAATTGCAAGTATAGCAAATACGCCAAAAAATCCACCAGTTATAACAAACATCGTCGTAGTGTACCCCTCGACTGGTCTACCTACTAAAAATACAGCAAAAACATAAACAGCTGTAGCGACTGTTACAAGCATCATAGCTATAGCAAAAGCAATTGAAACTTTATATGCGACATTTGTGAATAGAATAATGCTATTTAATGCAAGATCGCCCTTCTTGCCACTCGAAACTTTTACCGTCTCCGCTACCCTCTTATAATCAATAACAGCCGCTAAAAGTCCGCAACTATAATACTGCGCTTTTCGATAAGGTCTTGTACTGCTCAGCGAATAAACTCGGTTAATTGCCCTTCTCGAAACAAGTCTAAAGCTCTCGGTAGACAAGTCATACTGAGTATTTGAGTTCCTATTAAAAAGCTTGTAAAACATTTTTGAAGTAAATTTACCCTCGCCGCTCTTTGCCGCAACTATATCAAATCCTGTGAGCGATTTATCATATGCTGCAAGGATAGTTTCGCCTGTAAAATCAAGTGTACCACTGTCAAACTCATAGACGAAGTCGCCAATAGCAAGATCAATTCCAGCATTCATCGAAGCTTCGAGTCCTTGGTGAAAACTCATATTGACAATAGTCAAAACACAGTTTCCCATCCTTTGCTTGCAGTTTTTTATAGCTTCTTTTGTGTTGTCGCTCGATGCGTCGTTCACACATATAATTTCAAACTTTTCGAATTTACAGTCAAGGGTTTGATAGAGCATCGGCAGAAAAGTAGTTGCATAGTTTGCATTGTTATAAAGATAGACAACAGCTGATATAAAATTTTTCTCTTTCATTCTGATAACACCTCATCCAAATCATAAACTGTATTTATTTTACCGGATAATACCGATACAAAAGTCGGTTTTTCGCTGAATTTTCGTATAACTGTAGGTCTTGAGTCGTCAATCTCAGACGCTTTAAGTATCGGCTTTATTGAGAAAAGCGAGCTGTGATACTCGAAATCAAACTCATCCTTTAGATACTTCCTCGCAAGTGAACCCATATATGGGTAAGCACTTTTGGGTTTCGCTGGGCAGTCGTTGCAGTTTCCAAGTGATAGCGGAGAGCAGTATCCACCGCTTTTTTCTTGACATGGAAATGTCGGCAGATTATCAAAGCTTGCAATATGCGGAGTGAAGGTAACAGAAGTTAATGAGTGAAGCCCTGTCTTCCCAAACGGCATTATCGAGAAAAAAGGTCCATCCATAACTGTTATACCTACGTCCCGTAGCTTATCTCCGACTTTACAAAGAATAATCTCGCATAGCTCGTATTTAATCTTAAATGGCTCAAATCCTGCTAAACTTTGAAGCTGATTAACTGAAGCGTAGGTTGAGTTTAAAACAAATTCTGATGAATACTCACCGCCCTTATCAGTCTTGACAATATATTCAGAAGCATTTATTTCCATAGAAACAACTTCGGTATCACATAAAATATCGATATTGTCTTTATATTTCTCAACCTCAGATAAAAGTTCATCTCGAAGCAGATGCGCATCATAGGTATACTCAACTGTTTTAAAAGCGCCATCACACAATCCATTTTTGAAATAGCTCGATACAGATACAGGCTCGCACGGGATATCACCATCGTTGCAAAACTTTTCAAAGCACTCGGCGTTCGTGAACGAAAAATCAGCTGAAGTTGCATATATTTTATCAAAACTATCGTGGATACAATAGGCAAAATCTTTATTGAACCTATCAAAGTAACCTTTAGATTTAAGGGCAGTGGATATTGAGCGCGGATAATGGTACCCCATATGCACCCTCGCTTGGTTAATGTATGTTGCTCGCATAAAAGGCTGTGAATCTCTCTCAAATACAACCACCTTCTCGCCTTTTTTCGCACAGAAGATAGCAGAGTATAGCCCATATAATCCAGCCCCTATTATAATTTTGTCATATTTCATATATTCTGCCTTTCGTATGTTCTACTTTAAATATACTGTAAAATAAAATTCCAGAAATTAATTTTCCAAGGAAACAATCAGTTGTTTTATAATATAATATTTACACTTGCTCAAATATTCTAAAACTTCAAACAAAGCAATTTGTTTCCACGGAAACCAACCATTGTTTATAAATAAATATTTACGTTTGCTCTAATATTTATATAGCTTCAAGTGAAAAATATCGTTTCCGCAGAAACTTATGTTTGCATTGTAATACCTAATGCTAAGTTTTTACAGTTTATAGTTTATAATTATAGTGCCCAAGGGCGTTTTTAAATAGTATCTTCAATAGATTGCTGTTTCCATGGAAACCTTTTATTTTAGTAGGTACTTCTTCACCCTTAGGATATACCCTTGAAACAGCAACCTCGCAGCTTCGAAGATTAAGCTTATTTGCGGCAGTTGAGAGGTATGCGAGAAGCTCATACCCAGAAAATATATCACGAAATGGATTTAGCCGCTTGTCTGTTATATATCTCTTTGAGTAACCTCTATACGCATTCGTTGTGTCGGTATACCATTTGCCAGCAGTGAGTGAGATAACAGGTGCGTGAATAAGTCGCACTGCAAGGTATCTTGAAATAGGCGTATTCTCTGCAACACCGCCACGAATAAACCTCGAGCCCTGAATTAAGTCATAGCCATCTTTTAGCTTATCGATAAACTTATAAACATCCTCGATACTATCTTTATTGTTGCCATCTATTGTGACAAATCCCGTATAACCTCGCTTTAATGCGTAGTATAGCCCCATGCGAAGCTGTGCCCCTTGCTTGCCTACTCCTGTTTTAACGAGCAGAGTGTTTACCGACAGACCTTTGAGTTTTTCAAGCTCAGTTGCACCGTCAGTCGAGCCACCATCGCAGATAATTATATCTGCAATTTTATCAACCCCTGCATCTTTCGCTCTTTGAAGTTCCGATAAAATGCGACTTCCCTCATTTATTATCGGTATTAAAACACAGTAATCACTTGATTTGTCAGATATTTCAAAACTCTCAAAGTCAGGAACACCTTTTAAATCTAAATATTTCACGCAAAAATCCCCCCAACATATTCTATCGACGATAACAGGCTATTTAAATCTCCTTTATTGCCCATTTCGATAGAGATATAGCCGTTATAGTCTAAACTACAAAGCCTTTTGTGCAGTTCACGCTCTTCTATTTTCGCAAGATAAGGTTCTGAAATATGAATATGGTTTATAAATTTTATATTATCTTGAATAATACTAAAATCCTCGTCATTCTCAATTATCGTACCAAAATCTAAGTTAACTCTCAACCCATCACTGCAAATTTTCTCACAGAAACTAATCGCATCCTCTGTTCTATTTAGAAAATTCGTCCCATAAATAGCAGGATTTGGCTCTATTGCCAATACAACATTATTCATTACCGCAAGTTCTGCTAACACTTTAAAGAAGTTAAAAAGAATTTCCTCATCGCCCTCATTCTCGATAGAACGATTTTTCGGAGAGCCAAACACAAGGTTTCTGCACCCAATTGCAGATGCAAATTTCATAGCTTTCTCTGTATAGTTTACAAGGAAACCTCTTTCTTCATCCGTACCTGTAATCAATTCGGATATTCCATACCAAAGCGACTGCATAGAAACTATCGAAAACCCATAATCTTTTTCTAATTGATTTTTAAAGACGACAGCTTTATCGATATTATCATATGGTTTCTCAGCTATTATCCTTGTTGGAGCGATTTCAAGTCCTGTAAAACCGCATTCTTTCATCTTAGCAAAAACAATTTTGTCATCTTCTGCTGCCCAGCCGATGTTTGATACCGCGAGTTTTTTAATCATATTCTACCCCTCACAAATGAAACAATTTCATTTAAAACAGTATCTTTCCCGCATATATAGCCATCTTTTCCACCAAAAATTTCGCAGTGTTTTGTCTTAAAATCATACCTTGGAAGAGCAGTTGCAAACTCATTTTTAAACTCACTTCCAAATACCGCCTTATAAATATCAGCCGCACAGAGTGGTTCTGTTGCAAGATTTATAAGCTTAATATCATTTTCAACTACTGTTTTTATATCACAAGCAAGATTTTGCAAGTTGTATAGTTGGAAACAAGCTCGACTGTCTGTGAAGTTTAATGCAGAAAATGAAACTCTCACAAAAGCCTTTTTTAGCTCATCTCTATTTGCATTATCTGATAATTTGTAAAATCCATTTTTGTTATCATAGTAGCTTTCAGAAATAATCGTTTCCAAGGAAGCAAGTTGCAGAAATTTTTCAGCTTTAAGCGCACTTGGAATGAAATTTATCATGTCATAGATAAAATTCTTCTTTATATTCTCACCAAAAAGGCCTGGAAGCCTTATTATATGAAGATTTTCTATATTCTGGGCACACCAATTTTCAAGATAAAGCCGATTTTTACCATAGGGATCTGTCCCGTCTGCTGGGTTGTCCTCAGTCACGTCTACTGGGTTTTTATAAACATCAACAGTTGATATAAGCAGAAGCCTTTTCGGATTTATCTTCTTTATATTGGTAATGGCTGTTTTTATTATCTCAAAATCCCGCTCTTCATTTTGATTTGCAAGAAATTTTTCAGCAGGAATACCCGAATAGATGCAAAAATCAGGGTTTGCCCCAAAACTATCCTCGATATTTTTGCTGTTAAAAAGCATATCAAACTGTCTATTTGCCGCTATATTTGAGCCGACAAAACCTGTATATCCTACTAATATATCCATAATTACCACCTTTAAAATAGAGAAATTTGCGTTGTAGTTGGCACATCTCCGAGCGCCCCACTGCTGTGGAGCATCTCTATGACCGTCTTTGAAACACCGCTTTGTATGCGAAGCTCTTCAACTGAGAGATAATCTTTTTTCACGGCAGTCGCCTTTAGGCTGTGAGCGGCGCTCTCGCCAAGACCCTTAAACGAGATAAACGGCAGACGGATTTTCCCATCTTCAATCATATATCTTGTTGCATCTGAGTTATCAAGGTCAACACCCAAAAACTCAACTCCCCTCTCCATCGCTTCATTGACGATATAAAGGGTGTTTAGTATTTCATCCTCTTTTGCCTTTCTATCAAGCCCTTTTGCCACAAGCTCTGCAATTTTCGCTTTAACTGCACCCTTGCCACCCATAACCGTCTGTGCATCAAAATCCTCGCCACGAACGGTGAAATAGGTAGTGTAAAACTCAATTGGCCGATAGAGCTTAAACCAAGTTAGGCGGACAGCACCCGTAACATAAGCGGCGGCGTGTGCAAGTGGGAACATATACTCTATCTTGTCACAACTCTCGATATACCACTCAGGCACATTGTGCAGACGCATAAGTTTTATATCATTCTCGGTCAGGGCGCCGTTTTTCTTTCGCACCCTCTCCATTATATTAAATGAGTCGGATGCGGTAAGACCACGGAGCATAAGATATGTCATTATGCTATCCCTTGTACCTATAACCTCGGAAATAGTACATGTTTTATTTTTGATTAAATCCTGCGCATTCCCAAGCCAAACGTTTGTCCCGTGTGATAATCCCGATATCTGAAGTAAATCGGAGAATTTTTTCGGCTGACACTCAATAAGCATCTCACGCACAAAATCAGTTCCCATCTCTGGAATTCCAAGTGTTCCTGTTTTGCTATAAATAGCCTTTTCAGAAACGCCCATCTCCGCTGGCGAAGTGAACAAGCTCATAACCCGCTCGTCGCTCATCGAGGTTGATAGAACAGATATTCCGCTCAGCTCCTCGAGATATTTATACATCGTCGGAACATCGTGCCCGAGTATGTCGAGTTTTAGTATCGTATCGTGGATAGATTTTATATCGAAATGGGTTGTTTTAACATCGCTATCCTTATCGTCAGCCGGGCGCTGAACTGGCGTGAAGTCGTGAACGTCATATTCATTTGGTATAACTACCATACCGCCAGGGTGCTGTCCAGTTGTCCTCTTAATTCCAGTACAGCCAATAGTCAGCCTGTTTTCTTCAATTCTGCGAACAGTCTTCCCCTCAGCTTCAAGATGCTTTTTAACATACCCGTAAGCGGTTTTATCTTTGACGGTCGAAATTGTCCCCGCCTTAAAAACATAATCTGAGCCGAAGAGTTCTTCTGTGTATTTATGTGCACGACTCTGATACTCGCCTGAGAAATTAAGGTCGATATCGGGAGCTTTATCGCCATCGAAGCCAAGAAAGGTTTCAAAGGGGATGTTGTGCCCATCTTTTGTAAGCGCAGTACCACAGTGCGGACAATCTTTATCCGGCATATCAAATCCCGAGCCATATTCACCATCAATAAAAAACTCGCTCTCTTTGCATTTCGGACAAACATAGTGCGGAACAAGAGGATTTACCTCTGAAATACCAGCCATACTCGCCGCAAAAGAAGAGCCGACCGAGCCACGACTTCCAACATAGTATCCATCTTGCTCTGAGCGGAAAACAAGCTTTTGCGCAATGATATACATAACCGCAAATCCATTTTGTATAATACAATCAAGCTCTCTATCAAGTCTCTCGATAACTATTTTCGGCAGCTCTTCCCCATAAATACTTTTTGCCTTATCATAGCAGATTTGGCGCAAGTCGTCCTCTGCACCTTCAATTTTCGGAGTATACAATCCTTTGGGGATGACAAGCATACCACCCTTTACCATATCCGCCACTTTTTTCGGGTTTTCTATTACAACCTCTCTTGCAACATCTTCTCCGAGATACGAAAAATCCTCAAGCATCTCATCGGTTGTCTTAAAATAGAGAGCGCCATTGTCAAACATTCTCTTTCCAGGTTGTCCCTGAAGTAAGATAGTTCTATAAATTCCCTCATCCGCTTCGAGGTAATGAACATCCCCTGTTGCGACAACAGGTTTATTTAGCATTTTTCCGATTTCAACTATCTTTTTGTTTATCACCTGAAGTTCTGAAACATTCGGAACATTCTCGCTCACAACAAGCGAGTAGTTGTTACTATCTGGCTGAATTTCAAGGTAGTCGTAGAACTTTGCGATTTTTATAAGCTCATTATCGTCCTTATCTGCCATAACCGCCCTGTAAAGCTCGCTTCTGTTGCATGCAGTGCCGATTAATAGCCCTTCTCGGTGAGCAATTATCTCGCTTCTTGGAATACGAGGCTCACCAAAATAATAGTCAATATGCGACTTTGTTATAAGTTTATATAGATTTTTAAGACCTGTTTCATTTGTAGCAAGTAGAGTTGCGTGGTATCTTGAAAGCCTCTTCATATCTTTGTTTGATAGAAGGGTGCGCAGTTTATCAAAATTGTCCGTGTCGTGCTCTTTTTTTATCGTATCAAGCATAATCTGATAGATTCTTGCAAGTACGCCTGCATCGTCAGAAGCTCTATGGTGGTTAAATGCACCGAGGTTTAGCTTTTTTGCAACGGTATTCAGTTTGTGGTTTTTCATACCCTTGAATAGAAACTGCGCTATTCTAACTGTGTCAATCGAGGAAAAATCAAATGGAATATTCGCCCTGTGGCAAGTAGCCTCAATAAAAGAAATGTCAAACGGTGCGTTGTGAGCAATTAGCAGTTTGCTGTTACCACAAAACTCAAAAAAGCTCTTAACGGCCTCCTCTTCACTTGGTGCACCTGCGACATCGCTATCGGTTATACCGGTAAGCCTTGTTATATGTGCTGGAATCGGGCGCTCTGGGTTTACAAACGTTTGATAGCTATCAACTATCTCGCCGTTTATTATCTTAACAGCACCAATTTCTGTCATTCTCTCAAACTTTGCACTAAGACCTGTTGTTTCTATATCAAAAACTATCGTTTCAACATCAAAGTCCCCTGTTATATCACCTACAACAGCAGACTCTGAGTCGTCGGCAAGATTACATTCAACTCCGTAGATAACTTTAAAATTCTCATTCTTTTTAAGCGCCGCCGAAGCTGCATACATAGCATCTGGAAACGCTTGAATAACCCCGTGGTCGGTTATCGCTATCGCATCGTGCCCATATTCAACTGCACGATTGATAATGCTCTTAACATCGCATATACCGTCCATTGTCGACATATTTGTATGTGTATGTAGCTCTATTCGCTTGTTTTCCGCTGTGTCTTTCCTTTTAACTATCTCAATCTTTGTTATGTTACGCGGGAACATCATTATATCTTTATCAAAGCTATCAAACGTGACTTCGCCTGAAACCAATATAGCGTCCCCGACTGAGATTTTCATCAATCCGTCGTAGTTGATATCCTCTTTTTTGCCAATTGATTTTAGCAGTATTGAGCTTGTCTTATCAGTTATCCCAATCGAGAATATGTGGTTATACCCACCTCTCGTTTCACGCTCATCAATTGAAAAAACTGTTCCCCAAACAGCGACAAAACCGCTGTCAAGGCTGATTTCAGAAAGTGGTATCGGCTTTGTTTTTATAATTCGCCCTTTTATAATAGAACAGCTGTTTTCTACAAACGGAAGCTCTTCAAAATCAAATCCGAATTTCCCGCCTTTTTTCTCTTTTTTTGCAGGTGCTTCTCGTCTTTTCTCCACCATCTCTTTTGTGAGTTTCGGCATAGGTGGCTCTTCTATTTTAGCGCTACTATTTGTAGTTCCAATAAACTGCAAGTTTACAGCTATATTAAAAGACTCAAAGATAAGTTTTGAGAATTTCACCTCAAAACCTATAAGTGAAAGCGACTTTGCAGAGCCTGAAAACAGGGTAATATTTAAATTGTTATCTATAAGCTCGAACTCGCTGTCTTTTAGCGCCGCTCGAACAAGTGGCTCGTCTGCTGAGAGGTAGTATGATAGAGTTTTTAAGTCTGAAACAGTAGGCGAAAAATCAAATTTCGGCATAATCTCCACTTCAGATATAGAGTATTTACTTTTGATTTTTCGCTCGGCATTTTTCAGCTCATCGATATCTACCATTAAAGAACAGCAAATTAAGACCGCCATAAATGTGCGGTCTTCACTTGATTCTATACGTTCAACGCTCGCATTTGCAATAGGCGCTGAAACTTCAATACCTTTAAATAAATCCTTAAACTCTGCCAAAAACCTTACCCCCGAGCATCCTCGTCTATAACCTTAAAAAGAGCATCTATAAGCTCATTCTCAGCCACCTTTAAAACTACTTTTCCCTTTTTAAAGACAACGCCTAAACCTCGTCCACCGGCAATACCATAGTCTGCCTCTTTTGCTTCACCGGGTCCATTGACAAAACAACCCATAACAGCAACTTTAAAGCTCTTTTTATAACTACTCAGTCGCTTTTCAACCTTCTCAGCTAGCTCTACTAACCCTATTTCGGTCCTTCCACAGGTAGGACATGAAATCATAGTCGGCCCGAAACTTCTTATACCTAGTGCCCTTAAAATATCCTTTGCCGCCGCAATTTCGAGAACTGGGTCGGCAGTTAGCGAAACTCTTATCGTTTCACCTATACCGTCTGCCAGTAGTGCTCCTATTCCGACTGCCGACTTTATAAGTCCCATCCGTTCAGTGCCAGCCTCAGTTACACCGAGGTGCAACGGGTAATCTACACGCTCTCGCATAAGTCTGTAAGCTTCTATCATAACTAAAACATCTGATGTTTTAATTGAAACCACTATATCGTGGAAATTTTCATTTTGCAGTATCTTAACATGTCGCATAGCGCTTTTAACCATAGCTTGCGCTGTCGGCCTGCCAAACTCTGCTAATATATCTTTTTCAAGACTCCCACCGTTAACACCAATTCTTATCGGAATATTTCTATCTTTACAGGCAGAAACCACCTCACGAACTCTGCTTATATCTCCGATATTTCCTGGGTTAATTCGAATTTTATCAATTCCACATTCAATTGCTTTAAGGGCTATTCTATAGTCGAAATGGATATCGGCAACGAGTGGCACCGAAACTGCTTTTTTTATCTCGCCGATTAAAACGCAGTCATCTATGCTTGGCAGTGCAAAGCGGATAATCTCGCACCCGGCTTTTTCAAGCGCTACCGCCTGTGCAACATTCCCCTTGATATCGTCACTACTAACCGATAGCATCGACTGAATAGCAACAGGGTTATCGCCGCCTATTTTAATACCACCTATTTTAACTTCTCTGATTTTTTTCATAGTTTTAACCTGTTATAAGTCTTACAATATCATTAAATAAAACAAAAACCATTAGCGATATAAGCAGAGCAAATCCTACTATTGTCACAATATTTTCGTATTTTGGATTTATCGGCTTTCTGAAAATCGCCTCGTAGATTAAAAAGATAAACTTACCACCGTCAAGCCCAGGCACTGGGAGCAGATTAAATATACCGAGGTTTATTGTAATTAGTGCTATCATATACAAAAACGCATCAATACCAATTTTTGCCGACTCACCGATTATCTCAGCTGTTCCAACAGGGCCTGAGAGCTGATTTATCCCCCATCTGCCTGTTATCATATCATAGAGTGAGAACCAGATAGACTTTGCAGTTGAAACGGTATTTCTATAAACTTGACTTACAAACTCACCGGGTGTTTTCTCAAGTGCATAAACTTTAAAATCAATATCGACAGATGGGACAGGGTTGCCCTCTTCCTCAGTTACATTAAATTTAACATCTTCAATAACCATACGCTCGCCATCACGGTTAACAGTTATATCGACAACTCCATCATGGTCACGCAGGATACCGTAGTTTAAATCGTTATAGGTTAAAACGCCATAGCCATCTATAGCTAAAATCTCATCGTTGACCTGTAAACCATAGCTGTTTGTAGTTGCATTATCATTAAACTCTGCAACAATTGTGCTCACATAATATGGACTTATCGCCATAACCGCTGAAATCGCAACAATTCCAAGAACAATATTCATAAAAGAGCCCGCAAGGATAACTATCATCCTCTGCCAAACTTTTTTCTTGTTAAAACGCCTATCATCTGGAATATGCGAATAATCCTCGAATGGATTTTCATCGTCGTCCTCTTTGCTCTCTTCACCGAGCATAGCGCAAAATCCGCCAAAAGGAATAAGACGAACACTGTATTTCGTTTCTTTTCCCTGAATTGAAAATAGCTTTGGCCCGAAACCAATTGCAAATTCTATGACATATATCTTGCAGAGCTTTGCCGCAACAAGATGACCAAGCTCGTGTATTGTTATAATTAGTCCGAAGACAAAAAGTGTTAATAGAATTGTTATTATCGTGTCTATTGTGTTCAACCTCCTAAATGCTTTGCATTACAAATTCTCGTGCATACCTATCAGCCTCAAAGACTTCATCTATGCTTTTATAGCTGCCGCCTTTTAAATCGAGCGACTTTAATATTAGCCTCTCGATATCTAAAAACGATATTTTACCAGCTAAAAACAGCTCAACCGCTTTTTCATTTGCACCGTTCACTATTGCCGGTTTTAGTCCGCCCTCTTTTATAGCTTCTATAGCAGCTGTTGGAGCCTTAAAACTCTCAAAATCTGGTTTGTAAAAAGTTAGTGTTCCATATTCTGTAAGGCTGAGCGGGCGCACATTGCTTTCATACCTATTTGGATAGGTTAGTGCATACTGAATTGGTATCTCCATATTCGGCACACCAAGCTGCGCTATTACTGAATTATCTACAAACTCCACAAGTGAATGGATAACGCTCTCACGGTGAACAACTATCTCTATGTTTTTGGGGTCTACCGAAAAGAGGAAAACCGCCTCGATAAATTCAAGCCCTTTGTTCATAAGTGTAGCACTATCGATGGTTATTTTCTGCCCCATAACCCAGTTTGGGTGTTTTAGCGCATCGGCAAGGGTGACAGAAGCAAGCTCCTCTCTGCTTTTGCCAAAAAATGGACCACCGCTTGCAGTTATTATTAACTTTTTTATCTCCTTTAAATCAGCACAGCCGACTAAAGACTGAAAAATTGCGCTGTGCTCACTGTCCACCGGTAGAATAGAAACACCACATTCTTTTGCAAGCGACATAACATATTCACCACCGGCAACAAGCGTTTCCTTGTTTGCAAGGGCAATATCTTTTCTGCTTTTAATTGCCGCAACCGTCGGCGCGAGCCCTGAAATTCCAACAATTGCGTTTAAAAGCACATCCGCTTTTGTGCTGGAAATCATCTCACAAAGCGCCTGCTCGCCTGCTAAAACCTTGATATCAGTATCAGATAGAAGGGCTTTTAAATCACTGTAAAAACGCTCATCCGAAATACAAACACTCTGCACTTGCATCAATCGCGCTTGCTCTGCAAGTAGTTTGTAATTTTTATGCGCACTAAGCGCTACAACTTTAAAACCGCACTTTTTGCAAACTTCAATTGCCTGAACTCCAATTGAGCCCGTTGAGCCCGATATAACTACACTTTTCATAAAAAACCCTTATACTGTTATAACTCTTCCAACTACTAAAGTAAAGATGTACATCGCAGGTGCTGTGAACATTATACTGTCAAATCTGTCGTAAAATCCACCGTGCCCAGCTAAAATATTCGAAAAATCTTTTATGTTATTCTGCCTTTTTATAACTGAGGCAAACAAATCACCAACTGTTCCGAGAGTTGATAACACAAGCGCTAAAACCGCTGTCAACGGATAGTTTACCGTCACCTCGGGGTATAATTTGCTGTAAACAAAGACAAAGAGCAAAAAGAATCCAACCGTCGCTACAATGCCCCCGATAAGTCCTTCTACTGTCTTTTTCGGGCTTATTACTGGACTTAGCTTAGTCTTCCCAAAAAGCGAGCCTGTGAAAAAGGCAAACGAATCACATACAAATCCACCGCCTGTTGCAAGTAGGAAATGGATAAAAAAGTGTCCTGATGAAATGTCACGAAGCAAAAGCAAGGATTTGAGCGACATCGTCACGGCAATAGTCATAAATGCCGCAAAAAGAATTAGCTGTACTGGCTGTTTTGAGTGGAATATTACACAGTAAATAAAAGTAAGCATCGCTAAAAGATATGTTATAAATAATAGTATCATAGTATTTTGAACAAAAATCGTCAAAACACCGTAAACGAGAAATGTATGAAAAATAACACGCGGCTTGTTTAGTTTAACAGCAGTTAAAATTTCAGCCACAATCAAAAAAGCCATCGCTCCCATAATGATTTCAAATACTATTGTCCGCCAAAAAAAAGCAATAGGAATAAATATCGCGAGCAGTATTCCAGCTGTTAAAAACCTCTGTTTAAGTTTCATTAAATTCCACCAAACCTTCTATTTCTTAAATTAAATGCTGTTATAGCCGCCTCTATGTCGGTTTCTTTTATATCCGGCCATAGGGTCTCAGTTATGAAATATTCGCTATACGCAGACTGCCAAAGTAGAAAGTTTGAGCTTCGCATCTCGCCACCTGTGCGCAGTATTATCTCTGGATCTGGAGTGTTTTTTGTATAGAGAAAACTCTCTATCATCTGCTCTGAAATATCATCAGGTGATATCTCACCGCTCTGCACCCTTTTTGCTATCTCTTTTGTGGCATTTGCAATTTCTGCTCTACCACCGTAATTTATCGCTATATTTATAGTGAGTCCTGTCGCATCAGCACTCCCCTCCTCAGCTTCTCGCATAAGCTCTCGGATTTCGGGAGTCAGCGCATTTCTGTCCCCTATAAATAATGTGCGCATATTCTCTTCTTTATGCCTACTAGCATTTTTTAAATATTCTTTTAATATCCCCATAATGGTATCGACCTCTTGTTTGGGTCGTTTCCAGTTCTCGGTTGAAAAAGCATAGACGGTTAAATACTGCACACCTATGCTATTTAAATAACGGCTGACTTTTTTAAAGACCTCTGCACCTTGCTTATGACCCGCAGTTCTCGGAAGTCCCCTCTTTTTCGCCCATCTGCCGTTACCATCCATAATTATTGCTAAATGCAAAGGAACGGAAATATTTCCGTCCCTTTTATTCTTTCCAAAGATACTTAGCATTTAAATCTCCATGACCTCTTTTTCTTTCTTTGCAAGAATATCATCGACAGTTTTGATAAACTTATCAGTTAGCTTTTGGATAGCAGTTTCTGCATCCTTTAGGTCATCTTCGGTAATTTCGTTGTTCTTTTTTTGCTTTTTAAAGTCGTCAATAGCATCACGGCGGACATTGCGAATCTGAACTTTGCTGCCCTCCGCTATTTTATGAATCTCTTTTACAAGCTCTTTTCTGCGCTCTTCTGTAAGTTGCGGGAAAACAAGCCTTATGCAGGTGCCGTCATTAGTTGGATTTATTCCAATATCTGAGGCTAAAATAGCTTTATAGGTAAGGTCAAGTGCCGCTTTATCCCAAGGAGTTATAACAAGAATACGAGCTTCGGCAACCGAAACTGCCGCAAGTTGATTTATCGGAGTTGGCGCACCATAATAATCAACATTCACTTTGTCTAGAATAGTTGGGCTTGCACGTCCTGCCCTAATTGCACCGAATTCATTTTCAAGAGAAGCTATTCTTCTCCCCATCTTTGCTTCATAAACATCATATTGTCCCATTTTTATCCCTCCGTTACAAGTGTTCCTATATTTTCACCCATTATAGCTTTGACTATATTTTCAGGGTTATTTAGGTTAAATACATAAATAGGTATGTTATTATCTTTGCACATAGCCGCCGCAGTTGAGTCCATAACAGCAAGTCCGCCTGAGAGCACCTGCGAGAACGACAAGCTATCATACTTCACAGCGTCGCTGTATTTATTCGGGTCTTTATCATAAACGCCATCAACAAGTGAAGCTTTAAGAATTATATCTGCATCTATTTCAGCCGCTCTAAGTGACGCTGCAGTATCAGTTGAGAAATAAGGATTTCCTGTTCCACCGCCAAATATAACTATTCTGCCTTTTTCAAGGTGGCTTATCGCACGACCTCTGATATAACTCTCGGTTATCTGTTGCATATTTATAGCCGACTGAACACGAACCTCAACACCGAGTTGCTCAAATGCATCACAAATAGCTAGCGAATTAATCATCGTTGCAAGCATACCCATATGGTCAGCTCTTGTTCTATCCATCTCGCCGCTACTGCGACCTCTCCAGAAGTTGCCACCGCCTACAACAACAGCAATCTGAACTCCAAGCAAGCTCGCTTTTTTTATCTGCTCACAGATAGGAATAAGCGTTTTGTGGTCTATCCCCATAGCCTCATTGCCAGCAAGTGCCTCACCTGAAATTTTAAGCAAAACTCTTTTGTATTTAAGCGCCATAATATTACACCTCTATTATTTATTTTAACCTTTTTTTTACAATTAGTAAATAGAAATTTTGTGTTTTTTGCAAAAAAAAGTGCAAGGATTCTTGCACTTTTAATTTTTATAGTTATTTTACCATTGAAGCAACTTCGTCTGCAAAGTTATCTTCTCTTTTTGCAAGTCCTTCGCCCTTTTCAAAGCGAATAAACTCTTTTACTGTTAGTGTTGTGCCAGCAGCTTTTGCAACTTCTTCGATATACTGTGCAACAGTCTGGTCACCGTTTTTAACAAATGCCTGTCTTAGAAGAGTGTTCTGGTCATAGAACTTATTAATTCTACCAACAACCATCTTCTCAACTATATTGTCAGGTTTGTTTGCATTCTTTGGATCATTCTTAATCTGAGCGATAAGAATTTCTTTCTCTTTCTCAACAACTTCAGCTGGAACTTCTTCTGGAGTTAGGTAAGAAGCGCTTAGTGCAGCTATCTGCATAGCAACATCACGTCCGCATGCTGTGAAAGCGTCAGTTTTTGCAAACTCATCAGATGTCTCGAAATTAACAAGAACACCGATAGTACCGCCACCGTGGATGTATCCAACGATATTGCCTTCTCTTCTCTCAAATCTTCTGATTTTGAGGTTCTCGCCGATTGTTAGGATTTTTTCTTTTAGCATCTCATCAACTGTGAACTCACTGTCACAAGCTTTGAGTGTTAGAAGAGTTTCAACGTCGCTTGGATTCTGAACAGCAACTGTTTTAACACAGCTGTCAACAAACTCACGGAACTTCTCGTTTTTAGCAACGAAGTCTGTTTCTGAGTTAACTTCGATTATCGCTGAAACTTTGCTCTCTGCATCGCTGTATATAGAAATTAGTCCCTCAGCAGCTATTCTGCCTGATTTCTTAGTAGCAGCGTCAAGACCCTTCTCACGAAGAACCTCAATTGCTTTTTCCATATCTCCGCCGGCTTCTGTGAGGGCCTTTTTACAGTCCATCATTCCGCAACCGGTTCTCTCTCTTAAACTCTGTACATCTTTTGCAGTAAATGCCATTGTTATAATTCTCCTTTATATTAAAATTACTCAGCGCTCTCCGCCGCAACCGCTTCAGCTGCAACTTCTTCACCTGCATCAAACTGTGCACCTTGGTTTGCTTCTATAACAGCGTCTGCCATAGCGTGAGCTATAAGCTTAACTGCTCTAATTGCATCGTCGTTTCCAGGGATGATATAGTCGATATCATCTGGATCACAGTTAGTGTCAACGATAGCTACAACTGGGATACCAAGCTTTTTAGCCTCTGCAACCGCAATTTTTTCTTTTCTTGGGTCAACTATGAACATAGCGCCTGGTAGTTTCTCCATATTTTTAATTCCGCCGAGGAACTCTTCAAGTTTATCTATCTCACGAGTTAGTTTGATAACTTCTTTCTTCGGTAGAAGATCGAATGTACCACCCTCGCGCATCTCAACAAGTTGCTCAAGTCTTGCTATTCTTGTTTTGATTGTTTTAAAGTTTGTCATCATACCGCCGAGCCATCTTGCGTTAACAAAATTCGCTCCGCAACGAACAGCCTCTTCTTTTATGCTGTCGCCCGCTTGTTTTTTCGTTCCAACAAATAGGATGTTCTCGCCCTCTGCTGCAACATCTCTGATGAATGCATAAGCCTCATCGAGTTTTTTCGCTGTTTTCTGAAGGTCGATGATGTAGATTCCGTTTCTCTCTGTGTAGATGTACGGAGCCATTTTAGGGTTCCACCTTCTTGTTTGATGTCCGAAATGAACACCTGCTTCTAATAGTTGTTTCATTGATACTACGCCCATGTTTTTTCCTCCTGATTTTTGGTTTTTTCCTCCGCTTGTCTTATTTTGCAACCACCGATAATTCTACCGGTGACCTTGTCGCAAAAACGACAAACGTGCGTTTTCTGTGGTATTATACCATAATTCACGCTTCATTGCAATAGTTTATTTTGTCCGCACTAAAATAGAGTCACTGCCGACAACCGCTATATCCGAAACTTTTATAACTATCTCTTTGCCCTTTCCAATATAGCTTGCAAATCCGCCTTTCTCTTTAACTATAACCGAGGTTATTGAAATTGTGTTGTTATCAGCCTCCAGCTCAAAATCCTCGACAAACCCGAGGTTTTGCCCTGTGTTCATATCTATGACGTTTTTTTGGACAAAATCGCTTAGTCGCACATTCATATTAATCCCCCTATTGACAAATTGTTATATTACAATAATATTATATAGGTGGTGATTTATATGTTAAATAATAAAAAAAACGAAACAAAACGGTTTCTAAACACAAAAGAGCTTGTTCTAATATCGCTTTTTATAGCACTCGATGTTGTGCTTGTTTTCGTGCGAATTGAAATTGCTCCAACACTTTGGATAACATTTTCATATCTTCCAATAGCATTTGTCGCTATGCGATATGGCTTTCAAAAAGCAGCTCTCGCCGCTATTATCGGCGACCTTCTCAAATATCTAATTAAGCCCTCAGGCCCCTTTCATATAGGGTTTACAGCCATTGCAGCTGTTGCCGCTATAATCTACGCTATTTTCTTACACAAAGAAAAAGTGACGATTTTAAGAGCGTCACTCGCGAGGGTCTGTGTATCAGTCTTTGTAAATATGATACTAAACTCTCTTCTCTTAGCAGAACTTTACGGACAGGGATTTCTCGTCTACGCATTATCCACAAGAGTTCTCAAAAACCTACTGCTACTCCCATTCGAAGTCGCTTTGCTATATTTTTTCTTAAAAGAGATAAACAAAATCTTAAAAAAGAGCAACTTCTAAAGGTTTGCAGCTCCGATAAACCCAGCATCGTTGCCAAGTCTTGCTTTTAGAACTTTTGGCGGTTCTATCTGGTCGTGAGCAAATGCATATTTTTTTAGATATTCTGTTAGAGGAATCGTTAAAAACTCACCCTCAGCACTTATTCCACCTGATAACATAACCACAGCCGGCCGCATAATATTTACAATGCTGACAATCCCCTCGCCCATATAGAAGATAAAATCATCTATCAGTTTCTTCGCGGTAGCATCCCCTGCCCTGCACGCATCAAAGGGAATTCTACCATCCATATTATCCATATTCCCATCACACATTGTATACAGTGCGGAGGCTTCATTTTGGGCCGCCGCTTTTTTTGCCTCTCGAATTAGCGCTGTTGCACTGCAATAGCTCTCAAAGCAACCCTTTTTGCCACAACTGCACTGTTCACCGCCGGCAACTATCGTAATATGCCCAAACTCAGCACCGCCGATTCCACTGCCGATATATATACTGCCATTATCGACAAATCCACCGCCTATACCTGTGCCAATCGTTATAAGTAGCGCACTGTCATATTCAAGTGCTGCACCCGCAACAAATTCACCGAGCGCTGCACAGTTTGCATCATTTGAAATGCGAACCGGAACACCGAGCAAATCTTCAAGCGACTTCGCAAGCGGTAAACTTTGAAACCCTTTGAGATTTCCAGCAAATATAACAACGCCGTTTTTATCATCAATTGCGCCAGGGCACCCAAGTCCCACTCCGCCTACATCTTTAACATCAACGCCCTGTTTTTTGCACAGTTCTAATACAAGTCCTGCGATATCCGCAATTACCGCCTCATGTCCTCTGTTTTGGAGAGTCTTTCTCTTCCCTTTTAAAAGAATGTTGTTGTTTTCATCTAAAATCGCCGCACTGATATTAGTGCCTCCAAGGTCAACGCCTATCTTATATTTTGACATTTCATCACCCACTAAAGTTATTTCTATTTAAGCTGACTCGCCATTTTTTTATCCATTATTCTTATATGTGATACAAGCGCACTAATCTGAATATTTACATCACCAAGCGTCTTTATATTAACGCCATTGCTCTTAATTTCCTCTACAACCGAAGCTAATTTTTTCTTATATTCATCGTGGAAGCGCTTGTGCGCATCAAAATCGTCACAGCCACCCTTTATCCACAGCATCTCTTCGTCCATAAAATGTTTATCGACATATCCCACCAAGAATCCGACAGTTTCGTTTATCTTATCTCTGCCCTGCCCCTTATTGCATGCATCAAGAAGTTTATTCGCAATTTTAATAAGCTCTTTGTGCTGTGAGTCCACCATTCTATTTCCTGTTAAAAGGTCCTTTGTAAAATCAAAAATCATAATTACGCTCCCTTTATTTTATTATAACGCCTCACTATGTACCTTGCTGTTTCTTTCATCAAATCGAACTTAAATGTTTCTATTGTATCTTCGCTTGTGTTTGAAACTGAATTAATATCGATAATATAAAGCCCTGTGTCGTTTTCAATAATATCCATACTGCCTGTTTCGATAGAGAGAAGCTCCATAGCTTTTACCGCTGTATCCTTTAACTTTTGGCTGACTTCTGGGTAAAACTCATACACAGAACCAACATTGTACCCTGACAAGCCCTCTGCGTTTACACTTCTTTTGAGTATAAGTCGACACTCTCCGCCGATAACCTCCACCCTTGTTAAAAAACCATACTGTGGATTATTAAATTCCTCAACTATGTAATCAAGCTCTTTTGCATTTTGCATCTCAATTTTGAGCTCACTCTCACTTTTTATGATATATGTGGAGTTTGTCCTGCCGCCACAGTCGGGTTTAACAATTAGTGGGTAATCAAAATCACCACCTAAAACAAGCTGTTCTTTTCTGAAAACACCATAAACTTTAGGCACTGAGATTCCCGCATCCGCCAAAACTTTAGTTGAAAGCGCTTTGCTAATCTCATAGCTATGTGCTATCGGAGGATTAATCATCGGAATATCATTCTTAATAACAAAATCCAAAACCTTCGGCATCTGCTTTAGCGCATATTCGTTCCCGCG
Source organism: uncultured Oscillospiraceae bacterium (assembly GCA_964370465.1). GTDB lineage: Bacteria > Bacillota > Clostridia > Oscillospirales > Ruminococcaceae > CAYJGN01. Next base: position 38,694 of record CAYJJJ010000006.1, read on the forward strand.
AAAAACACTGCTTGCAAAAACTCTGCTGACAACAAGGTCAAAGTTTTTTAAAACAGTTTCGTCAAACTCGTCCTTTAAATTAAAAGCAGAAACCTCTGCGCCGAAACCCTTTATTTCATCTACAATCTTATAGCTTGACCACTCGTCAGACTCATATAAAACCGCTATAGGCATAATAACCCCCTTCAATATACCAAAACAAGATGCCGACTTTTTAAATCGACATCTAATTTTATTTTAGAAAACCCCTAAACGCCTATAAGCTCCAAAACTTTCTCTTTTGGAATAAATCCAACTGAACTTTTAACAGCCTCGCCTTTATCGATAACAATAAGTGTTGGGATTGAGCTAACACCGTATTTAGCGGATAGCTCAGGCGCTTCATCAACATTAACTTTCACTACAAGCGCTTTCCCCGAAACCTCCTGTGAAACCTCTTCAACAATCGGAGATAATCTCTTACAAGGAGGGCACCACTCTGCCCAGAAATCAACAAGAACAGGCACTTCGCTCTTCAAAACTTTCTCTTCAAAATTCGCATTTGTTATTTCTATCATAATAAACCTCCAAATTAATAATTAATCTTATTATCACCACAATACATCATTTTTAACATAATTTCAAGTATTAAAAGTGAGAGATAAAAAAATTCATTAAAAAAACATTTTTTTGATAAAAAAAGTTGCAAAACTGTTGATTTTTCATTCCATTTATGGTATATTTTTAAGGCTGTATTTTCAATACAGCACCCTGTCCGGGTGTGGCGCAGCTTGGCTAGCGCGCTACCTTGGGGTGGTAGAGGCCGCAAGTTCGAATCTTGTCACTCGGACCAATTAACACCGAGTTTCTTACTCGGTGTTAATTTATTTTTTATATCAACCTTTTGGTTTTAATATCGGGATGTGGCTCAGTTTGTGAGCGACCGAGCGCCGCCTGTGGCGGATAAAGCGAAGGAAGCGAAGCGCCGTCGCAC